>CALEIM010000193.1 GCA_937876395.1 uncultured Wenzhouxiangella sp. | reverse complement strand
ACTACGTCGACGAGGCGATCGGCAAGATCGACGCTCTGACCGGACTTGACCTGGAGTGGCACTACATTGGCCCGATTCAGTCGAACAAGACCCGCCTGATCGCCAGACATTTCGACTGGGTGCAGTCGGTCGACCGGGCCAAAATCATTACGCGGCTTGACGCTCAGCGCCCGGACGAACTCGCCGTACTCCAGGTGCTGGTGCAGGTCAACCTGGACGGCGAGGCACAAAAAGCCGGCTGTCCACCGCAGCAGATCCACGCCCTGGCAGAACAAATCGCTGCCTGCCAGCGCCTTGAGCTGCGTGGCCTGATGGCCATCCCGGCAGCGCGCGAAAATTACGCCGACCAACGCGCCGTATTTGCCCGGCTGCGCGCGCTGTTTGACAAGCTCAAACGCCAGTTTCCGCAGATGGATACCCTGTCGGCCGGTATGAGCGCCGACCTGGAAGCGGCCATTGCCGAAGGCTCAACCATGCTGCGCATCGGCACCGCACTGTTCGGACCCAGATCTTGACCAGAGATCGACCGACTACAATACCGGTCATGAAAAGCGATCCCATTACCTTTATCGGCGGCGGCAATATGGCTCAGGCATTGATCGGCGGCCTGATTGCCAGCGGTACCGGACCTGAGGACATCCGCGTGGCCGATCCCAGCGACGATCTGCGCCAGCACCTCGCCCGTGATCCGGGCGTTGGCGTCTACGCCGACAACGCCGAGGCCGTGGGCGGTGCCAGCGCTGTGCTGCTGGCGGTCAAGCCGCAGGTCATGGACGCGGTGCTCGCTTCACTGGCCGGCCAGCTTGATGCTGGCAGCCTGGTCATTTCGGTCGCCGCCGGCGTCCCCATCGGGCGCATCCAGCGCGGCCTCAACGGCCACCAGCAGATCGTCCGGGCGATGCCTAATACACCGGCGCTTTACCGGGCCGGCATGACCGGGCTGGTCGCGGCCGCCGCTGTGAGCGAAACCGAGCGCGCCCTGGCCACGCGTCTGCTTAAAGCGGCCGGCGAGGTCGTCTGGGTCGACGATGAGGCTCAGATGGACGTGGTCACGGCGGTGTCCGGCTCCGGCCCAGCCTACTTCTTTGCCCTGGTTGAGCAGCTCAGCGCGGCCGGCGGGCGCGCCGGTTTAAGCCCGGAGACGGCGGCCCGGCTGGCCCGCCAGACCGCCTATGGCGCCGGCGTGATGCTGGCAAAGTCCGAATTTGACGCCGAACAGCTACGCATTCGCGTTACTTCACCGGGTGGAACCACCGCCGCAGCGCTGGAAAGCCTCACCGCCAACGAATTTGCGCGCATCGTTGACGAAGCGGTCCAGGCCGCCGTTCGACGCGGCCGCGAGCTCGGAGCCGACTGATGGGACAGGCCAACCAGGCGTTGACCTTTCTGGTCGAAACAGCATTTCACCTCTACCTGGTAGCGCTGATGCTGCGCATTTTGCTCGAAGCGCTGCGCGCCGACTACTACAACCCGGTCTGCCAGGCGCTGATCAAGATCACCGATCCGCTGGTCAAGCCGCTGACCCGCCTGGTGCCCAATGTGGGTTCGGTCAGCCTGGCCGGACTGATCTGGCTGTACGTACTTGAAGTGGTGCTGTTGCTGCTGCTGGTCGTCATCGGCGGCTGGTCACTGTCCCTGCCGGCGCTCGCTCTGCTGGCCGTCTTACGTCTGGTGCGCATGCTGCTGGTGCTGTATCTGGTGCTGATCATCGCCAGCGTGATCCTGTCTTGGGTAGGTCAGGGCTTCCGCCATCCCATCGTGCCGCTGATTTACCAGTTGACCGAGCCGGTCCTGGCCCCGATCCGGCGCATACTGCCCAGCCTGGGCGGCCTTGACCTCTCCCCACTCGTCGCCCTGATCGTAGTTCAGTTTCTGATCATCCTGCTGGGGGTGTGAGCGCTTGCCGAGCCGGGCTCGTAAGCGTAGCATCGAAGCCAGCTACTGGATAAAGGTGAACTTTGATGATGCGCTCACTCCCCATGGTCTGGATTGCTGCCTTGTTCCTGCTTGCTGCCGAATCGACCGCGGCCCAGCAATTTGAAGACATCGGCAGACACCGCGTGCACTACAACACGCTCAACACAGCCCTGTTGCCGCCGGCTGTGGCCAGCGCCTACGGTATTCAGCGCTCGGGCAGTCGGGCTTTGCTCAATATTGCCGTGCTGCAAAAGGCCAGCGACAGCGACACGCTGGATGAGCCAGTGCGCGCCGCAGTCAGCGCTCGGGCGATCAACCTGAGCGGACAGCAACGCAGCGTCACTTTGGAAGAAGTCGCCGACAACGGCGCCGTTTATTACATCGGGACCTTCCGCATCAGCAACGAAGAAACCCTGATCTTCACCATCGACGTGCGCCCAGAGGGTGATGACTCAGCAATGCACAGCTTTGAATTCCGGCAGCAGTTTTTTACCGAGCGTTAGTGGACTTATCAGAGTTCCCCGATCCGGCCGGCGCGGCCCGATGCTTCCGGCGGATAAACTCAGCGTGCGGTACGCCGAGAAGATCGGCCAGGCGACGCAGTAGCTGCTCCTCGTAGCGGTCGACCCGCCCGTCAGCCCAGGCCACTCGCCACAGCCATTCGACCAGATCATCGCGCTGCCCACGATCCAGGCGGGCCTTGAGATCACGGACAAAGTCGTGCAGCGACACGGCCTCACGGCGCAGCGTCTCGGCATCGCGCAGAAATTCCTTGAGTTCTTGATCGCCGATAGCAAACACATCGCGCATGGCACGGTGGATGATGGCCAGTTCGGCCTCATCGCGGTGTTCGTCGGTGGCTGCCATTTCAAGCAGGATGATGGCTGCCGCGCGCGCGGCAGCCTGCGGATCCGTCGGCTGGTCCTCGCTGGGCGCAATCCAGGATCGGAACCGTTCAAACCAATCAGTCATCAGCCTATTTTCGCAGATCAGCGGTTACCATACCGCGATGACTCCTGAACGCAAAGCCCGCATCGAGCAGATCGCCTCCCGACGCCAGCCCGATCTGACCGTTTTCCTTGAGCGCGTGCACAAGGCGCACAACGTCGCCGCCATTTTACGCAGCTGCGATGCCGTCGGCGCGATGGAGGCTCACGCCGTGCCGCCGACTGGCGGCATTCCTCCGCTCAACCATACCGCCCAGGGTGCGCAGCGCTGGGTTGGCCTGCATCGTCACCACGACGCGGCAACCGGACTTCGAGAGCTGAAAGCAAAAGGTTTCTCGCTGTATGCGGCGCATTTTTCCGACCGGGCCGTGGACTTCCGACAGCCCGACTACACACAGCCGACCGCAATCGTGCTGGGCACTGAAAAATTCGGCGTCAGTGAAGAAGCGCGGGCTGAGTGCGACGCCGAAGTCATCATCCCCATGCTCGGCATGACCCACAGCCTGAATGTTTCGGTCGCGGCCGCCCTGATCCTCTACGAAGCCCAGCGTCAGCGCCAGGCCGCTGGCCTGTACACGCCGCGCTCGCTCGACACCGAGCCGTGGAAAGGTCTGGCCGAAACCTGGATCCAGCGCGATCTGGACCGCCGGAAACGGCCGCCGACGGTCGACCCGGAGTAAGCCGAGTTCGGTTCAGGGATAGAGCAGGCTGTGCTGCCACTCGCCGTCCAACAGCTCGTAGCAGATCCGCTCATGGTGGCGAAACGGCCGACCGTACCAGAACTCCACCCGATCCGGCCGCACGCGCCAGCCGGCCCAGTGCTCCGGGCGCGGTACCTGACGACCCTCGAAACGGCTTTCAAAGTGCTTCAAGCGATCAAGAAATTCCTCGCGGCTGGCCATGGGACGCGACTGCCTTGACGCCCAGGCCCCGATCTGGCTGCCGCGCGGACGGGTCGAGAAATAGACGTCCGACTCGGCGGCACTGAGCGCTTCGGCACGGCCGTCGATCAGTACCTGCTCCTCGTTCTCACGCCACCAGAACACCAGCGAAACGTCGGATCCGGCGAGCAGGTTACGGCCCTTGCGCGACTCCAGGTTGGTGTAAAAAACGAAGCCGCGCCGGTCCACGTCCTTGAGCAATACGGTGCGGGCGACCGGTCGGGCGCGCTCATCGACGGTCGCCAGGGTCATGGCCGTGGGCTCGGGAACCCTGGCCGCTTCAGCACGCGCGAAACCGGCCCGGAAACGGGCCAGGATGTCGTCGGTCATGGCGACCAGTTCGCTCATATGGAGATCCCCAGACCGGTGCAGCTGGACTGATGGCAGGCGGCCGTCAACAACGGGTTCACGTTGCAGCCAGCGACGCCGAATTGTCATTGTCGGGACCGCTACCAGGGCCGCCCACATTGTCTGGCGGCAGTTTGCGCAGCCAGATCAGCCAGACAACGAGGGCATCGAGAATGATCAGCGCCTGCCACAGATACAGATGGAACCACTCGAACCAGACCATGTTCCACTGACCCAGATAGAACAGACTGATAATGCGCACCAGATTGAGCGCCTGAATGGCGACAAAGCCAATGGCAAAGCCGACCAGCTTGTGCTTGAGCGAGGCTGGAAAGGCGAAGATGGCGGCAAATAGAATAATAAGGGCCTCAACGCCGTTGCAGCCCGGCTCAATGCTGACCGCAAAGCCGGATTCGATATCCATGATGACCTTGCCCGCCGAAGACACGCCACTGTCAAACAGCTCGATAAAAAACACGCTGACCTTGGCGATGCCGGCCGTGAACGGCAATATGACATGAGTCTGGACCGGCTGCAGCACCTCAACCGTGAACAGGCCAAGCAGCAGGATGATGAACAAAATTGAAAAACGCAGCATAATTGCCCGGGGCAAGCCGTTGCCATAAAAAAGCAATGGTACCAAAACCGGCACCTGCCAAATATCGGTATTAGCCACCAGTCCTCTGATTGCAGCCGGGCGTGATAGCATTGATATTCGTTCATTTGTCCTGCTGCCGACTTGCATGATCAGCCCCGTTATTGCGCCGAGCAGCGCCTGGCGACCCGTATGTCTGGAAGCCGGATGAGCAGCTCCGAGCCGGGCCGCCGGCTTGATCGCCTGTTCCTGATTGGCCCGATGGGCTCGGGCAAGACCACCGTCGGGCGCCAGCTCGCACGGCGGCTTGATCTGGATTTTCTCGACCTTGATCAGGAACTGCAGCAGCGCTGCGGGGTTGAGGTGGCCGTGATTTTCGAGATCGAAGGCGAAATCGGTTTTCGCCAGCGCGAGAGCGAGCTGCTCGACGAGCTCAGCCAGCGCCGGGGCGTGGTCCTGGCCACCGGAGGTGGCAGCATTCTGCGTCAGGCCAACTGCCAAATGCTTCGGCAGCGCGGCCTGGTAATCTATCTGCGTACCGGCGTCGACCAGCAGCTCAGACGCCTGGAGCGCGATCGCCAGCGACCGTTGCTGCAAACCCCTGACCGCCGCGAGCGCCTGACGCAGATGGCGGCCGCACGCAACCCGCTGTATACGGCCTGCGCCCAGGTGACCGTCGACTCGCTGGATACGGCACCGGGCGCCATGGCCGCGCGCGTCGAACGTGAGGTCCGGGCCTGCTGGACCGAGCCGCAAGCCTGATGAAGATTACCGAGCTCGGCCACGCCGGCGGACGCTGTCCAATCTACGTCGGACAGGGCCTGTTGGGCATGAACAGTATCTGGCTGAGGCATCTTGAAGGCCGCGTGCTGATCGTCAGCGGCTTCGGCCGGTCCGTAATCCCGACTGCCGAGGGGTACGACCCCGCC
>CALEIM010000192.1 GCA_937876395.1 uncultured Wenzhouxiangella sp. | reverse complement strand
TGCATCGCCGCCCCCGAGATACAGCACGGCGGCATACATCATCGCCTGCATGGCGCCGAAGCCCGCGACGACCAGCCGCTTGAGCGCAGCGCGCGATTCGCGCCTGCGCACATCATCGAGCGCTTGGGCGTCGAGCGGCAGCGCGCGATCCAGCAGGGCGATCAGGGCATCGGTATCGCGCAGATCCAGGCGGTGGTCGCCGGAATCACGACCGCAGCGGATCAAACCGCCGATTTCAGCGTCAATATGGCGACCAAGCTGGCCGTTGGCGCCGAGCAGCAGGGTAGTCACGACGGCAGACTGGCCCGATCCATTTCAGCCAGGCGCGGGGCGTTGCGGTCCTTTTCCGACAGGCCGGCCGCTTGCTGCGGCCAGGTAATACCGATATCCGGATCATCCCAGGCAATGGCGGCGTCAAATTCGCCTCGGTAAGGCCGGGTACACAGATAGTGGAAGGTGGCGGTTTCACTCAGCACCTGGAAGCCGTGAGCAAAGCCTTCCGGAATCCACAGTTGAGTCTGGCATTTGGCGTCGAGCTCAACTGCGGTCCAGCGACCAAAGTCGGCTGAATTGGGGCGGATGTCCACGGCCACGTCAAACACCCGCCCGGCGCTGACCCAGACCAACTTGCCCTGCGGCTCGGGCCACTGGTAGTGCAGCCCGCGCACAACGCCGCGGCCCGATTGCGAGCTGTTGAGCTGGACAAAGTCCGGACCAATGCCGTGCTCGTGATAGCGCTCGGCTCGCCAGGATTCGGCAAACCAGCCGCGCTCGTCGGCAAAAACGCGCGGCTCAACCCGCTTCACGTCGGCCAGTTCGGTGGAATAAACCTGCATCAGGGACCTGCCGTGCGGGCGACCAGACGCAGGTAGTCTCCGTAGCCACTTTTGACCAGCGGCTCGGCCAGCTCCAGCAGCTCGGCCTTGTCGATCCAGCCGTGCCGAAAGGCGATTTCTTCGGGACAAGCCACGCGCAGGCCCTGGCGCGATTCCAGCGTTTCGATGTAGCTTGAGGCCTGTTGCAAAGAGGCATGGGTTCCGGTATCCAGCCAGGCGTAGCCACGGCCCATGCGCTCGACGGTCAGATCGCCCGCCTCCAGATAGCAGCGGTTGAGGTCAGTGATTTCAAGTTCGCCGCGCGCGGAAGGCTTGAGCCCCGCCGCGTAGTCGCAGGCGCGCTGGTCGTAGAAGTACAACCCGGTAACGGCATAGTTGGAGCGGGGCTGCTCGGGCTTTTCTTCCAGCGACAGCACCTGGCCGGCAGCATCCATCTCGACCACGCCATAGCGTTCAGGATCGCTGACCCAGTAGCCGAACACCGTCGCGCCATGCTCGCGCCGGTTGGCCCGGTCGAGCAGCTCGCGGATGCCGCTGCCGTGAAAAATGTTGTCGCCCAGAATCAGGCACGACGGTCGGTCGGCGATGAATTCGCGCCCGATGATGAACGCTTCGGCCAGGCCGCGCGGCTTTTCCTGCACCGCGTAGCTCAGCTCGATTCCCCACTGGCGTCCGTCGCCGAGCAGTTTCCGGAACAGGTCCTGCTCGTGCGGGGTGGTAATCACCAGAACCTCCCGAATCCCGGCCTGCATCAAGGTCGACAGCGGGTAATAGATCATCGGTTTGTCGTAGACCGGCAAAAGCTGCTTGGAGATCACCCGGGTCAACGGATAAAGCCGCGTCCCGGATCCACCGGCCAGAATGATGCCTTTTCGGTTCACAGGCGCGCTACCCCCAGTCGTTCGGAGCGATAGTGGCCTTCTCGGATGCGCTGCCACCAGTCCCGGCTGTCCAGATACCAGTCCACGGTCAGAGCCAGGCCGGTGGCGAAATCGAGCGAGGGCTGCCAGCCAAGTTCGTCGCGAATTCTTGAGGCATCAATCGCATAGCGGCGATCGTGGCCCGGACGGTCGGTGACGTATTCAATCAGCTCGCGCCGCGGCCGTTCGGCCGGCACACGCTCATCAAGCAGCTCACACAACAGCTCTACCACTTCCAGGTTGTTCATCTCGGCATTGCCACCGATGTTGTACACCCGTCCGGGCTGGCCCCGTTCAAGCACGCGTTCAATCGCTCGGCAGTGGTCGGTGACAAACAGCCAGTCACGACGCTGTTTGCCATCACCGTAGATCGGCAGGGGCTGGCCTTCCAGGGCATTGATCAGCATCAGCGGAATGAGTTTTTCGGGAAACTGATACGGCCCATAGTTGTTCGAGCAGTTGGTGATCATCACCGGCAGGCCATAGGTGCGATGCCAGGCCCGCGCCAGATGATCAGCCGCCGCCTTGGATGCAGAGTAGGGTGAGTTGGGTGCGTAGCGGTGGCGTTCGGTAAAGGGCGGCTCGTCGAGCTCGAGCGTGCCGTAGACCTCGTCGGTCGAGACATGGACAAAGCGGAAGTCGTCTGCCCCGCCCTGCCAATAGTCGAGAGCGGCATCAAGCAAGGTTTGGGTGCCGTTGACGTTGGTGCGGATGAAGGCCCCCGGATCGTCAATCGAACGGTCGACGTGGCTTTCGGCGGCAAAGTGCACCAGCGCCTGCGGCCGATACTGGTCGAACAGGCGACGCACCAGCGCCGCATCGCCGATGTCGCCTTCGACAAAAACGTGGCGGTCATCCGGCAGGCCGGCCAGCGACTCCCGGTTGCCGGCATAGGTCAATAGATCGAGATTGATGATCCGAACCGTGTCGCTATCGAGCAGATGGCGGACAAAATTCGAGCCGATGAATCCGGCGCCGCCGGTAACGATTAGTGTGTGCATGGAGTGTGTGACGCGTGCCTGTTTTCAGACCTGTTGATCAGCCTCGCAAACCGCCGCCCGGCAAGCAGGAAATCCGCCCGCGCCACCCATCCGGGCCAGCGGGATCAGCAGCGGAAGGCCGATTTCGAAAACCCTGCATCCGGGCTTCAGACTACAGGCGGACCCGAAGGATCAAGTGGTATATCTCTAGAACGGAATATCGTCCTCCAGACCCGCACCGCCGTCGTCGGGCGGGCCCGAGGGTCGGGAGGACCCACCATCGTCGAACGGCGCCGAACCGCCCCCGCCGCTGCGGCCGTCAAGCATCTGCATTTCGTTGGCGACGATTTCGGTGGTCCAGCGATCCTGGCCGTCCTGACCCTGCCATTTGCGCGTCTGGATGCGGCCTTCAATGTAGACTTTTGCACCCTTGCGCAGGTATTCACCGGCAATTTCGGCGAGCTTGCCGAACATCACGATACGATGCCATTCGGTGCGTTCCTGCTGTTCGCCGCTTTGCCGATCACGCCAGGATTCGGACGTGGCGATGTTGAAATTGGTTACTGCATTGCCGCCGGCCGTGTGGCGGGTTTCGGGATCGGCACCCAAGTTACCGATCAGGATAGCCTTGTTGATTCCGCGGGCCATGACGAAGGCCTCTCCTTTATCATTCGATTGGGACTGCCGGAAGTCTAGCACAGGCGTCGCACAGCTCAGTCGCCAGAATCACCGGCCACGGTGAAGGAAATCGGCCCGTATAATTGTCAACCATGAACCACTCCACTGCGCCAACGGTTCCGGCCGGAATCGATGCGATTCTTGAGCTGACTCAGGCCGACCGTCTGGCCGTCGATCAGCTCATCGCCGATCGGCTGGCCTCCGATATCGTCCTGGTCAATCAGATCAGCCGCCACATCATCAACGGCGGCGGCAAGCGAATGCGCCCACTGGTCCACCTGCTCAGCGCCCGGGCGGCCAGCTATCGCGGCAACGACCATGTCAAGTTGGCCGCGATCATCGAGTTCATTCACACCTCGACCCTGCTCCATGATGATGTGGTCGATGAATCCTCGCGCCGGCGCGGCCAGGTGGCCGCGCACCGTCTGTGGGGGAATGCGGCCTCCGTGCTGGTTGGCGATTTTTTATATTCTCGCAGTTTCCAGCTCATGGTCGAACTCGACCGCATGTCGATCATGACCATCCTGGCCGACACCACCAACACCATCGCCGAAGGCGAGGTGTTGCAGCTCATGCAGATGGGCAATCCGGACCTGAGCGTGGCCGACTATTTCCAGGTCATCTCGGACAAGACCGCTTGTCTGTTTGCCGCCAGCGCCCGACTGGGTGCGGTGCTTGGCGACTGTCCGCAGCCGGTCTGCAATGATCTGGCCGACTACGGCCTGCTGCTGGGTCAGGCCTTCCAGATCGTCGATGACGTCCTCGACTACCGCGGCAATGGCAGTGAAATCGGCAAGAATGCCGGCGATGATCTGGCCGAAGGCAAGGTCACCCTGCCGCTGATCCTGGCACTGTCAAAGGCAACGCCAGGCGAGCGCGAACGGCTCCACGAGATCATCGCCTCGGCGGACAGCGACCGACTCGATGAGGTCTGCACCATCATGGAGCGAACCGGGGCAGCCGATCTCGCCATGGACCAGGCCCGGCAGCTCGCCGAGCGCGCCCGCGGGCGGCTTGAGCGCCTGCCGGAATCTGCCGAGCGCGCCGCGCTGGAGTTTCTGGCCGCTTATGCCGTGGACCGCGCGGCCTGACCGGCGACGGCCTGGCGAAAGCGCTCGCCGCGCTGTTCAAAATCGCGAAATTGATTGAAGCTGGGTGCGCCGGGCGACAGCAGCACCTGGTCGCCTGGCACCGCCAACGCACTGGCCCGGATGACCGCCTGATCAAGATCATCGCAGCACTCCATTCGCGCAATCTTCCGCCCGGCCCGACGCTGAAACAGATCAACAAGCTCGGCCCCATTGTCCGGCAGGCCAATCAGGCCGGCCAGACCGTGGTCGGCAACCCGGTCGAGCACCGGTGACCAGTCCGCAGGGCGCGCCTGGCCACCGACCAGCAAAATGACCGGCGCCGGCGCCAGCGCTTCGAGAGCGGCCAGGGTCGCATGCGGATTGGTAGCAATCGAATCGTTGATGTAGCGGACCCCTGCCAGGCTGGCAACCGGCTCCAGACGATGCGGCAGGGGTTCAAAGCCGGCGAGCGCGGCAACCAGTTCCGGCGCGGTGTGACCGAGCAAAATGGCGGCCTGCAAGGCCAGCGCGGCATTGTCGAGATTGTGCCGCCCGATAAGCGGAAAGCCGGCGCGCTCACACAATCGGTCTGATCCCAGCTTCAGCGCATCGCCATCACGATGCACGGCCGGCGGACGATTGCCGTCCAGCAGCCCCTGGACGCCACGGGTCTGTTCGACCAGCACGGGGTCCGTGGCATTGATCAGCAGCGGCTTGCCGCCGAGCAGCTCGGCCAGGCGCAGCTTGCTGGCAAAATACGCCGCCGAGCTGCCGTGCCAGTCCAGGTGTTCAGGAAACAGGCGGGTGATCAGGCCCAGATCAAGCGCTCCTTCCAGGTCGGCAAGCTGGTAGCTGGACAGCTCAAGCACAACGATTTCGGCTTCGGTGTCCAGGTGGGCAAGTACCGGCACGCCGATATTGCCGGCCAGCAGGACCGATCGACCGCACTGGCCAAACAGATGGGCGAGCAGCGACGCGGTTGTGCTTTTGCCTTTTGAACCCGTTACCCCGATGACGGTGCGCCCCGCGGCGCGTTCGGCCAGCCAGATCGAGACCGGGTTGACCACCCGGGTACCGACGCGGCGGGCAGCAACCAGGGCCGGATGATCAACCGGCACGCCCGGCGAACGGATCAGGACATCAAAACTGCCCAGGCGCTGGTCAAAAGGCCCGCTCAGCAGCGGTACGGGGCAAGCTCCGGGCGTGCCCGATTCGACCAGAACAGTGAGCTCGGCGGCTGGCTGGCGAGCAAGCAGCGCTTCAAGCGCGGCGCGGCCGTCGCGGCCGTAGCCGAGTATGCCGATGCGCTTGCCGGCTAACTGCTCAAGCATGGAGCAGTTCATCGGGAATGCGATGCTCGCCGCCGGGCTGGCACAAAACCTCCAGGCTGGGCGTGCTCGCGCAGTCAATCAGGGGTGCGAGCGCCTTGACGATGGCACGGTCGCGCCAGCGTGTATCGGCCGCCAGACTGAGCACGGCCGCACGTGCCTCAAGAGCCTCACCAACGCACTCGAAAGGCTTTTGACCGTCCAGCGCCAGCAGCGCTCGGAATCCATTTACCTGCTCGGGCTCATTGAGCAGATCGCGACCGAAAATCGCCACCATCCGCTCTGGCGCCAGAAACGGTGCCAGGGCCAGGAAAACGAAGTGACACTTGGGGCAGTTTCCGCACCAGCGCGCACCACGCGGGCCGTCTTGATGAAAGTTGCGATTGCACGAAGAAAACGTACCGTGATAGTGCTCCAAAGCGGCAAACTCGCGGCAGATGGCCAGCTCGCGATCGCGTCGGAGCAGCGAGAAGACGTGCACATCAGGACTGATGCAGCGTTTCAGCCAGTCGCCGAGCATGCGCTCGAAAATCAACGACTTGGAGAACTGGTGATTGACCGGAGTGCCGTCGGCCGCCTGCAAGCTTGCTTCATCGGCCGACCGTTCGTTGGCAAAGACGACCCGATCAAAGCCCAGCACCAGGGCCAGCACGATCAACGCTGAAGCGTTGATGGCGGTAATCGGCACATGTCCGTTCCAGGCACCGCGCTGGTTGAGCTCGGCCAGTTTCGGATCAAGCCGGCGCTCGACCATCAGGTGATCGCTGTTCGTCAGTCGCGCAACCTCAGCGATCAGCGCGGCCTGGCCGACCTGCACGGTGGTCAGGCCGTAGCCGAGGCTGCGCAGACGCTCCAGAGCAACCAGGCTGTCCTTGCCACCGCCCATGGGCACCAGGTGCCGTCTGGGCAGCGTGCAGCGGCTGGCTGATGCGGACCGATCGGCCAGCTCGGCGCGTTCAAAACCTGCCCAGCGCGACCGATCCAGCTCGTTTAGCCAGGCAAACTCGGCCAGACCTTCGCGATACAGGCGATCCAGCCAGGCGGCCTGCCAGGCGTCGGGGCGACGGGGGGTGGTGAACTCAATGGTTTGCGGGCAACCCGCCTTCCAGTAGCTGATTCCGGCGCACCAGTGAAGCAGATCAAGTGCGGCTTCAAGCGCCTGCGGGCAGGCGACAGCCTTGACCGGTGGCAGCTTGAGCTGCTCTTCCAGGGCGATGCCGTCGAGTTCATAACCGAGTCGGATTCGGCCTGAGGCAGGCTCAAAACTGTGCTGGGTGAAGCGAAAAACCGCGCTGCGCCCGCGCTGCCAGGTGTCGATCGGGCCCACAGCTTCAGGCGGGCGAGTCGCTGGACTCGTCGCAGGTCTCACGCTCTCGGCGCGGCCAGGCGCGCAGCACGGCGTTGACCAGGGTACCGAGTGGAATGGCGAAGAATACGCCCCAGAATCCCCAGATTCCGCCAAACAACAGCACGGCGATAATAATGGCCACCGGATGCAGGCTGACCACCTCTGAAAACAGGATGGGGACGAGCACATTGCCATCGAGCGCCTGAATAATGGCGTAAGCAATCAGGACATACCAGAACGGCGCCGACAGACCAAAGGCAAACAGCGCCGCCAAGGCGACCGGGATCGTCGCCACCGCCGCACCAATATAGGGGATAAGCACCGAAAAGCCGACCAGCATCGACACCAGCATTACGAAAGGCAGCCCCAACAGGGAAAATACGATATAGGTGGCGATCCAGACGATCAGGATCTCGAGCACCTTGCCGCGAATATAGTTGCCGATCTGGGAATCCACTTCCTGCCAGACGCTGGTTACCAGCGCCCGATCACGCGGCAGATACTGGCTGAACCAGCGGATCAGGACCACCTTGTCCTTGAGAAAAAAGAACACCAGTACCGGGATCAGCACGAAGAAAACGAGCAAGTGGACCGCGTTGATCACGCCCGAAAACGACACCAGAGTGGCACCGTAGCTGATCGCCTCGGCGCCGAGATTGTCGAGGATGTTCGAAAGCTGCTCCTGTGAGATCAGGGCCAGCTCGTGTTCGGCCTCGTCGATCAGCAGTTCACCATTTTCCAGGATAGCCCCTCCACTCTCCCCCGGCTCATCGCTGAGGGCTGGTGCAACAAACAGCGGATAACGTTCGGGCAGCGTGGCCACCCAGTCCTGAGCCTGGGCGACGTAGCCGGGCAGATCGCGGACGATGGCGGCCACTTGGCGGGTCAGCATGGGTACCAGCACGAACAGCAGATACACCAGCACCGCCATGAAGCCTACAAACACCGCGCTGACCGCCAGCAGCCGCGGCGCGCCAGCGCGTTCCAGCCGCTGCACGGGACCTTCCAGCAGATAGGCCAGGATCAGGCTGGCTAGCACCGGCGCGAGCATTTTGCCAAACAGCAGCACGGCGACGACACCAATCGCCAGCGACAGGATGAGAATGACGACCTGAGGATCAGAAAACTGTCGCTGGAACCACTCGTTGACGCGCGCAATCATGAGCCGATTATAGATTCATTCCGCATGGATAGCCCTGCCCGGTGGGCCTTCCCCGCAAGAAGGCCACCGGGCATCGTCTCATTCAGGAGTGTTGTTGCAGCGGGGGTGTTGAAAAGCCGTCGGCGCTAAAACGACATGCTGAGCATGGCCTGCACTTCAAGGCCCTGGTCAAACTTGTCCGAGATCACGCCCAATACATGGCCACCGAAGGCATATTCCGGCGGTGCGTAGGCCGCGTTGAGGTGAATCCGGCTGAACTGGCCCACACCCTTGGAAATTCCGGCCAGGAAAGCGTTGCTGGCCAGCTCGGAATCCAGCGCGGCGGCCAGGCCTGGGTCGGTTGGGCGCGGCTGGGTACGCGTGCGGTAGTCCAGAAACATTTCGACGTCGCTGTCCAGGTTCCAGCGCCAGCCGAGGCTGTAGACGGTCAGGTCACCCCAGGCAAACTGCGGGCTGTTGCGATCGCCCAGCAGGGCGGTGAAGCGCGCCGGCAGCGCTCGGCTGGGAAACGCACTGACATCACTGTAGAAAATCTGTGCCACGCTCAAGTTGAAGTGTGAGCGCTCACCCGTGCTCAGCTCCAGACCCACCTGGACGCGCGGTGGAATATCCAGCTCGGCGCTGATGCCGTGCAGGCCGCGCAGGCTGGCAAACTCATCCATATTGATGCGCGACTGAAACGCCGCTTCCAGGCGCACTCCGGCGGTCAGTTCACTGTTGAAGGCGAAGCGCAGGCCGCTGCCGTGCGAAACCTCGTTGCGGCGCGGATCGAAGCCCAGCCAGGCCGGACTGGAATCCAGCGGCCGGTCAGCCGACTGGAGATTCATTTCAGCAGCCCCGAAGCGCTGACTGGCCAGCACCGCGCTGACGGTCAATGCGCTGTGGTCTGACAGGCGCCGAGTGACTCCCGGCATGACCATCGACTGCTCGAATGCGTTGATTTCACCCAGACCGCTGCCCAGCGTCTGCGGCAGCAGCAGGCTTGAGCGGAATTGCTGCAGGGACAGGGCAAAGGGCGCCAGCTCGGCACCGCTCACCAGGCGGCGGGCAAACTCCGGCAGAATGATGGCGTCATCGAGATTCAGCCAGCTGATGTGCGGCAGCTCACGCGCCGGCAGGCGCTCCAGCTCGGGGGTCAGTTCGTGGATCAGGTACTGCTCCCACGGCCCGAGTTCAAAGGCAACCATGTACCACGCCAGCCCGACCTGCGAGGAAAACAGCGGCGCGCCGTAGCGAGGCATGGACAGCGCCGGCGCCGCCGCCGACAAGCCGAAGGCGAGAACCAGAATTATTGCAAGCCGTTGTTTCACTTCAAGCCGCAGCCGTTGGAAAGACACCTGAGTCTAGTTTAGCCGCTTCCATGGCAAAAATACAACACCAGCGCAGGCCGCCGGTATCCGATCTGCCGCAATCCCGGTCATCACTGAATTACAGGCTATATGGCGCTGTTGCCAATCTGCAACAACTCCGAATTACTCACCGGCCGGAGCACCTCAGCTACGCTGGAGACGCTCACAAATGGCGTCGGTAAAGCTTTCGGTCGTGCCGTTGCCGCCGAGATCGGGCGTGGTTCGGTCAGCGGCCTCGATGGTGGCGGCAATCGCTGCGCGCACTCGGGCGGCGCGCTCAGCTTGATCAAGATGTTCCAGCATCTGGGCGGCTCCGAGCATCAGGGCACAGGGATTGGCAATGCCCTGTCCGGCAATATCGGGGGCGGAGCCATGCACCGCCTCGAACATCGCCGCGCGGTCACCGATGTTGGCACCCGGCGCCAGGCCCAGGCCACCGACCAGTCCGGCGCACAGGTCGGAAATGATGTCGCCAAACAGGTTGGTGGTCACGATCACGTCAAACTGCTCGGGCCGCATCACCAGCTGCATGCAAACGTTGTCAACGATCATGTCGTTGCTTTCGATATCGCTGTATTCCTCGGCCACTTCCTGGGCAACGCGCAGAAACATGCCGGCCACGTCCTTGAGGATGTTGGCCTTGTGCACGATGGTGACCTTCTTTCTGCCGGCCCGGCGGGCCAGTTCAAAGGCAAAGCGTGCGATCCGTTCGCAGCCCTTGCGCGTAACCACCATCTTGGACTCGGCCCGGCTGCCGTCTGGAGCGGTAAACGCATCTTCGGCCAGATAGGCGCCCTCGGTGTTTTCACGCACCGTGATCAGGTCAATGTCCTGGTAGCGCGAGTTCGTTCCCTTGAAGCTGATCGCCGGGCGCAGGTTGGCGTACAGGTCAAAACGCTTGCGCAGTTCAACATTGAGCGATTTGAATCCCCCGCCGATCGGGGTGGTCAGCGGCGCCTTGAGAACCACGCCGTTGCGCTCGATCGAATCGAGTGTGGCCTGCGGCAACAGTTCGCCGAGCTCATCTTGTGCGGCCATGCCGGCAAGCTGAAAATCGTAATCAAAGCTTGCGCCAACTGCATCAAGCAGTCGAAGGGTGGCCTGCATGATTTCGGGTCCAATGCCGTCGCCCCGGATGACGGTAATCTGCTGAGTCACGCCGCTGTTCCTGTCAGAAATGAATCGGTTGCACAAAACCGGACATTATAGACGCCCCGACGTGCTCGGCGCGTTCAGCCCAGCATCCGCTCAAGCGCGCCTTCCTGATCCAGCGCATCCAGATCATCAAAACCGCCCACGTGGGTGTCACCGATGAAAATCTGCGGCACGGTGCGGCGGCCGCTGCGTTCGATCATTTCTTCACGCCGCTCCGGGTCGGCGCTGATGTCGATTCCGGTCCACTCCGCCCCGCGGGCGGTGAGCAGGCGCTCGGCGGCTGCGCAGTAGGGGCAGCCGGGCTTGAAATAAACGACAATTGATTCACTCATTTTTCAACATTCTCCTTAGGAAAGCTCAAATCAATACCTGATTACCCATGAATCTTAACGATACGGGGGAATATCTGCTCGATTTTGAACTCTTCGCGCTCTTTGCTGCTTTGTGTCTTTTGCAATTCAAGATCTGGTAATAGCAGAAATCAATATCGTCAGATACACCAGTCGGGCTTGGCCAGGCCGCCGTACTTGCAGGCCATGCGCACCGGGCCGTCCGGAAACAGGCGATACAGGCCGCGACTGCCGTCGCCGCCGATCTTGCGGTACTCGGCGACCAGCACGCGCATCAGCGGCGGCGTGCCGTAGTGCCGCTGGTGATCGCGCACAAAATCGATCAGCCACCAGTGCTGCTCGCCAAGCCTGGCGCCGTCACGCGCCGCCAATGCTTCGCCGACCTCCCGAAACCACTGCTGCGGATCGCGCAGAAAACCATCCTCATCCAGAGCAATCGGCTGGCCGTTGACGAACAGATCCGCAGGCGCGTTCACAGTTCCATCACTCCACGGGCGCTTTCCTGCAGCGCGGCCAGCCCGGACTGATCCAGCATCTCGACACCGGGCGGCAGCAGCATGGAGGGATCGAGGCTGGCCAGGTAGACCCGGGCCAGATCAAAATCAATCAGTTGACGCCAGGGCCGAAAACACTCTGGCTCAAGATGGGCCACGCCGGGGCCAAAAAACACCACCGCAAGCGGACAGTCCAGCGCCGCTCCAGCCAGCACCAGTTCAAGCATCTCGCGGCTGTCGGGCTCAGCGGGGGCGGTCGAGATCACAATCAGCCAGGGTCGCTCGGGCATGAGTCAGCGCCCTGCCCTGACGCGCCGCCGGTGCCGCAGCAGATCAAGCATCCTGCCGCAGTTCATGCCCCGCTCCAAAGCAGACAATCTGGCGTGCGTTCATGAGCCGATCCCAGAACGTTACCAGGCTGGAAAGTCGCCAGGGCTCGGCCGGGGCCAGCGGATGGCGCCTCTGCCAGGCCGCGCTACACACTTCCAGACCGATATCATGCGACCCGGCCAGACTGCTCCAGTCGGCATCGGACGCCTCGGGCGCGGCGTGCTCCACGCCCGGCCCGTGCAGGAACACCAGCAGTCCAGCCGGGGTCTGGGCGGTCCACTCGCAAATTTTCGCCACAGCGCGCCGACTGCCCTCGCTGCCCGGTCGGGCGCGCAGCAGCACGATTCGATGATATGTTAAGCGCTCTTCCAAGCGTCCAGTTTACCTTGCGTGAAACCAGCGCGCCCGCCGTCGGTCAGAGTCAACGATGAATAGAGTCGCCCTCAAATTCGCTGTTGTCGTTGTCATTCTGGCCTTGAGCATGCCGGCGGCGGCCCAGAGCTCCGTCCGCTTGCCTGATCTGGGAGGCACCAGCACCCAGGTTATGACGCCTGAGCAGACTCGCAGTTTTCCGCGCGATTTCGAACACTACATGCGGGCCTACGAGCTGCTCGTCGAAGATCCGCTGATTCGAGGCTATTTCGAGGACATGGGCTACCGCCTGGTTTCGCATTCCGATCGCGCTCGTGAGTCTTTCCATTTCTTCGTGCTGCGCGAACCGAGCATCAATGCCTTTGCCGCGCCGGCCGGCGTCATCGCACTGCACACGGGTCTGATCCTGGCGGCCAGCGACGAAAGCGAAGTCGCCGGCGTTGTTGCCCACGAAGTCGCCCACATCACCCAGGATCATATCGCCCGCGGCATTGAAAACAGTCAACAGGTATCCCTGCCGACCCTGCTGGCGACCATCGGCCTGGCCTTGGCGGCTGGCGCAGCCGGTGCCGGTGGCGAGGCCAGCCAGGCGATCCTGATGGGCGGTATCAGTCTCGCCCAGCAGTTCCAGATCAGCCACACCCGCCAGCACGAATCGGAAGCCGACCGCATCGGCATCCAGCTGTTGGCTCGCACCGGCTACGATCCGGAAGGCATGGCCCGCTTCTTCGAGCGCCTCAATCGCCTGAGCCGTCCGATGGGCGAGGGTCCGCCGGAATACCTGCGCACCCATCCGCTGACCGTCAACCGGATTGCCGAAGCCCGGGTGCGCGCCCAGAACATGAACGCCAGCGCGCCTTCCGGACGCGACGACTTCCATTTCGTGCAGGCGCGCCTGCGCGCCATGGAAACCGAAGCCCGACAGGCCGAACTCTGGTTCCGGGCCCGGCTCGACGACGGCACACGCCCGCCGCTGGCAATGCGCTATGGCCTTGCCCTGACCTTGCTCGGTGACCGCCGTCTGGACGACGCGCGCACAGAGATTGAAACCCTGCTGGCGGCCGATCCAGACCACCAGCTATTTGCCCTGAGCGAGGCCAGCCTGCTGATCGCCGAAGGTCAGATCGACGCGGCCATCGCCCGGCTGGAATCCCTCTACCGACAGTATCCCGGCAACCGCCTCGTCACTACCGAATATGCGCGCGCCCTGATGCATGAACGTAACGCAGAGCGTGCCCAACAGACCGTTGGCCTGCTGCGCCCGTATCTCCACCGTTATCCCGATGATCTGCGCATGACCGAGCTCTACGCCCGGGCGGCTGATCGTGCCGGCGACCCCGCCCGCGCCGCCGAGGCCCAGGCGGAGAGCTACTACATGCGCGGCGGCATTCGCGAAGCCATTGTCCAGCTTGAGCGCGTCATCGAGCGCGACGACCTTGATTATTACCAGCGCTCGCGCATCAATGCACGCCTGACCGAGCTGCGCAGCGAGCGGCGGCGCTTGGCCGCTCAGGGGCGGGGCGACGACAGTTCACGCTGGCGGGCTTCTGCGGCCTTTGCCAGCCAATGAGTGACTGGCGGCCGAGCGCATCGCGGCAGGCCCTTGAACAGCGCGCTCAACTGGTCCGAAGCATCCGGGCCTTTTTTGATCAACGTCAGGTGCTGGAAGTCAGTACGCCGCTGCTGACCGCCAGCGGGGTGACCGATGTCCAGATCGCCAGCGTCGCCACTCGCGGTCCGGACGGCTGGTTGAGAACATCCCCGGAGTACTATCACAAGCGCCTGCTGGCGGCCGGAGTTGGCGATCTGTTCGAGCTTGGGCCGGTATTTCGCCGCGGCGAAGTCGGTCGTCTCCATCAGCCGGAGTTCACCCTGCTTGAATGGTACCGCTTGGGTTGGAGTTGGCAAAAACTGGCCGCCGAGGTGGTTGAACTGCTGCAGCAAAGCCTGCCCGACAGCGCTGGCCAGCCGGCCCGCTTTATAAGCTGGCAGAGCTGTATCAGGGAAGCTCTGGGCATTGATGGCCTGGAGATAGACGACGCAAGTCTGGCTGAACTGGCCGACGATGCGCCGCCGGGTCTGGGCCGCGACGGCCTGCTCGACTGGCTGTTTGCCAGCCGCGTGCAGCCCGGCTTCAGCGCCGGCTCGATTACTGTCATCCACGGCTACCCGGCCAGCCAGGCAGCCCTGGCCAGGCTTGATCCCGACGATCCGCGCGTGTCTGAGCGATTCGAAGTGTTCTGCGGACCGATCGAGCTGGCCAACGGCTATCACGAGCTGACTTGCGCCGATCAACAGCGTCAGCGCTTCGAGCGCGACCGCGCGCAGCGTCAGGCGCTGGGGCTGGAGCCCATGCCCATTGATGAACCGCTGCTGTTGGCTCTGGAATCAGGGCTGCCGGACTGCTCCGGAGTTGCTTTGGGTTTCGACCGTCTGCTGATGCTGCGCTGTCGCGCCGAAGCCATCGATGAGGTGGTGTCTTTCAGCCACCGTCAGTGGCGCTGAACGGCCAGCGCCAGCGCTCGATAAATCGGTCGCGCGCCAGGGCCAGGCGCTGCACGAAGTTCAGGGCGTTGGGTCGATACATGCGCTGCAGGGAGCTGATCGCCAGTTCAAAGCTCTGCTGATCGGCACCGACCAGCACCAGATCCACGCCATCAGGCCAGGGCGGGTCGATGCGCACCAGGCGCAGCCAGTCGGGCAGATCAGATCGCAGCGCGCCGCTGTCCTGGTCACGCACGCCGCCAAGCCAGGCGTGCACGACCTCGCCGGAGCGCGTCTCCAGCCGCCACAGGCTGATCGGCCGATCGCGCGCGATGGTGTCCGCCATCGGCGCCTGACCGGCACTCACCAGCAAGCGCCCAGAGCGCCCCTCATCGGCCTGCTCGATCAGCACCTCCTCAACCACCGGCGGCCACAGCACCAGCAGCAGGGCCAGCAGCGCACCGGCAGCCGACTGGTCGTTGGCCGCGAAGGCCGCCGTGAAGTCGTCGCGCCGGCGCAGCAGCCAGCCCTGCGCCAGCACGCCGGCGAACGCGATGACGCCGATCAGCACCGACAGCACCGCGACCTCGGCGATCACCGTCGGGCCGAAGCTCGCGAGGCGCTGGTAGATCAGGACCGGCAGCAGGGTGTGCGCAGCCGGAATGCCCAAAAGCGCGGCGATGCCGAAATTGCCGATCGCCGAGACGAAGGCCAATGCGGTGCCGGCGACCAGGGCCGGCCCGATCGGCCCCTTGACCAATCACGTCGCGGTGCGCCGACGGCATGACAGTCCCGGGCTCACGGCCTATAGTTCGGTAAGGAAGCTGCCACGCGTGAGGTACCTGTGCCCGTGCCGATCCCTGCCCATGAGTGAGGTCCCGGTCGAGATCGACGCTCCCGACCTCGTGATCAGCGACATCATGATGCCGAAGGTCTCCGGCTTGGAGCTGGTCGAGGCGCTGAAGGGTGACGAGGCGACTGCATCGATCCCCATCATCCTGCTGTCGGCGAAGGCGCAGGCCGCCGACCTCAAGTCGGGCATCGCATCCGGAGCCGACGACTACGTCACCAAGCCGTTCGAGCCGCTCGATCTCATCGACCGGGTCAACGCGCTCCTCTCCCGCTAGCCGTCCGAGGCCCTCACTGTGATCCGAGACACCCTCACCGCCGCCCTGCGCGTCGCTCTCAGCGACGTGGGCATCGAGCCGCCCGACGAGGTGCACCTCGAGCGGCCGGCGCGTCGCGAGC
>CALEIM010000191.1 GCA_937876395.1 uncultured Wenzhouxiangella sp. | reverse complement strand
ATGGCAGCGTCGGACCCAAGATCTTCCTGGAGCTGGCGCTGAAGGCCTACGCCTCCATAGGCGTGCCGGTGGAACCGCTGCTGATGGCGGTCGCGAGTTTGGCCTTTGGGCAGACTGTCGGCGTCAAAGATGCCGCCGGTCTTCCAGGGCAGCAAGTTGAAGTTGAAATTTTCTACCTAGGTGATGGAGTCGCCAGAACCTACCATCTGGATGTTACCGTTGATCTGTCTCAGATTGAAGAAGGGGTGTCTGGAGTGGATGTGTCTCGGTGTTTAGAGAACGCTCCTACTCAGCCCATTCAAAATTGCGTAATAAGAAATAGTCCTGATGAGGACACCGTACGGGTCGGTCAGGCCAGCTTTACTGATCCGATGCCGGATATCGATCCGATTGGTGTTATTCTCTACACTATCAGTGCTTCCGCTGTCCCTGGAGATGTCATTACCTTGAGTGTCACAGACTTTGAGGTGGAAGGTGTTGCAGCCGCTGATGTCACCGTAGTTGAAGGGCAAATCGAAGTAATTGACACCCCACCCGAAGAGCTTTCCGAGCTGTCAGTCGCTCCGGCAAGCGTTGATTTCGGCACGGTTGACCTGGGCGGTATGCCGGTCACCGATGTTATTACCGCTTCCAATACCGGTGGCGCCAGCTCCTCGCTGAACATTAGCGCCGCCAGCCTGACGGGTGATACCGAGTTCACGATTGTGACCGACGGCTGTACCGGAACCGATCTGGCTGCGGGTGAAAGCTGCGACGTCGTAGTCGAGTTCAACGCCGGCTCTGACGGCAGCTACAGCGCTTCGGTTGACTTCACCAGCGATGCTGATACCAACCCGAACGCCTCGGTTGCTGTCACCGGTGAAGCCGGTTCTGCACCGGACGTGAGCGTGACCCCGGCTCCTGGCAGCATCAACCTGGGCACCGGCCTGCAAGGTACCGTCCTGACCAGCGGCGGCAGCTTCAGCAACACCGGCTCGGCTCCTGGCGAAGTAAGCTGCACCGTGTCGGGCGCTGAGTTCTCGACCGTACCCAGCCCGATTGCTGGCACGATTGAGCCCGGCGGCTCGCTGGACTTCTCCGTCCAGTGCACCCTGCCTGCCGACGCTGAAGACGGTGATACGTTCGGCGGCGCGCTGGTTTGCTCCGGTGATATCGATGCCACCTGGGAACTGGGCTGCGGCGTCTCCGAGTGGGAGCCCCTGCCGGTTCCGACCATGCAGAAATGGGGTCTGATCGTCCTGACCCTGATGATGCTGATGGTTGGTGGTCTGAGCATCCGCTTCTTCCGCGGCTGATCGACTGAAGAAAAACGGTCTGTGGCACCGTCGGTGCCGCAGGTCCGATAGAAAACGAAAGACCGCCGGTGGTAAAACACCGGCGGTTTTTTTATTTCACAGCAGCTACTCTCGATCGGTTGGCTGGCGATGGAGTTTCGGGGATTAACTATTGGGCCATCCGCCAAGAACACTGCCCACCAGGCTCAAAGCGGTTTAGAATCTTCAGGCATGGAATCAATCAATCGCCTTCTGGATCGAATCGGCTCCCTGGCGGATATCCGCACCATTGACTGGCTGCGATACGTCGGCGTACTGGTTTGGCTGCTGACTGCCGTCCCGCTGGTGCTTTTGCCGTGGCTGCTGCCCGAAACGCCTTCTACGGGCCGGGTGGTTGGCTGGTGGTCGGCGGCGTTTCTATTCCTGCTGGTGCTTTGGCATCCGATCATCCGCGAGCAGCGCGCGGCCGCGTTCTGGAAGCGGGTGCTGATCATGCTGGTGCTCTCGGTTTCTGCCTTTGGTGTGACCCATTTCTCACAAACCGGCTTGGGCAGCCTGCTGGCGATGTTGATTGCCGCCCTGTTGCCCTGGCTGTTGCCGATGGTGATTGGCGTTGTTTGGGTCGTGTGTCTGGCGCTCGCGTTCAGCGTCTGGATTGCTTTCAGCCCCGATGGGAGCTGGATTCTGGCGCTCGTTTTTTTGCTGATGAATCTGGGTTTGACCTCGTTTCCCTACATTGCCTCGCTGCTGGCACTGCAGCAGATGCGCGCCAGGGCCGAGCTTCGACGG
Source organism: uncultured Wenzhouxiangella sp. (assembly GCA_937876395.1). Lineage (GTDB taxonomy): Bacteria > Pseudomonadota > Gammaproteobacteria > Xanthomonadales > Wenzhouxiangellaceae > Wenzhouxiangella. Next base: position 5,284 of record CALEIM010000191.1, on the reverse strand, counting down.
GTCAATTCTCAGCTACGCGCTACCCAATCGCTGTTGGCCGACAGCACGCGGATTGCCGAGCGGGTGCGAATTTCGCGCGAATTGCATGATCTTGTCGGGCACCATCTGACCGCGCTCAGCCTGAATCTGGAAGTTGCCAGTCACACCAGTGAGGGCAAATCCCGCGCACACATCGACAAGGCCGCGTCGATCGCGCGGCTGTTGCTGGCTGATGTGCGCGAGGTGGTCAGTGACATGCGTCATGACGCCCAGGTCGATCTGCGCCAGACCCTGGAAATGCTGGCTGCCGGCGTTCCGGACCTGACTATTCATCTGGAAATTCCCGAGGCCTTGTCTCAGACGGACCCAAAGCGTGCTCAGATTCTTTTGCGCTGCGCCCAGGAGCTGGTGACCAACGCGGTACGCCATGCCCAGGCGCGGAACCTGTGGATCAATTTGTTTGAGGCGGATGAGGGCCTGATTCTAAAGGCTCGGGATGACGGTCGCGGTGCGGCCAATCTGGTGCCCGGCAACGGTATCAGCGGTATGCGTGAACGGCTGCGCGAAATGGGCGGGCGGTTGGATATTGCCACCCGGCCCGGCGTTGGTTTCCAGGTCAAGGCCTGGCTGCCATTGGAGGATGTGACATGATTCGCGTCATGCTGGTCGATGACCAAACGTTGGTGCGCCAGGGCGTTCGCTCGCTGCTTGAGCTTTCCGAAGATATTGAAATTATCGGCGAGGCCGCCGACGGTGCCGGGGCCATCGAGCGCGTGCCTGAATTGAATCCCGACGTGCTGCTGCTGGATATGCGCATGCCCGGCAAAAACGGGCTGGATGTGTTGCGCGAACTAACTGCTTCAGGGAGCCTTCCGCCCACCATCATTCTCACGACCTTCGACGACGATGAACTGCTGTTGGAAGGCATTCGTAGCGGAGCGCGCGGCTACCTGTTGAAAGACGTGGCCTTTGAAGAGCTGATCTCGGCGGTTCGCACCGTAGCCGAGGGCAAGACCCTGATGCGACCGGTGCTTACCGAGCGTTTGATGAAGGGCCTGGGCAAGATGCGCAATGAATTTTCCAGCCTTCCGCGGCCCGACCCCCTGACTGACCGCGAAACCGAGATCCTGCGCCTGATGGCCGGCGGTTATTCCAACAAGGAGATTGCCGGCGCGCTCAATGTGGCCGAAGGCACGGTAAAGAACCACGTTTCAAACATCCTTTCCAAAATGGGCGTTCGCGACCGCACCCGCGCGGTTCTCAAAGCGCTTGAAGCCGGACTGATCTGATTTGAAATGCCAACTTGAAGGCACTGGGGTTGCTGGCCCGGCAGTGCTAGAATCGAGCGTTTCACTTAATGGGAATGGCCATGTATCGTCTCGTATTGATTCTTCTTTCCGCGCTTGCCGTCGCGGCCTGTCAGCCGGCCGAGCAAAGCGCCCAGCCAGAAGCGACTGAACGCGCGCCGCAGGCTGCGGCGACTGCTGAATCGACCGCTGAACCGACCGAAAGTCTGCCGACCCTGCCTGCTCCAGGCTTTGATGGCGAGCGCTTCATTGAGCACGTCGCCACTTTGGCCAGCGATGATTTTGAAGGCCGCGCGCCGGGCACTCGCGGTGGCCGGATGACGATTGACTACCTGGTCGAAGAATTCAGCGAACTGGGTCTGGCCCCGGCCTACGGCGACAGCTATCTGCAGCCGGTGCCGATGATCGAGCTGACCAATGCCGAGCGCAGCGATCTTGTGGTGAACCTGGATGATCAGGAACTGGTGTTGGCCTACCCGGAACAGATGGTGCTCAATTCCCGTCGTCTGGGCACGGAGCCGCAGTCCGTTGAGAACTCCGAGATGGTGTTTGTCGGCTATGGCGTGGTTGCGCCTGAGTACGACTGGAATGATTATGCTGACCTGGATGTGGCAGGTAAAACGGTCGTCATTCTGGTCAACGACCCTGGATTTGCCAGCGATGATGCCAGCCTGTTCAACGGTCGGGCAATGACCTATTACGGCCGCTGGACCTACAAGTATGAAGAGGCCGCCCGTCAGGGTGCTGCTGCAGCGCTGATCGTTCACGAAACCGAGCCAGCTTCCTATCCCTGGGAGGTGGTGGTCAATTCCTGGTCTGGTGCCGAGTTTGTGCTGGCCAGCAACGAAAACGAGCCGCGCGTCAGCCTGGAAGGATGGATTACGCTGGACGCGGCGCGCGAGCTGTTTTCAGCCACAGGCCAGGATTATGACACGCTGCGCGACCGCGCCGCCCAGCCCGGTTTCACCGCAGTTGACCTGGATGCCCGGCTGACGGCCAGTGCGCGCAATAGCATCCGCGAAGGCACTTCTTACAACGTGTTGGCCAAGCTGGAAGGCAGTGAGCGGCCGGACGAGGCGGTTATCTACATGGGCCATTGGGACCACCTTGGCCGCAACCTGGCCCTGGCTGGAACGGCCGGTATCTACAATGGCGCAATTGACAATGCTTCGGGCATCGCCGCCCTGCTGGAACTGGCCCGCGTTCACGTCGAGGCTGGCCCGGCCGAGCGTTCGATCCTGTTTGCCGCCGTCACCCTGGAGGAATACGGTCTGCTCGGATCGGCCCATTACGCTGCCGAGCCGGTATTCGAACCGGGCAAAACCGCTGGCGCGATCAATATGGACGCCCTGAGCATGATTGGACCCAGTCATGACGTCACCGTGGTCGGCTATGGTTCACATGAACTCGAAGAAATCCTGGCCGAGGCCGCCGCCGGGCAAAATCGCCAGACCGAGCGTGAACCCACCCCCGAAGCGGGCTTTTACTATCGCTCGGATCACTTCAACCTGGCCAAGATCGGTATCCCGGCGCTGTACGCCAAGGGCGGCATCGACCACCGTGAGCACGGACCGGATTACGGCCGAGACTGGCAGGCTCAGTACAACGCCGATCGCTACCACAAGCCCGCCGACACCTATGATGGCGACTGGGACGTGCGCGGCGTGCTCGAAGACATGGAGCTCTACTACATTGTCGGACGCGCAGTGGCCGACAGCGATTCGTGGCCGCAGTGGTACGAAGGCAACGAGTTCCGCGCCGTACGCGAGCAGAGCCAGCGCTGATGGGGGACCCGACCCCAAATCAGACCATGCTGTCAGGCTCGGCCGACGTCGGAGTCCTGGGGAGAGTGGAGATATTCACTCTCTTCGGCTGATTGCATGATCTGCTTGAGCAGTTCATCGAGCCGCTCGCGGGCGGTGGTCAGATCATCGTCTGCGGGCACCGGTGCTTCGGGCTGATGGGCGTAGAGCCAGTAGTGAACGGCGCCGGCGATCAGGCCGTCGGCAATCGCCCAGGGATCGGTGTCAGGGTTGTCATCGAGCAAGCGATTGCCGAGATCGACGACTGCATCCGCCGCCTCGTCGAAGTGCTGTTCATGTTCATTTTCAGTCATTGGACTCTCCGCGATAAATGCCGGGCCTGAGCCGTTGTCCGGCGGCTGTTTCCACGCTTGGTCAGCCTGTTGTTTGCCGGGTAATCAATCATAGCCGAGCAGGATGGCCGGGCGCTTCTCAAAAACTGCCTTACTAATGCCATCGGAAGCTTCCGATGGCATTAGTACACGTCAAAAGCCTGCCGCACCCAGGCGAGGTAGTGCTGGTCGGTCGAGACGATCTTGCCGGGTGAATCGGACAGCTTGACCACCGGCTGGCCGTTGCATTCGGTCATCTTGATGACGATATTGACGGGTTTGACGCCGGTATCGTGGGTCAGATGGGTGCCAATTCCGAACGAGACGTTGATCCGTTCACGAAAGCGCTGCCAGATTTCCACCGCGCGGACAATATCAAGCGCGTCAGAAAAGATCAGATTACGGGTTTTCGGATCGACGCGGTTGGCCTGATAATGCGCGATCAGGGCTTCGCCCCACTGGATCGGATCGCCGGAATCCTGGCGGGCACCGTCAAACAGTTTGCAGAAGTACATGTCGAAATCGCGCAGGAATGCCTTGAGGCTGTAGGTATCCGACAGCGCAATCCCGAGATCGCCGCGATACTCTCGCGCCCAGACTTCAAAGGCAAAGCGCTGGGTTTCCGCCAGCCTTGGACCCAGCGCCTGGCAGGCCTGGATGAATTCATGCGCCATCGTGCCAATCGGCACCAGGTCAAACTGGCGGGCCAGGCGAACGTTGCTGGTGCCTCGCAGGCTGCCGGGAACTCCGGCGACAAGCTCAGCCACTACTTCGTCATGCCAGGCGCGCGACAGGCGCCGGCGGGTGCCGAAATCGGCAAAGATGAATTCATCTGCCCGGTCCAGGGCCTGGATGTGCCTGATTTTTTCGTTCAGTCGTCGTCGGCCTTCGGCCAAATCGTGTTCTGGCCAGGCGTGGCGAGCGTACAGTTCGCTGATGATGGCCAGCAGCGGCACCGAGAGCAGGACATAGCCGAAGCTGGTGACGGCGTGGGCCGCCGCGGCAAGGAAGAGCACCACGAAGGCGAGTGCAAGAGAAACAGCCACGGGTCAGTCTTCGGGCCTATGTCCGTGCGCTTCCATGGCTCAAGTATGGGCGGTCTGATGCCACTGCCAGAAAACCGGCCACCCCGTCCCCTGGCCAGACGCAAAGGCCGCAGGCCGCAGCGTGCGTTTCTCATTGACGAGTCGCAGACACCAGGGAACTATGCGCTAGAAGGCAAGGCGTTCAATGTTTCTCCAGCGCTACTGTCTACAATGTGCTGTGATAGATTATGAATTCCATGAAAGGACAAGTAATGGCCCAGCGCATTGAGACCTTCTACGTCTCTGACCTCTCCGGCGAAGAGCTCGGGGAAACCGCGAACACGGTCAGGTTCGGATACCAGGGTGCCGCCTACGAGATCGACCTCTCGCAGGAGGAGGCGGACGAGTTCGCCGAGGTGATGGACAAGTACGTCTCTGCGGCCCGTCGCGTTGGCGGCCGGCGGCAGAGCGGCTCCGCCGCCTCGACCGGCCCGCCGCGGGACCTGTCCGCGGTCCGTGAGTGGGCGCGACAGAACGGCTACACGGTCTCGAACCGCGGACGCATCCCGAACGAGGTTTTGCAGGCCTACGACGCAGCCCACTGAATCCTTGCCTGCCCCGGTCCTCAGGCCAGCGACCTGCTCACCGGCCAGGACGCGGCGACATCCTCGGCGATGATCGTCAAAGACATTCCCGCTTTGCCACGAGCCAGAAACGAAAGGCCCCTGCGCAGCGTTTCCGCTAGCTAGGGGCCTTTTCTTGCTGGTGGGCGATACTGGGATCGAACTTTTGAGAGAGGGGCTACCACAAACCCCTTCCCGTCGTCCATTTTAGTGGTA
>CALEIM010000190.1 GCA_937876395.1 uncultured Wenzhouxiangella sp. | reverse complement strand
CGACATCGGCGCGATCCATGCCAGCACACCCCAGGGGCCAAGGGCCGGGTTGAGCGGGACGCCCACCGACCGGTTCTTCACAGCGGGACAGCAAGCTGGCGAGGGCGTGCGGTCTGCCTTTTCAAATCCTTGAGATTCGGTCATGGCATCGCCAATCTGCTGTTTTTTCGGGGAAAGTGGTGGGCCGTGAAGGACTCGAACCTTCAACCAATAGGTTAAAAGCCTACTGCTCTACCATTGAGCTAACGGCCCGAAAAAACAAGCCGGCTATCATACCGCGACCGGCTTGTGAGCTCAATAGCCGATTTTCCATCCAATTTCCTGAGTCCGTTTTCGGGATCGGATAACAACACGGCCGGATGCCTCGGTGGCATCCGGCCGTGTGATGGGGTGGCCAAGTCCGCCGGCGGTCAGGTCACTACGGCCACATCAGGCGGCCAATGCCCAGTGACGATACGGGCTGACCGGCCGGATCGGCCTCGATGATACTGCCCATAAAGAAGATGGAGTCATGGCGCATCTCCATCCGGTCAGCCGAGCCAACGACCCCGCCACCCAGGCTTTCAAAGCGTCCATTTTCATAAATATAGAGGCGCGACCCATACTCGGGCCAGTGTTCCAGGTCCGGCACAACGTTGCCGGCCAGGTACAGTCGTTGACCGACTTCATGGATATCGCTGAACCAGGGAAGCTGCGCTCCGGAAAGCGGCGGGAAGTTTCGATCAGCAGTGGCCAGTTCGGTCCAGCTGTCACCGTCCCAGGCACCCAATCCGAGGTTGACGCCATAATGATTGACGCTTGCGTAGATGCGCTCACGCCCGTATTCGACGGCGCCTGGCGCGCCGGGCAGCCCATCACCCAGGCTGCTCCATTCTTCTCCGTCCCAGTGGGCAATGAAGCTGAATGGCCGGCTGCCAATGCGGGTGAATGTGCCGCCGGCTACCAGGTGATGCGCCGCATTGTCACCTGCTTCGGCTGCGAACGATAGCTGCCGAACCGGGCCATCAAAGCCGTCCTCGACCATTTCGATCTGACCGTCTTCCATTCGCGCGACATAGCCGGTTCCGGCGCCCAGCCCATCATGCAGAGCGCCGCCGGCAATCCACAAGCGGCCCTCGGGATCAAAGCGCATGGTCCGCACATGTACAGCAAAGGGGGCATCCACACCCTCCACGTCCACCCACTCGTTGTCATCCAGATACAGGATTCTGGCGCTGGCATACAACCCGGTCCCGGTGGCGTCGCTGGTCAAATCATGACACTTCAAATACATGTCGCCATCGGGACTGATGATCAGGTTGCGGTCATCACCGAAACGCATGGAACACGACTGACTGTGCGGCAACACCGGCCCGATCGCTTCCCAACCCTCACCCTCATTCCATCGTGCCGGTCGTCTGGACAGACGATCCTGTGGATCTTCGGCCCAGACCAGGCCATACGCGGCGTCATCCGGTCCGCCCACGGCCAGACTGCTGGCGTAGTTGCCGGCCCGACCCGGCCCGGCGCTGCCCTGGGCTAAAAACTGTTCGCCGTCAAACCCAATCAGGCTATGGGAGTCGGTGCCTGCAAAGCCCGGGAAGGCGCCGCCGATGTACAGGTGGTCCTGATCGCTGGCCAGGCGCTGGTAAGGAACAGCCCAGGCCGCGTCCGCGCCGGCGCAGCCAATATCCAACTGGGAAAAGAATGCCGGAGAGGGCTTGTGCTGGCCATTGTCCAGGGATTCCCAGCGTTCGCCGGTCCAGCGTGCAATGCCGTTGGCTGTTTCCGAGTCGGGGCCTGCTGGGGCACCGTTGACATACTGGAAGCAACCGATTGCGTACAGATCACCCATGAATTCATGAAGATCGGTCGCTGTGCCGACACTGTGCTCGTATGCCAGGCCACCTCCCAGAATTTCCCATCCATCGCCATTCCAGCGCGCCACCCCGCCTGCTGTGGTGCTCTGATCGGGTAGTACAAAATAGCCGCCGGCGATCAGTCCATGCGAGGTATTTTCGAGCGCATGGATTCCAGCGGCGAGGTCGTATGCTGTCCAGGACTCGCCGTCAAAGCTGCTTGCGCCCAGCGCTTCGATGCCGCCGATCTGGTCAAAGGCGCCACCGATCAGCAGGTCGCCATCGTCGCGGGAGAGGGCAAGCACCGCTGCATTGGGCTCACCACCCGGTGGCGCGCGCCAGGTTCTGCCATCCCATATTGCCAGATAAGACAGATCGTGCTCGGGCATGTAAAACGAGCCGGCGGCCCAAAGCTCTCCGTAAAACCAGACCAGCCTGCGGATTGCGCCGTTGAATTCGGCGATGGATTGCGCCTCTTCGTTAGCGATAAGTAAAATCTCGCCGGACTGTGCTGACATGTCGGCAAGCTGAACACCGTTCGGCTGCCGGGCAAGTGCCAGACCCCGCAGAGGGTCATTCGCCAGCGCCGTGACGGTCTGTGTGTCCAGATTCAGATCGGGCAGCAGGGCTTCCCACTCACCGCTGCTTGCGCTGCCGCTGAGCAGTGGTGGCACCATGCGGTCACCAAACCAACTGAAGTACCCGGCGGCATACATTGATCCATCTTCGGCCAGCTCGAAATCATAAACCTGTGGCGGGGTGAACGTGTTGGAGCTCACTCCGGCGATGGAATAGCCGGTATCCCACTGCGCGCTGGCGATATTGCCCACCTCGGGCATGAACAGCGGACAATCCACGCCGTCGAGCGCGGTCAGGCGGCTGAGGTCAAACGTGCCACTGCCAAACTCCGGCAGCACTGAATCATATTCGGCCATGCCACCATCGCAGCTCAGGTCCAGCGTCAGCGTGCCCCAGTGGAACTGTTCCGTCCCTTCAGGATCAAGTGGTGAACCGTGCGTGGCGTACAGTTCGGGCAAAAACAGCCGGCGGTCTTCGTCCAGCGCTCCTGTGCCGATCATCCAGTACTGGTTGCCGTCTGGATCGTAGCTGAACCAGGTTACTGCCGCTTCGCCCCGATCCAGCCATTGAACAACGAATCCTTCACCGGTATGGGAGGGGTCATACCAACTGCCGCTGTGGGCCGCCCGGGATGATGTCGATTGTTCGCTGAAAACCGGGGAGCAATCTGCTGCCATCGTCCAACCCAGACGCTCGACCTCAATCAGGTTGCGCTGACCGAACAGTTCATAATCAACGGTGCCGGTCACGCAGTCATCGAACGACATGTACATCTGACCGACTGACTCGAAACTCACCTCGTCAGGGTCAAAGTCAGGGCCGAAGCGTCCGCCTTGGGTAATGAGCAGGTCCGGAAAATCGATTCTCGAATCCCCAATCTGACCTGTCCCGGTCAGCCAGCGCTGGCTGCCCTCTTCGTCATAGGTGAACCAGTACATGTTTGCCAGATCATCATCGATAATCTCCAGCACCCAGCCCTCGCCACTGCGCTCACTGTTATACCAGTGCGTGCTGTGACCCGGCTGAATGGGGGTGGGGTCGGCCAGAGCGGTGTCCGAATCATTATTAATGCTGCTCCCGGCCGTTACAGCAAAAGATGCAAAAAATACTAGCAAAGCACCAACTGCCCCAAAAACTACTAACGCATTAAACCTGAACATAGGTCCCTTCTAATTTAACGTAGAGGGCTCAGACACTAGCCTAACGAAAGCATTAACTCAAACTGCGACCGCCAACACCCGCTTGCTCCCGGTGCGTCAATCGACGTCTTTCAGGCGTTTTTTGGCTTCCCGGTAGAGGGCTTCGAGGGCGTCGGGGTCGAGTTCGGCCAGGGTGATGCCGCGCTCTTCGGCCAGGGTTTCCATGGCGCGAAAGCGCTGTTCGAATTTGTGGTTGGAGCGGCGCAGTGCGGCACCCGGATCCACGTTGAGTTTGCGAGCCAGGTTGCTGGCCCCAAACAGCAGATCACCCAGCTCTTCCTCGATATTGTCGGCGTCACGCGCGGCCACGCCCTGTTCCAGTTCGGCCAGTTCTTCACGAACCTTGTCGAATACCGGCTCGGGGCCCGACCAGTCAAAGCCGACCCGGGCTGCGCGCTGCTGCAGCTTGATTGCGCGGCGCAGTGCGGGCAGGCCGCGAGGTACGCCGGCCAGCATGCTGCGGTCGGTTTCACCCCGTTCGGCACGCTCGGTGGCCTTGATGGCCTCCCAGGCGGCGGCCTGCTCTTCAGGCGTGTCGTAGCGGGTCTGGCCGAATACGTGCGGATGGCGGCGCAGCAGTTTGTCGGTGATGGCGGTGACGACATCGAAGAAGGTGAAGGCGCTCTGCTCTTCTGCCATGCGGGCATGGAATACGACCTGGAACAGCAGGTCGCCGAGCTCGTCGCGCAGATCATCGAGGTCGTCGCGCTCAATGGCATCGGCAACTTCATGCGCCTCTTCGATGGTGTACGGTGCGATCGTTCGAAAGGTCTGCTCCATATCCCAGGGACAGCCGCCGGCCGGGTCGCGCAGGCGGGCCATGATCTCGATCAGCCGCTCGACGGCGTTGCGTTTGGTCATCGTAGCGAAAGGATAACCCGAAAGCGCTAGCAGCCCAGGGTATTAGTCACAGGTCGTTCGGCCATTGGGCCAGGTGCTGATCAGGCGCCACAATACCTGCTGGCGTTTGCCTCCCACGATTACAACCAGGTCGCCCGGGCGACCCATCCGAAGTGCCGACTCAACGCCTTCCTCCTCGCTGCCGTCAACGCAGGTGACGGCATCTGCCGACACGCCGGCCGCCAGCAGACCTTCGCGCAGCAGCCGCGGCCCTTCGCCGGGGGCGCGCGCGAAGATTTTGCCAAAGTTCTTGCAGATGTAGTGATCGAAGTGGCCCGCCGCTGCGGCTGCCGTGTCACGAATGAAGTCGTCCGCGTTATCGTTATTGCACGACAGGCAGACGATGCGCCGACCGTCCACCACAAGTCGATCCACGAACTGGCTCAGAGCACGCACACCGTCAGGGTTATGGGCATAGTCCATGCACACATCGAACGGCAGTTCGCGAAAGAAGTTCAGCCGGCCCGGCGTCGTTTCGAAATCGGCCAGGAGTCCACGCAGGCCATCGGCGATGGCTTCGACCGGTTCGTGCATCAGCCAGGCTGTGGCAGCGGCGGCGAGGGCATTGAAGACGTTGTGCCGGGCCGCGCCACCGAATGCAAGCGGTACTTCGTCGACCGAGACCACCAACACGCGGCGATCGCCACTGCCGATCACCAGCCACTCTCGGCCATCGACGAGCTCAAGCGCGCCGGCAACGATATCCTGCCCGAACGCATCGTGCAGCTCCGCGAGCGAGCGCGACAGCGATACCAAACCGGAAGCACGACGCCCCAGCGGCTTGATCATCGCCCGGCAGTGCTCGTCATCGGCATTGAGTACAACCTGGCAGGCCCGTTCCAGAATGCTGAGTTTGAGGCTTGCCAGTTCCTCCACCGTGCGTACGCCTATGAAATCATTGAGATGGTCAGCGGTGACATTCAGGCATACAGCGACATCACAGCGATCAAATCCCAGGCCCGCGCTGCCTGCACCGCCCCGTGTGGCCTCCAGTACCGCCATTTCCGTGGCCGGATTGTCGAGCACGGTCAGATGCCCCGGAAGGAAGCCTCCTTCGAGGTTGGTGAGCATTTTCCCGGCGACGCTGGAACCGTCGGAGCACGCCAGTCCGGTGACGTGTCCAGCAGCGCTCATGATGCGCGCGAGCATTCGCGTCGTGGTGGTCTTGCCATTGGTCCCGGTCACGGCAACTATCGGTATCCGGGAACGGTCCGGATCGGGAAACACCCAGTCCACGAAAGCGCGCGCTGCCCGCTGCAGATCGGGGTCGCCGGAGGAGAAAATCCGGTCGAGCTCAGGCGCAAGCTCGACGTCGACCACGGTGTCGGCTTGTTCGCGTGAGGCGTCGGCTTGTGCCTGGACAACAGTGACCGTCATCAGGCCGACGCCCAAGGACCGTGCCAGTTCCAGCGCCAGTTGCTCCGCGCCGCGATGGCCGCCGATTCGGCGCCAGCCTTCGAGCGTCGCTTCAAAACGCTCGAATACTGCGATGATGCTATGTCCTGCAACAAGCACTTTGAAAAGCGGCCCCGCCAGCCAGGGCTGCACCAGCACGCAGGCGCTGTGCTGCAAGACTTGCCGAGCTTCCCGAATCACTGCATCGCGATCGGCCAGCAAGCTGACGGCGGAGCCTCCATCGCCACGCTGGCGGCTCCGCACACAGACCGGGTAGCCCAGGCGGTCCGCCGCCCGGGCCGCCTTGAGCGGCGCCCCGCACCAGTACCCGGCATCTCCAGCGGGCAGCGAGCAGCCCTTCGCTGCAAGCCATTTGAACAAGGCCATGCGGTCGCGAATCAGCGGAAATACGGGTTGCGACCGGCTGACACAGAACGTGCCGTCGACCGTGTGCTGGCGATGACCGAATCCCAGACGAAGCAAGCCATTTGCCCGAATGCGAAATTCACCTTCGATCGGCTCGAACGGCGGCCGGTCCATGCGCAGACAAGGCACGTCACGATGACGCGCTGCGTCGTAAATTGCCCGGACATCTGCCGGCATGGCTCTGGAGCGCGCCTCACCCAGAAAGCGCTCAATGCGCCCGGTCAGCTCCGACCAACGCTCTCCAGCGGCCGCACCATGTTCGGCGTCTCCAAGCAGTATTTCGATGGCCGCCTGCGCGATATCGGCGGCATCCAGACCGGTGTCGGGCTCTTCGTACTCGAAGAAGACGCGAAACGATTCGTTCGCACTGGGCGTGAGCGAGCCGGCTTGTAAAACCGGATGGCAGGCCGCCCGCTGCAGGGAAATGCAGAGTCCTGCATACATACAGCCCAACTGCCCAGCCCGGGTCCGGGCGCTATCGGTCGTGTCCATTCCGGCTATGGCCACGGCGGTGCCGGCCAAGGCGGGGTGCATCGCCTCAAGCTGGATCAGCCAGGCGCCAGGCTTGTCATCAACGAGCCGCAGCGCTTCAACCGGCTCAAGCGCAAAAGCCCGCTCGATCACCGTCAGATCGCTGCGTCGATTGGGTCCGGCGTAAAGAAAGCTGCTGGTCTCCAGCATGGCCGATCAGCCGCGAGCGCAAAGCAGCAGCGTGGGGCAACGCTCGCCCAGCTCATAATTCGGAACCTGACAATCGAGTTCGTCGAAACACTCCGCCAGCACTGAGCGCGCCTGTTCGAGCGTCGGAAAGCTGTAGCGCGCGGGGCTGTCGCGATAGACCTCGATCGTCCGGATCTCGGAGAGGGTCCAATTCATTCGCGCAGCCAGCGCTTCGGCATCCACCCGCGCCTGAGCCCAGCGGTTCCAGATGTCGTGGACGAGGACGCCGTCGGGCGTGGACGGCGTCGCGATCCGCAGCGCCGGGGAAGGACGAGCGCCCGCTCGATGCTCTTCCC
>CALEIM010000189.1 GCA_937876395.1 uncultured Wenzhouxiangella sp. | reverse complement strand
CCAGTACGAGCGCTACGCCAGGCAGGCGGCGAAGGCCATCCTGCAGCGCGCGCAGCAGTTTGGCCTGCAGCGGCAGGGGCATCTCACCGATCTCGTCAAGAAACAGCGTGCCACCGTCTGCCTGGCGAAACAGCCCGGATCGGGCCTTGTCAGCGCCGGAAAACGCACCTTCGTCGTGGCCAAAGAATTCCGACTCCATCAGCTCCGATGGGATGCCCGCACAGTTGACCGCCAGGAAAGGTTGGTTGGACCGATCGCTTTCAGCATGAATGGCGCGCGCAACCAGCTCCTTGCCCGTGCCCGATTCGCCGCTCACCAGAACGGCACCTCCGGCGCGCGCTATCTGGCGGATGCGATCAAACAGAACCCGCATGACCCGGCTCGATCCCTGCATGCCATGAAAGTCCGGTGTGCCGAGTAATTCGCGAAAGCGGCGCACCTCCTCATGCACCCGACGATTGCTGACCAGACGTTGCACGCTGAGCACGAAGTGATCCATATCCAGCGGCTTGGTCAGAAAATTGTCCGCCCCGGCCTTCAGCGCGGTCACGGCACGCTCAATCGTTCCATAAGCGCTGATCATCAAAACCGCCGGCGCGGCATGGCGGGTACGCAGCTTTTCAAGCAGCGCCAGCCCGTCCATGCCCGGAAGCTGCAGGTCGCTGACCACCAGATCAGGCTCGAACTCGTCGATGATCTTCAGCGCAGCCTCCGCACTGTGCTGGGCATCAACCACCCAGCCTTCCGCCTCAAGCTCCTCGACCAGCAGATCATTGAGGCTGCGGTCATCTTCCACGATCAGAATGCGTGCCTTGCCACTCATTGCGAGTTTCCGGGAACAAGCAGTTCAAACCGGCTGCCGCCGAGAGTCTGGCTTTCTCCCGCCTCAACCTGCGCGCCATGTTCTTCAGCAACGCCCTGCACAATGGCCAGTCCCAGCCCGGTGCCATGACGGCCCTTGCCGGCGGTATGAAAGGGTTCGAAGATCTGTTCACGCAGCTCCGGCGCGATCCCCGGGCCATCATCTTCGACGACGATCCGACAAGCATTTCCAGCGCGCTGGATTTCGACCCTGACACAGCTATTGGCAGCCTGAACCGCATTACGCACCAGGTTCAATAGCGCATGCTCGAGCCTGATTTGCCAGCCAACGGCCTCCAGGCCCGGCTCAATTTCACCTGCCTCCAGCTCAATTCCGCGGCTTTCGCATTCAGGGCGTACCGCGGCCAGTACGCGGTGCAGCAGGCGGCTCAAATTGACCGGTCCGGGCGTGCTGCGCTCGCTGCGGGCAAACTCCATCAACTGGCTGATCAGTTCACGAGTGCGCATAACCTGGCGGCGAATGCGCTCAAGTCGGCGCCTGCCATCGGCCGACAGCGACGGCTCGCGCAGCAGTCGGCGAGTGTCTCCGTCAATGACGGTCAGAGGCGCACCCAGCTCATGGGCCACCCCGGAGGAAAACCGGCCAAGCCTGGCAAGATTTTCCTGGGCCAGCATCTGGCGCTCCATTCGCCGCCCTTCAAGGCGCTGGGCGGACAATTCCTCGCCCATGCGATCCAGTCCGTCAAGCATCTGGTTGAGTGCCGTGGCCACGCCGGCAATCTCGGTCGGGCCGTCGATATTGGCTCGGTGGCTGGGATCGCCGGATTCCACGCGTGCCATCGATTCAACCAGATGCTCGACATGGCGGCCGACAGCAAGCCGGTGGCCGATGACAACGATGATCAGCAGCACGCCCATCACCGCCATCCAGGCCAGACCGCTGCGCACGCGCACATCTTCCAGACGCCGGGCGATTTCACTTTCCAGACGTACCACCTGCAGCAGTCCCTCAATGCGGCCCGTCGTTCCGGTCAGCGGCACAAAATAAGAAAACACCTCTTCACCGGCCAGCTCGGCATACCGGCCCAATTCCTCGCCAATCTGCACCAGTTCGATGGCTTCGATCTGCTCGCGCGGCCCGGGGCGCGCCTCCCCGGCGACGGCAATGCGTCTTCCGCCAGCATCGTAGACGTAGGCACCATACACTCGCCCGATTTCAAACACGGCATCCAGGGTTTGCTTGATCTGATTGTGGTCTCCGTCCTGTAAAGCCTGTTCGACCGGCACCCGCACGGCACGCGCGACCAGCTCGATTTCTTTTTGCAGACGATGCTCGACGAGCGACTCGACGACCTCGTAGGTCAACCACACCACCAGCGTCCCGAACAGCGCCAGGGGAAGAATCAGCAGCAAAACGAGTTGGAGACGCAAACTACGCATGGCGGTCATCATTGTCACATGCGCCAGGATGACACATCAAATCAGGCAGCTTGCAGCTCAGCCCCTCGCAAACCATTGATAAGGCGCAAACTGCGGCATTGGCACGCAAGGTGCATGGCACCTATTGCAAGTCAAACCAAACCATCAACAGGAGTTGAAACATGAGCCTTCGCAATTCAATCCAACTGGTTGCCCTGACCGTTGCCCTGCTCTTCGGCGTCGCGGCAGCAGCCCAGGACTACCAGGCCCAGCAGCCTCCAGCCGAAACAATTGACGTCAGCGATCAACAGCTACAGCAGTTTGCCAACGCGCAGGGCGAGATCTCTGAAATTCAGCAGGATTTCTCGACCCGCCTGCAGGACGTCGACGATCCGGAAAAAGCCCATGAACTGCAGATGGAAGCCAACGACGAAATGACCGCTGCGGTTGAAAGTGCCGGCCTGGATGTCCAGACCTTCAACCAGATCGCCATGGCAATCCAGAGCGATCCGGAGCTGCAGCAGCAGCTGAGCCGAATGCTTCAATAAGCGCTTACCCCGCCTCTGGCCGGAACCGAAGCTGATCAACCGGGGCCCACACGGCCCCGGTTTTTTTATTGCTCCGCCAGCACAGGTTGCAGCCCGGCAGCATCGATTCATCAACTCCGCCGTAGTCGGGGCGCGCTTAAGGGTTGTAGATAGTGCGCTTGCCGCTGGCATAGCGCTCCAGCACGCGGGCCGCCGGTACCCTGAGCACAGCGGTTCGAACCTGTATCCCGCGCCGCTCCAGGCTTTCACACCAATCGGTCGGCCGCTCACCTTCATCAAACCCGGTCATCTCGGCATCTGCCTTGGTTGCTCCGCACAGCAGCGAGCGCACGCCCGACCAGGGGATCGCGCCCAGACACATCGCACAGGGTTCACAGGACGTGACCAGCTGCAGACGGCCGAGCGGTGTGTCGGCCAGATTCCATGTGCCCATAAGGCGCTGTGCCAGGCTGAGTGCGACGATTTCTGCATGCGCTGCCGAGCAGTGCTGGGGTTCAACCCGATTGACGCCCAGCGCGATCACCTCGCCGGAAGCTTCGGCGACGACCAGAGCGGCAAACGGCCCGCCACTGCGCTGCTCGACGTTCAGTTCGGCCAGACGAATGGCGACCGCCATGCGTTCCTCGGGCGAATCGAGCCGGCCCGGCAGCTGCTCCTGAAAGCCGCTGATCCAGCCCGGCAGATCAACCCGAAACCCGAGGCGCTGTTCTTTCATCAATCCGGCCTTTTATCCAGCGCAGAAAACAGGGCGATGCCGGCGGCTACCGATACGTTGAGGCTGTCGATGGCACCCGGCATGGGGATTTCAGCCAGCTCGTCGCAGTGCTCGCGCGTCAGGCGGCGTAATCCACCCTGCTCACCGCCAAGTACCACGGCCAGTGCGCCGTCCAAACGGGCGGCGAACAAGCGCTTGCCGCTGCCGGCGACCAGACCCACTCGCCATACGCCGTAATCGGCCAACAGACGGAGCGCACGGGCCAGGTTGGTGACGATGATCAGTTCGACGTGCTCAGCCGCACCGGCAGCGGCTCGGCGCGCCGCCGGCGTCAAACCCACCGCCCGATCGCGCGGAACAATCACCGCACGAACGTTGGCAGCGGCCGCCGTTCTCAGGCAGGCGCCGAGGTTGCCTGGATCCTGCACTCCATCAAGCACCAAAAACAGGGCCTGCCCATCGACGTCTTCAAGCAGTTCGGCCAGGCGGCGATCGTCGCCCGGCCGGCGCGGCTGAAATTCGGCAACAACACCCTGGTGTGGAATTTTTCCGGCCATTCGATCCAGGCTTCTGCCATCGGCGTGTTCGATGCTGATGCCCGCCTTGCGCAAGGTCGCCTCAAGCTGCTCCAGACGCCCATGAGAGGGCCGAATCCACACGCGCACCACACGTTCAGGCGCATGTCTGACCAGCCCTTCGACCGCATTGATGCCCATCGCCAGTTCACGACTCATACGATTTCCTCATACTGCGCAGATTGACACCGATTTGAAAAGCCAAAGTCTGTCGCTATGGCGAGTCGGCTTGCGGTGGAATTTCGGGTTTTCAATCAAACCCTTTGAATCGCAAAGCAGCAAAGAACCAAGGCTTTCTCAATCGTCAACTTTCTCAACCATGCGAAAGTCGATCTTGCGCTCTTCCAGATTGACGGCAATCACTTCCACCCGGACGGCGTCCGCCAAACGATAGATTCGCCCGCTGCGCTTGCCAACCAGTCGGGAGCCGACCGGATCGAAGTCGTAATAGTCATTGGGCAGCACGGAAATATGCGCCAGTCCGCTGACGGCCATGCCATCGAGTTCCACAAACAGCCCGAAGCCGGTCACGCCGCTGACGATGCCGTCAAATTCGTCACCGACATGACGCAGCATGAACTGGCATTTGAGACGCTCATCGACATCACGCGCAGCCTCCTCGGCCCGTCGCTCCGTCCATGAACAGTGCCGGCCAAGCTCTTCCATGCGCGAGACGCCGTAGTGAAACCTGCCAGGCTCGCCTTTTCTGATCAAATGCTTGATCGCTCGATGCAGCAGCAGATCGGGGTAGCGCCGGATCGGCGAGGTGAAATGCGCATAGTGCTCCAACGCCAGCCCGAAATGCCCCAGGTTTTCCGGCTGATAGACGGCCATGCTCAAACTGCGCAGAAGCTGGGCATTGACCAGCGACTCGTTCGGCTTTCCAACCAGCTTGTTCTGGATATCGGCATACTGGCGCGGATCGGGCTTGTCCGACCATTTGACCTGAACACCGCTGAAGCGCAGAAACTCTTCGAGTGATTCAAGCTTGTCAGCCGGCGGCGGCTCATGCACCCGATAGAGCATTGGCAGCTTGCCACGACCAACAAACTTGGCGGCCTCGACATTGGCGGCCACCATCAGCTCTTCGATCAAACGGTGCGCGTCGTGGCGCTCCTGCAGGCGAATATTGGCCACCTGCCCCTTGGTATCGAACTCGAAGTACGCCTGCTGGGAATCAAAATCCAGTGCGCCACGCCGTTCGCGCCGGCGCAGCAGCAGCCGGAAGACAGAATACAAAGCCTGCAGGTTGGGCATGACGTGATCAAAGCGCTTGCGCAGCTCCGGATCGCCCGCTTCCATGATGCGCTGCACCTGGTCATAGGTCAGGCGCGCATGGGAGCGCATCAGCGCCTCCCGGAAACGGCTGGAAAGCACTTTGCCGCTGGCGTCAATGCGCATCTCGCACACCATGCACAGCCGGTCAAGCTGCGGGTTGAGCGAGCACAGGCCGTTCGACAGAGCCTCCGGCAGCATCGGAATAACCCGATCGGGAAAATAGACCGACGTGCCGCGTTTTTCCGCTTCCGTATCCAGCGGCTGCCCGGGCTGCACGTATTCGGCCACATCGGCAATCGCCACCATCACCCGGAAGCCATCGCCATGCGGTTCGGCAAACACCGCATCGTCAAAATCGCGCGCATCGGCGCCGTCGATGGTCACCAGCGGCAGCTCACGCAGATCATGTCGCTGTGCGGCCGTTTCCGGATCAACCTCAGCGCCGAACTGCTCTGCCTGCGCAATGACCTCTTCAGGAAACTCCCAGGGCAGTTGATAGCTGTAGACCGCGATATCGGTGGCAATGCCCGGCTCGTCGGCGTGCCCGAGCACCGCGATGATCTCGCCGACCGCGCCGCGCTCCAGCGTTGGCGGCTTTTCAATGCGCGCCACCACAATCTGGCCCGGCCCGGCCTGGCCTATCCGGTTTGCGGGAATGAGGATGTCCTGGGTCAGGCGCGGATCATCGGGCACCACCATGGCCACGCCGGACTCGATCAACAGTCGCCCGGCCACCTGGCTGTGAGCGCGCTCCAGCACCTTGACGACGGCCCCTTCCTTGCGACCGCGTCGATCAACGGCCGAGACCGCAGCCAGCACCCGGTCATCGTTCATCACCTGACGCATCTGGCGCGGTGCCAGATACAGGTCATCGTCCCCTTCATCGGGGATGACAAAACCAAACCCGTCGGGGTGGGCGCTGATGCGGCCACTGACCAGGTTTGCCTGCTCAGGCAGGCCGTAGGCCGCACGCCGATTCTTGAACAGCTCGCCGGCGGCAACCATGGCCATCAGCACCGGCCGAAGCAGCTCATCGGAGCGCGGCTTGTCGAGATCAAACAGATCAGAAAGCTGCCGCCGAGTCACCGGCCGACCGGCCTCCTCGATGGCACTGCGAATCTGTTTGCGCGAAATTTCAGGTGATTTGTTTTTTTCCATTGGCGGCATTGTACTTCCCCCGGCAAGGACACCTGACACAACCTCCAGCAAAACCAGCAAATAGAACGACCTGGGCAAACGCCATCCGGCCCAGGCCGCTGGTGTTTATTTCCCGACTGGCAACTCCTGCGGCTTGGCCAAAGCGGCTACCACAAAGCCGTCCTTTTTGCACGACGCCTGGACCAGACGTATGACCAGCCGATCCAGAAGAGAGGGTGGATCATTCCAGGGAAAAGCCTCAACGCCACGACTTTCTGCTACCAGCCGATACCCTGACTGCAGCAGCAGTCGACTCAGCTGACCCTGCTGCAACGGATGTTCATCGGGATCCACAGCAAACTTCCGATAGGATCGGCCCCGAAAAACAGACCTCGAGTTCCACCATGCGAGCGATCTGGATGGATTTGTAAGTCTTTTGGTAATTTCCGGCTCGGCAACCAGCAAGTAGCCGTCTTTCTTCAATCTATTACGGCAACTTGCCAGCACTGCATCCACGTCTTCCAATAAAAGATGATGCAACACACCAACACAGCTGATCAGGGAAAATTTGGCGTCTGTATCCTGAAGGAATCGGATCAGATCTGACTGAACAAACTCAATATTATTCAGGTCAAGATCTCGTGTATTCGCACGCGCTTGGGTCAGCATTTCCTGGCTATGATCCACCGCAACCACATTTGATGGACGAAACCTCTTACCAACCCGAGCGATCATCTGACCGGTGCCACAACCCAAATCAAGAAAGTCATCCACTGGGGGGGGGTTATTTGTCTAAGGAGCGGCTCAAACAATAGGTTATTCGCATAACTCCGGGGCTCATTGACTACACCCTCATACTCATCTGCGATGATGTCATGGTAGTCCCTGTCTTTTTGATAATGGCTGTTTTGCGGCATGAAAAATAGATCCAGATGGGGAAAAGGCTTGTTACCGGGATCGTTGACGGTAAAAGTCAGACATGGGCAGCAACCATCACGCGCTTGCCGTACAGTAGCTGCTCATAGGCATCAATGGGGGGGGGGAGAACTTCGGCGCGGCTGAAGCCGACCTTGTCCAGCAGCCACATCAGGGCCTCCAGGCTGGGAACCAGACAAATGCCGGTAACACCAGTCTCCGGGCCATGCGTTTCTTCTGTTTCATCAACGATTCCGAATGAACCGCGCAGCGGGCGGACAAAGCGATAGCTGCCAAAATCGACCATGCCATTCATGCCCGGCACGATCTGGGTTTCGATGACGCACAAGCCGTTGCACAGATTGCGCGCCAGACGCAGTGCGCCGACCGGATTTTCAACGTGATAGAGCAGGCCAAACATCAGTACCAGCTCGTGACGGCCGAGCGTTTGCGGGTCAAGGTCAAACACATCGCTTTGCGTAAAACGTACATTGCCCAGAGCCAGCACCTGGCTGATCAGTCGGCTGTCTTCAATATGGCTGGCGCGCGCCTCGATCCCGTGAACTTTACCTGCCCCAGCCTGGGCCAATTGAGCCGCAAACCAGCCCTGATGCGAGGCCAGATCAAGCGCGTTGATATGGCCCAGACCATTCGGAAACACAGAATCCAGACACGCCTTGAGCATCCGCCAGCGCGTCGTGTGAATAGCGCTTAGTTGACCGTCGTGGTAGGTGGTGGTGCGGCTGCCGTCCGGAAGCTCAAAGTCATAGAACCATTCTCGCGCGCGAACTTGCTCCAGCAATTCAGACATGCTTTTCCTCAGCACTCGATTGATAAACAGACCAGGAAGCGGCGCACTACCGCAGCAAACTTCAGTATGACTCAGCTTGCAGCTCGCGGCAACTTCAAAAGCGCGGCCTGCGCACTGTCAACCCGGCACCCCGTGGATGCCGGGTTGAACCGCCCTTTTAGCCTTCAAAGCGGTCGCTGAACAAGCTGTCCACGTATTTGGCCAGCCAGCTCCAGAACCCGCCGGTCAGTGCCCAGGCGCCGCCGCTGTGGGCATTGGTGCTGGTCGCGTCGGGCTGACCGACCGTGCCGGACAGTTGCCAGGCGCCTCCGGCGGAGGCGATCGCCGGCTTGTCCTGCCCGGCCAAGTCTGTCACGGCAGCCGTGTTGATCAAGCCACCGGCGTCAACGCTGTACCAGGGGACAGACCATTCGCTGCCGGCCTGCGCGGTACAGGCACAGGCCAGCAGCAGCGCGCACAGCAGGGCTTTCATGGCTGACCACCGGCCAGATGCTGCTCCCCGGCCACCAGCAGCTCCAGCATGGCCAGGCGTTCAGCGATGTTCTGGCGCTCTGCATCAAGCTCCGCGCGCAAGGCGGCGATTTCAGCCTGATGAGCACTCTGCATGGCTGTGCTGGCAGACTGTTGCTCCTGGAAGGCCGCGACCAGCACGGCGGCGAGGTGCCGGTAGTTCACACCCTCAACCGTGCCCTCATCGTCGTAGGTGGCCAGACGGGGCTCGATTTCAGCGACTTCCTCGGCGATCAG
This sequence comes from uncultured Wenzhouxiangella sp., assembly GCA_937876395.1. Taxonomy (GTDB): domain Bacteria; phylum Pseudomonadota; class Gammaproteobacteria; order Xanthomonadales; family Wenzhouxiangellaceae; genus Wenzhouxiangella. Next base: position 16,008 of record CALEIM010000189.1, on the reverse strand, counting down.
GCCGATGTCCTCACGTCCGCTGTCGGTCCAGCGGAAATTCACCGCCCGCAGCTTGCCGATCAGATCGCCAGCCTGGTCCAGATCGGTGACGTTGTCTTTGTAGCGGGCGCTGCTTGAGCAAAAACTGATGAAATTCTGGCTATTGCGACACAGTGGGGTTCCCCCGGTTGCGCCGAGCTGCTGGATAATGACGGCGCCTTCAACAAAGTTTGCGGCAACAACGGGCCCTTTAAAGAAAGCGTTGCTTTCGATGACCACCTGATTTTGAAACCGCGCGACGCCCTCAACGCGTAAATGAGAGTCCAGCTGGGTGTCTCCATGCACGTGCAGATCATTTTGCAAATCGGTAGCGCCGTTGACCTGAAGCGCCGAACTCAGGCGCGTATCTCCTTGTACGCGCAGGCCGTCTACCGGCACCCCGCTGGAGTTGTAGCTGTTGCCGATGGCAACACCGCCGTTGCCCAGTACGCGAAGCTTGGTCAGCCCGGTGCCCGTACCGGGCTGGCGCACCATCACGCGCAGCGCACCGGTGCCGAAGCCGTAATCGTCATCCTGCTGGTCCAATCCGGAGTCCACAACGAAATAATCATCAGGTGTGCGACCGATACCAACGCGGCCGCCCATGTACAACAGGTCATTGCCGTTTATTGCCCAGGGGGCGGCGGCCGTCTGAGCGTGGTCGGCCGTCTGAGCGTGGTCGGCAGACTCAGCGTGGAAGGCAAACTCGGTAAAAGCAGAAGCCCAGGCCAACGGCACGGCCGTGATCGGCTGCCGCGGTGACAGTCGCTGGCCATCGACCGTGATTTCCAGGTACATCGTCGGCATTTCGAGTTCCGGTGAACCACGTTCGCTGGCCCCACGTCGAACATCGAAGCTGAGCTGAGCCTGGAACAGGCCATTGTTTACCGGATGGTTGGCGCTTGAGTACACGCCGGCTGAGGCAGTCCCGTCTTCATCAAAAAACAGCTCAAACTCCAGGTCAGCCGTACCCGTCCAGGGCTGGCCGTTGTTCAATAGCTGGCCCTGGTAACTGATGGGTAGTGATTGGGCCGATGCCGTGGAAGCCAGGGCCAGCAGCAGCAAGCCAGTGCAGACTGTCAATAATTTGTTCATGTTCCTCAAGTTCCTCATGCGATTGATGGGTGAGACGCAAGCCCCTATTGCCGTGGCTCGCAATGAGGAAGGATGCCAAGCTGCCCTGGGCAGGAGTTACGGAAATCATCATGAATTCATCAAATAATCATCAAATGCGGGCCGAATTGCGCTGTCAGGCCGTTCACGGGCCGACCAAAGCAGAAATCTGGCCAACAGACTCAGGCCATGTATTGACCGGGCGGCGCACAGCGGCATAATGGGCCGCTGCACACCCCGTGAATGTGAAATGACAGTGCGTGACAACACCATGTCCGGATCAACCGACCGGGCCCGGCAGACTGCCGGGCTGCTATTCCTGATTTTGCCGGTATTGTTGCTGGGTGCCTGCAGCGTCAGCCCGACGATCCAGGCGCCGGAAGCTGAAACGGCCGATACCAACCCCGTGGATCTGCCTGATCCGTTCAGTATTGTCGACCAGGCCACCCGGCATGTCGGCGAGAGTCTGGAACATTCGCCGCAGCGTCCGCCGCACCTGTGGGCACGCCTGATCGAGCGGTTCGAGTTCAGCGAATGCCCGGCTGACAGTTCGGCTGAGCGCTGGGCTCACTGGTTTGGCGAACGCCCCGACTACATGGAGCGGGTCATGAACCGGGCCCGACCGTGGCTGTACGACATTGCCGGTGAACTCGAACAGCGCGAGCTGCCCGGTGAGCTTGCCCTGCTGCCGATCATCGAATCGGCCTATGATCCGTTTGCCTACTCCCACGGCCGTGCCGCCGGCTCCTGGCAGTTTGTCAGCGCCACGGCGCGCGAACGCGGCATCGTGATCAACGATTTCTACGATGGCCGGCGCGATGTGTGGGTCGCGACCCGGGCCGCACTGGACTATCTCGACTATCTCAACCGCCGCTTTGGCGACTGGAATCTGGCCCTGGCGGCCTACAACGGTGGCCAGGGCCGGGTGCAGCGCGCCATCGATCGCAATCTCCGCGCCGGAAAGGCGACTGATTGGGCCGCCCTGCCCCTGCCGCGCGAAACGCTCGGCTACGTGCCCAAGCTCAACGGTCTGGGCTGCCTGTTTGCCGAGCCTGAGCGCTACGGCTTCAAGCTGCCGGTCTGGGACAACCGTCCGCAGATCGCGCGCGTGGAACTTGACGGCCCGGTGGATATTGTCGCCCTGGCCGTCGCGGCCGAACTCGATATCGCCGAGCTGGTTGCCATCAATCCGGGCCTGAACGGCCATCTCACCCCGCCGGGTGGTCCGCACCATCTGATTGTGCGCGTCGAGCGGGCCGAACAGGTCAAAGAAGCGCTGACCGAGCTGGACACCGATGAAATGATTCGCTGGGCCGAAGTGCGCGTACGGCCCGGTGAGACGCTGTCCCACCTGGCCCGTCGGCACAATACCTCGATTGCCAGCCTGCGCGACAGCAACGGGCTGAAAAATGATTTCCTGAGAGTCGGACAAACCCTGAAAATCCCCGGCAACGGTCTGACTCCGGAAAACTCGCCGCACGCCGAAGCTTATGCCGAGTTAAGCCGCCTGCAGGCCCACCTGCTGCCCAGAGAGCGCGTTCAGCATCAGGTTCGGCCGGGTGAAAGTCTGTGGGTGATCGCCAGGCGCTACGGCGTCGGTGTGGCCGACCTGCAAGACTGGAACAATCTGGGCCAGTCGCAACTGATTCGCCCCGGTGACCGGATTCTGGTCAACATGAACCGCACCGCCGGCGCCAGCCCGGTGCAGGACTACACCGTGCGCAGCGGTGACTCGCTGTGGACCATCGCCCGTCGTCACCAGGTGTCGATGGGCGAGCTGATGCGCTGGAACGGCTTGAGCGAAAGCTCCGTTCTGCGCCCGGGACAAACCCTGACCATTCGCGGAGGCGGCAGTGCCTGAGGAATCTCTGATCAAGCTGGGTTCATTGCTGCTCCTGCTGGCCGCTAGTGCGGTGGCTCAGGGCGACGGGCTGAGCTTCAGCGATTCGCCTGTCCAGGGCGCGCTGCTGATCGGCACTGCCCCGCCGGGCAGTGCGGTCAGTGTGGACGGTGATCCGGCAATGGTGACCGCCGAAGGCCGCTTCTTGCTGGCGTTTGGTCGCGACCAGACCGAAGCCATTGAAGTAGTAGCCATCCTGCCCGACGGCCAGCGCCTGAGCCAGGTGTTGGAGCCCGCGCCCAGAGAGTTCAATATCCAGCGTATTGACGGCTTGCCCAGCGAACAGGTCACCCCACCCGACGCGGTGCTTGAACGCATTCGCGCAGACGCCCAACAAAGCCGGCAAGCGCGCCAGCGCCGCGATGCTCGCGACGACTGGTCGCAAGGCTTTGACTGGCCCCTGAGCGGACGGATTACCGGCGTCTATGGCAGCCAGCGAATTCTCAACGGCGAGCCGCGCAACCCGCACTGGGGGCTGGATATCGCCGCACCAACCGGCACGCCGGTGCAGGCCCCGGCGGATGGTATTGTCAGCCTGGTCCATCCGGACATGTATTTTTCCGGCGGCACCCTGTTCATCGACCACGGCCACGGCCTGGTCTCGGCTTTTTTACACCTGCACGCCATCCACGTTGAACACGGCCAGCGCGTCAGCCGCGGCGAAACAATTGCTGAAGTCGGCGCCACCGGCCGGGCCACCGGCCCGCATCTGGACTGGCGGATGAACTTGGGCCCGATTCGCATTGATCCGGCCCTGCTGCTCGACTGGGACAAAAACCCTGATGCCGGGCCGCGCTAGCCTGAAGGTCTTCCAGTTTGCGGCCATCGCCCTGATGGTGACCGGCTGTGCACTGACGCCGCGACAAACGCCGGATGAAGCTGAAGCGGTTGATACACGGCTGAGCGCCATCGCCTCGGCCCTGCCCGGCCAGTACGCCAGCGTGGCCGGAACTCGTGACGGGCAAATTCGGCGACTGCAGATTGAAACCCGCCCGATCCAGCGCGCCAAGGTGCTCGCTCTTGAACTGATGCAGGATGACGGCGAGCAGCAGCGGCATTTCGCACTCACCCTGGAACCGGGCGACGGCGCGCTGAACCTGGCCGGACAATTCACCCCGCTGGATGGAGACGGCCGGGCCGTGGGAAGCTGCGCGATGCGTTTCCACCTGCGCGACGGTGGCCTGGTCGGCATGACCGACCCGACCGAATGCCGATTTGGCCAGGGCGATCAGGCCGTGGGCCTGCTCAAGGAAATCGCCTTTGATGGCTGGCAACTGGTTATCGGTGACCAGGTTCTGCCCGCCGGCGAGGCCGACGAAAATCACGCCGCAGATATCGTCACCTACCTGCCGGCAATCAATTTCAGCGGCTGGGCCGGGCGTCTGGAAGGTGATGCCTGGAGAATTGCCCGCGATATTCGACTGCGTCCCAACGGGCTACCGGAACAGCCACGCGACGCGGCAGACATGAGCCTTGAAGTGGACATCCGCCTGGGCTATTACCGTCTTGCCAGCGACGGCCGTCAGCTTCTCAGACTGTCCCTGCGCGACCGCGCTGACGGCAGCCTGCTCGGAGAATCCTGGAGCGACACCTCGGCCGCAACGATCGGCCTGGCCTTGCCCAACTTCCAGGTCGGACTGGAGCGGCTGCCTCAGCCCTGAGGCCAGCCGGAAGGCTGCCCGTCAATCGGCTTGTAACCGCCGTCAACGCCCTTGGTAATGATCGCCACCGCGTTGTGCGGGTGCAGGCTTTCGAAATGTCGGCAGCGCGCCCAGAAATCCATAACACGCTCGTGGTCCTCAAGCGCCTTCTGAACCCGGCGTGCGGCGTCTTCGCAAAACATCAGGTTCTGGCCGTTGAGCAAGGCAAAGGCCTGCTCGTCCGCGCGCTTCACCGCGGACTGAACCGGAGTTTTCAGGGCGCCTTCAATCGCATCGATCATTTCCACAAAGGGAAAGGCCTCAAAGCTGGTGGCGAGCTGCAGGCGGATGTCGGCTGCGCTGCGCTGGCTGTGTGGAGTGGCCACGATGCCCTGCTCCGAGCCAAGCCAGTCGATCACGGCCTGCGCATCAATTTTGGATGAATCGCCAAAATCCTTGCGAAACTGTTCCTGGATGAGCTGTCGAGCAAGTGCTGCCGAACACGGGCAGGTGCTCGAATAGGCGATCTGGAAGGCCATCTCAAGAGAAAAATCGCGCCCCTCAAGGCTGGCAATAATGCTGATCGGATAGCGCCGCCAGCCGCTGTTGTCGGTCGCCAAAGACTTGCGACGCAGCATGTAATCAAAATCCAGACGCACCATGGCCTTCGAACTCAGGCCCTCATGCGAGGCCAAAAAATCGCGCAGCAGGTGTCGAAGCAATGCCGGGGTCACGCTGTGCTCGGCCAGCGCCCGATCCAGATGCAGATACAGCCGCGACATGTGAATACCGCGCTTCTCGGGCTGATCCAGATCGACAAAGGCCGCGACCCGGGCGGTGGTCTGCATGCGCCGACCGTCCGCGCCGTCGAGCAACACCGGCAGCTCAATCTCGTTCATGCCGACCCAGTCAAGCCGGCCAGCAAACTGTGCTTCAATCTGACTGGCCACATCAGGCAAGGTGGCGGTCTTGGTGCAATGCTTCATAAAAATATTTCCGAGGTTTGCGTGGTTCAAAGACACCCTGGAATCAGATTGGGGCGCTTCCCGTCCGAAGCAATACGGCACATTTCGACAGCATAAGCGAAATTGATTGTCGCCGGGTTTCAATCAGTAACTGACAAAGCGGCGCGCTTACCACGCTTCGCCGGCTGGGTCATAATCGTTACTTGCTGGCCCAGGGCAACCAGTGGGTATGGGTGTTGCAATGGTGACACGCACAAAAAAACCCGGCTGGTGCCGGGCTTGTAATCTCTTGATTTAATTGGTCGGAGCGGGGAGATTCGAACTCCCGACCCCCACAACCCCATTGTGGTGCGCTACCAGGCTGCGCTACGCTCCGACCGGAAAAACTGCGTGGGGCAATGAACCGTTTATTTTACTCCGATTCGCTCAGCAGTTGGGGTGAAAAGACTTTTGCTGTTCGAATAGAAGAGGCTCAAAGCGAAAGGCCCATGGAAAAGTGGAAAATTTTTGAGCTTTTAGCCTGGCGCGTTAGCGCCGCAAAACGTGCAGCACCTCTTCGAGCTCAATGCGCATCTGCTTGACGAGCTGCTGGCTGCGTGAGACGTCATTTTGTGCCTGATCGCCTTCGAGGCGTTGGCGGGCACCCTGGATAGTGAAGCCCTGTTCGTGCAACAGGGAACGGATCTGGCGCACCATCAATACGTCGTGGCGCTGGTAGTAGCGGCGGTTGCCGCGTCGCTTGACCGGCTTGAGCTGGGGGAACTCCTGCTCCCAATAACGCAGCACATGCGGCTTGACGGCGCACAGCTCGCTGACTTCACCGATGGTGAAGTAGCGCTTCGCCGGAATCGGCGGAAGTTCTTGGTTACTCCGTGGATCCAGCATATCCCTCCACTCTCGCTCGCAGCTTCTGACCCGGTTTGAAGGTCACGACCCGGCGCGCCGAAATCGGGATTTCTTCACCCGTTTTCGGGTTGCGGCCCGGGCGCTGATTCTTGTCGCGCAGCTGGAAATTGCCAAACCCCGAGAGTTTGACGTGATCACCGTCTTCCAGCGCCTGGCGAATGATTTCAAACCAGGCATCGACAAATTCCTTGGCTTCGCGCTTGTTCAGGCCGACTTCTTCAAACAAGGCGGCGGCCAGGTCAGACTTGGTCAGCGACATCCCCTTCAACCTCTCAATGTGGCACCGAACTGTTGGTAGAGCGCAGACAGGATGGTTTCCATCAGATCGTCTACCTCCGCGTCCTTTAGAGTGCGCGAAACATCGCGCAAAATCAAGCCAATAGCCAGACTTCTATAGCCTTTTTCGATCCCCTGACCGCGATATTGGTCAAAAACCACGCAGTTTTCAAGCTGGGCGCCGGCCGTTTCGCGAATTACCTCAAGCAGTGCGGCGGCCGGATGGCGATCTGCGACGACCAGGGCAATATCGCGGCGCAAGGCCGGGAAACGGCCGGTATCGCGGTGTTCGGGCAGTCGTCGACGATCGATGGCGTCAATGTCCAGCTCGGCGACCAGGATCGGCTGATTGAGCTCGAAATGGTCCAGCAGGCCGGGATGGAGCTGGCCCAGCCAGCCAGCTGACACCCCGTTGATGCGCAGTTCAGCCGCCTGGCCCGGATGCAGCCAGGGCTGGTGGACAGCAACAAATTCGGCCCGGCCATCGAGCGCGTTGAACGCCAGCAGGTGCTCGATTTCGCCCTTGAGATCGTAGAAATCAACCGGCGCCGGGCTTTCGCCGAAGTGCTCGGCGTTCCGGTTGCCGGTCATCAGCAGGCCGAGCCGGTCGCGCTCATCGAAACCTTCAGGCATTTGCCGGAAGCAATGTCCGGACTCGAACAGGCGAAACGATGCGAGCTGGCGACGCAGGTTGCGCCCGGCCACGCGCAGCATGCCAGGCAGCAGGCTGGTGCGCAGAACGGCCATGTCACGGCTCAGCGGATTGGCCAGCGGCTGGGCGCCCTCGCCCATGGCCACGGCCTCCAGCTCACTTTGGGCCACGAAGCTCCAGGCAATCACTTCCTGAAAGCCGCGCGCGGCGAGTTGGCGCCGCAGACTGCGCTCGGCGGTACGCTTTTCATTTCCCGCCTTGACCTTGATCTCACCGCCCGGATGCCGGCTCGGCAGGCGATCATAGCCGTGGATGCGGGCCACTTCCTCGATCAGGTCGGCCTCAATTTCGATATCGCGGCGCGCCGTCGGTGCAGTGACTATGAACACGCCATCGCTTTGCGCTACCTGCATTTCCAGGCGCGCCAGGATGGCGCCGGTTTCTTCGGCCGAAAGCTGACTGCCGAGTACGCGGTTAAGGCGCTCAAGACGCAGTTCGACCTCGACTGGCCCGGGCAGATGCTGATTGTTTTGGGCAACGACCAGCGGACCGGGTCGGCCGCCGGCGATCTCGACGATCAGGGCGGTGGCGCGCTCGGCCGCCAGGCGCTGCAAATCAGGATCAACGCCGCGCTCGAAACGATGGGCGGATTCGGTGGCCAGACCAAGACGACGCGCCCGACCGCTGATGGTGGCTGGATTGAACCAGGCTGATTCAAGCAGGATATCACGCGTGTCGGACTGGACCGCTGAAGCCTCACCGCCCATCACCCCGCCGATGGCCAGCGGGCCGCTGTGGTCGGCAATCAGCAGCATGTCCGTATCCAGGGCCACGTCTTGTCCGTCGAGCAGGGTCAGCCTTTCGCCAGGTTCGGCGCGTCGCACGCGAATTCCGCCGCTGATCCGGTCCAGGTCAAAGGCGTGCATGGGCTGACCGAGTTCCAGCAGCACATAGTTGGTGATATCGACAATCGGGCCCAGGCTGCGAATGCCTGAGCGGCGCAGGCGCTCGACCATCCAAAGCGGTGTTTCGGCTGCGGCATCGACCCCTTCAATGACCCGCCCGATGTAGCAGGGACAGTCTTCCGGAGCCAGAAGCTCGATATCCATGCCGCGCGCGCTAACCGCCGGCTGCGCCTCGATCTGCGGCGGCGTGACCGGTTTTTCGACAATCGCCGCCAGCTCCCGAGCCAAACCGCGCACGGAAAGGCAGTCGGCGCGATTGGGGGTCAGATCAATTTCCATGATCTGGTCGTCCAGGCCCAGATACTCGCTCAGCGAGGCGCCAACCGGGGCATCTTCGGGCAGTTCCATCAGGCCGCCGGCTTCTTCGCCGAGACCAAGCTCGGGCTCGGAGCACAGCATGCCCTCAGAACCCACGCCGCGCAGCTTGGCGGGCTTGATCTTCAAACCGCCGGGCAAGCGCGTTCCGAGCGTGGCCAGCGGCACTTTCAGGCCGGCGCGGGCATTGGCCGCGCCGCAGACGATCGTGCGCTCCTGGCTGTCGCCGGCAACCCGGCAGACCCGCAGGCGATCGGCGTCTGTATGTGGCTCGATCGACAGAATCTGGCCGACCACGACACCGTCCAGGGGAGCGGCGACGGCTTCGATGGAATCCACTTCCAGACCGGCGAGAGTAAAACGTTCGGCAATGGCTTCGGCGCTCAAACCCGAATCCACCCACTCGCCAAGCCAGCGATGACTGATCTTCATGCTCGTCCTTTAGCGAAACTGGCGCAGGAAGCGCAGGTCATTATCGAAAAACAGGCGCAGATCATCCACGCGATAGCGCAACATGGCGAAACGCTCGACGCCGAGCCCGAACGCATAGCCGGTGTATTTTTCCGGATCAACGCCGCAGTTGACCAGCACATTGGGATGGACCATTCCGCAGCCGAGCACTTCCAGCCAGTCGCCGGCCGTACCGTCGGCGTGACGCCAACGCACGTCAACCTCGGCCGACGGTTCGGTAAACGGAAAATACGACGGTCTGAGGCGCATTTCCAGGTCGTCTTCGAAAAAGGCGTTGACGAAGTCCGACAGCATGCCTTTCAGATCGGCAAAGGTTACGTCGCGATCAACGAGCAGGCCTTCAACCTGGTGAAACTGGGGGGTATGGGTTTGATCGGAGTCCGAGCGAAATACCCGACCCGGCGCGACGATGCGCACCGGCGCACCGCGCTCTTTCATCACCCGGATCTGGACCGGCGAAGTGTGTGTGCGCAGCAGCCGGCCGTCCGGAAGATAGAACGTGTCGTGCATGGTCCGGGCCGGATGATGGGCCGGGAAATTAAGGGCTTCGAAGTTGTGGAAGTCGTCTTCGACTTCCGGTCCGGTTTCGACTGCAAAACCCAGCCGCTGAAAGATATCGAGCAGGCGATCCAGGGCACGATTGACCGGATGGGCACCGCCGGGCTCGTTCATTCGCCCAGGCAGGGTGACGTCGATCGTCTCCTCGTTCAAGCGAGCATCGAGCGCCTGGCCAACCAGCTCATCGGAGCGTTCGGCAATGGCCTGTTCAAGACGCTGCTTGGCGCGGTTGATGGCCTGTCCGGCTTCACGACGCTGTTCAGAAGGAAGCTGACCGAGGCTTTTGAGCTGCGCGGTCAGCGTCCCTTTTCTGCCCAGCAGGCGCACCCGGATATCATCAAGCTCACGCTCATCCGACGCTGTAGCGATCTGCCCGAGAGCGTCCTCGAGCAGATCCTGCGATGCCGACGTTGCCATGCTCAGCCCAGGCTGGACTGAGCTTTCTCGGCCAACGCCTTGAAGGCGGCCTTGTCGTGAACAGCCAGGTCAGCCAGCACCTTGCGGTCAATGTCGATCTCGGCTATTTTCAGGCCGTTGATAAAGCGGCTGTAGGACAGGCCGTTTTCGCGCGCGGCTGCATTGATGCGCTGAATCCACAGGCTGCGGAAATCGCGCTTGCGCTGACGGCGGTCGCGGTAGCTGTACTGGCCAGCCTTGATGACTGCCTGTTTGGCAACGCGATACACCTTGCGGCGTGCGCCGTAATAACCCTTGGCCCGGCTGAGCACCTTGCGGTGACGACGACGGGCAATGACTCCACGTTTGACTCTTGCCATGATCGCTCTCCCTTAAAGTTTTGGCAGCATCCGACGCACGGCTTTTTCATCCGCGCGACTGATGAGGGTTGTGGCACGCAGGCGCCGCTTGCGCTTGGTGTCCTTCTTGGTGAGGATATGGCTATGAAAGGCGCGCTTGCGCTTGATGCGCCCGCTACCCGTAGCCCGGAAGCGCTTGGCCGCGCCCCGGTTGCTCTTCATCTTCGGCATTGTCTTTCAACTCCTTTTTTATACCTTCGTGCAGCGGTTGACCGGGCCGTCCGGACAACGCTTGTCGGCTGCATTCCAGCGACTTGTAATTCGGCAGGCTTGGCTGCCGCTTCATTCAGCGCTCGTTTCAGGAGGCCTTCTTTCCCGACAGCATCATCACCATCTGGCGACCTTCCATGCGCGGGCGCTGTTCCACGACCACTTCATCGGCCATGTCCTTTTCAACCCGCTGCAGCAGGTCGCGACCCAGTTCCTGGTGGGCCATTTCGCGGCCACGGAAGCGCAAAGTGACCTTGACCTTGTCTCCATCTTCGATGAAACGACGCAGATTACGCATCTTCACGTCGTAATCGTGATCGTCGGTTCCCGGTCGAAACTTCACTTCCTTGACCTGAATCTGTTTTTGCTTCTTGCGCGCAACCTGCTGTTTCTTGGACTGTTCAAATCGGAATTTGCCCCAGTCCATGATTCGGCAGACGGGTGGATCGGCCTGCGGCGCGATCTCGACCAGGTCCATGCCGTATTCTTCGGCACGAGCCAGCGCATCCCTGGCCCCCATCACCCCGATCTGTTCGCCATCAGGGCCCACCACGCGAACCTCCCGTGCCGTGATGTCCTCGTTGCGTCGGGTCTGTTTATCTGTTGCGATGTGTGCTGCTCCTCTTGAGTAAAGATAATTTCATAGTGATTACTTGCTAAACAAGCGCTTAATTATCGGCGATCAGGCCGCGCCGCGCTACCTCTTGTGAAAGAAGCTCGCTCAGGGCCTCAATCGGCATCGCGCCGAGATCCGTGCCGTCACGCAGTCGCACGGCCACCTGACGGGTCTCGACTTCGCGATCGCCTACAACCAGTAGATACGGAATCTTTTCCAGCGTGCGGGCGCGAATTTTATAGCCGATCTTCTCGTTACGCAAGTCGGCTTCAACCCGAAAACCGCGCTGATTCAGGGTCTTGCTCAATTCACGGACATAGTCGGCCTGGGCATCGGTGATATTCATCACCACCGCCTGGACCGGCGCCAGCCACAGCGGCAGCTCGCCTGCATAGTGTTCCAGCAGCACGCCGATGAAGCGCTCGATCGAGCCGAGAATAGCGCGATGCAGCATCACCGGAACGCGCCGCTCGCCGTGCTCGTCAACGTACTCCGCACCCAGTCGGCCGGGCATGGAAAAATCGACCTGCATGGTGCCGCATTGCCAGACCCGGCCGATGCTGTCGGTCAGGGAAAATTCGATTTTAGGTCCGTAGAAGGCGCCCTCGCCCGGCTGCAGCCGGTAATCGATGCCGCCCGCATCCAGCGCATCGGCCAGAGCCTGCTCGGCCTTGTCCCAGACTTCATCGGAACCGACCCGTTGTTCCGGACGGGTGGACAGCTTGACGGCAATGTCGGTAAATCCGAAGTCACGATAGACATCGAACACCAGGCTGTTGAAAGCCATCACCTCATCGCGAATCTGCTCTTCTGTGCAGAAGATGTGGGCGTCATCCTGGACGAAATTGCGCACCCGCATCAAACCATGCAGCGCGCCGGAAGGCTCGTTGCGATGGCAGGAGCCAAACTCGGCCATGCGCAGCGGAAGATCACGGTAGCTTTTCAGGCCCTGGTTGAACACCTGCACATGGCAGGGGCAGTTCATAGGCTTGACCGCGTAATCCCGGTTCTCGGAGCTGGTGATGAACATGTCATCGGCGAAATTCTCCCAGTGCCCGGATTTCTCCCACAGGCTGCGATCCACGATCGACGGGGTGTGAATTTCCTCGTAACCGCTCTCGTTGAGGCGGCCGCGAATGTAGTCTTTCAAGGCCAGATAGATGCTCCAGCCCTTGGGGTGCCAGAACACCATGCCCGGCGCTTCAGGCTGCATGTGGTACAGATCCAGCCGGGCGCCGAGCTTGCGATGGTCGCGCTTTTCGGCTTCCTCAAGACGGGTCAGATAGGCCTTGAGCTGCTTTTTGTCCGGCCAGGCCGTGCCATAAATGCGCTGCAGCATTTCGTTGCTGGAATCGCCGCGCCAGTAGGCACCAGCCAGCTTGGTCAGCTTCCAGGCGCCCAGTTTGCCGGTCGACGGCACGTGCGGGCCACGGCACAGGTCGATGAAATCGCCCTGGCGGTATAAGGACAACGTTTCATCGGCCGGAATATCTTCAATGATTCTGGCCTTGTATTCCTCGCCCTGGTCGCGAAAAAAAGCGACTGCCTCATCGCGCCCCATTTCCGAACGCTCAACGGCGATGTCTTCGGCGACGATCCGCGCCATCTCCTGCTCGATTCGCTCGAGATCTTCCGGTCGAAACGGCTCGTCTCTGGCAAAATCGTAGTAAAAGCCGTTCTCGATCACCGGGCCGATGGTGACCTGGGTTTCCGGAAACAGGCGCTTGACAGCCTGGGCGAGCAGGTGGGCGGTGGAATGGCGTAGCACCTCCACGCCTTCTTCATCACGGGCGGTGATGATGCGCAGATTGGAATCATCGCTGATGGTATGGCTGGTATCGACCAGTCGCCCGCCAATCTCCCCGGCCAGGGCCGCCTTGGCCAAACCCGGGCCGATCGATTCGGCCACCGCGTTTACCGTCACCGGACCAGAAAAATCCTTCCGGCTACCGTCAGGAAGCGTAATTTGAACCATGGCTGCAAATTCTTGTCGTCAGTCCGCCTGCGGTATAAACGCAGGCGCCGCAGAAGTTTCCGGGATTCGGGGTGCCGCCCGGCGCCACCGAACGCACTCCTGGGCCAAGAGGGTATTATCTTCAAGGATTGGTGGGCGATACTAGATTTGAACTAGTGACCTCTGCCATGTCAAGACAGCGCTCTAACCAACTGAGCTAATCGCCCTTCCGAACCAAGCCGATAATTTTACCCCAAACTGTCGGGGTCCAACAAGGCAAATGCGGTTGATTTCGTCTTCCGGGATGGGACCCGAGCAAAAAACGCAGCTTTGGCGAGCAATTTCCGCTATTTGCGGTATTTCACTTGCGTCTTGGCCAGAAGCTGTCAAAATAGCCCGGTTTTAACATTTACAGAGGAAAAGAATGGCAAAGGACGAACATATCGAGATGGAAGGCCGGGTGCTGGACACCCTGCCCAATACCATGTTCCGCGTTGAACTCGACAATGGACATGTCATCACCGCACATATTTCCGGACGTATGCGCAAGCACTACATCCGCATTTTGACCGGCGACCGGGTCAAGGTGGAAATGACCCCCTATGATCTGTCCAAGGGTCGCATCACCTACCGCATGAAGTAGGCTACTCAGTCGGCCAGCGGCGCCGTCGTTGCCGCCAGGCTGCGGCATTCCAGCTCCAGACCGCTGCCGTCCTCACGCACCGAGACTCTGACCTCCCCGCCGTCGGCCAGATCGCCGAACAGCAGTTCGTCGGCCAGCGGGCGCTTGATGTGTTCCTGGATGACGCGCTTCATGGGCCTGGCGCCCATTTTTTCATCAAAGCCGTGTTCGGCCAGCCATTCACGAGCCGCGCTGCTGATTTCGACGCTCACGCCCTTGTCGGCAAGCTGGTTTTCCATTTCCATCAGGAATTTGTCGACAACCTGCATGACCACCTCCAGCGGCAGCGGACGGAACTGGATGATGGCATCAAGCCGGTTGCGGAACTCCGGCGAAAACTGCTTGCGAATCGCTTCCATGCCTTCGCTGCTGTGATCGGCCGCGACGAAGCCTATCCCGCGCCGGCTGATCAACTCGGCGCCGGCGTTGGTGGTCATGACCACAATCACGTTGCGGAAATCGGCGGTTCGGCCGTTGGCGTCGGTCAGGCGGCCGTGGTCCATGATCTGTAGCAGCAGGTTGTAGACATCCGGATGCGCTTTTTCGATTTCATCGAGCAGCAGCACCGCGTGCGGGGTCTGGGTGACTGCCTCAGTGAGCAGACCGCCGCGATCAAAGCCAACGTAGCCCGGCGGCGCACCGACCAGGCGCGAGACGCTATGCGCTTCCATGTACTCGGACATGTCGAAGCGAATCAGCTCGATGCCCAAGGTCAGGGCGAGCTGGCGGGTGACTTCGGTCTTGCCGACACCGGTGGGGCCGGCAAACAGAAAGCTGCCAATCGGTCGATCAGCATCCGCCAGGCCCGAGCGTGACATCTTGATGGCCGAAGCCAGGGTCGAAATCGCTTCATCCTGGCCGAACACCGCCATGCCGAGGTCGCGCTCCAGGGTCTTGAGCGCATCGCGGTCGGAACGCGACACCTGGCGCGGCGGAATCCGGGCCATTCTGGCGATGACCTCCTCGATCTCGCCCACGCCGATCTGGGCGACGCGCTCATCGTCGGGCTTGAGCCGCTCGCGCGCACCGGCCTCATCGATCACGTCGATGGCTTTGTCCGGAAGGTGACGGTCATTGATATGCCGATTGGAAAGCGTTGCCGCGGCTTCCAGAGCCTCGGTGGTGTAGCTGACGCCGTGGTGTTCTTCAAAGCGGTGTTTGAGGCCGTTGAGAATCTCGATCGTCTCGCCCACGGAAGGCTCGACAATATCGATCTTCTGGAAGCGCCGGACCAGGGCCCGGTCCTTCTCGAAGAACTGCCGATACTCCTTGTAGGTGGTCGAGCCGATGCAGCGCATGCCGCCCGAGGCCAGCGCCGGCTTCAGCAGGTTGGACGCATCCAGCGCTCCGCCCGACGTCGCCCCGGCGCCGATCACCGTATGGATCTCGTCGATGAAGAGGATGGCATCGGGATGCTTCTCGAGCTCCTTCATCACCGCCTTCAGCCGCTCTTCAAAATCCCCGCGATAGCGGGTTCCGGCCAGCAGCGAGCCCATGTCGAGGGCGTAGATGGTCGCCTCGCGCAACACCTCGGGCACCTCGCCCTCGACGATCTTGCGCGCCAGACCCTCGGCGATGGCGGTCTTGCCGACGCCGGCGTCGCCGACATAGATCGGGTTGTTCTTGGAGCGCCGGCACAGCACCTGGATGGTCCGGCGCAGCTCGGCGTCACGGCCGATCAGCGGGTCGATCTTGCCGGCCTTGGCCTTGTCGTTGAGGTTGACGCAGAAATCGGCCAGCGCCGAGCTTTGGCCGCCCGCGCGCTCCCCGTCTTCGCCCTGCCCGGCACCCGGCGTCTCCGCCCCGCGCACCCGGCGTTCCTCGTTGGGGCCGGACTTGGTGATGCCGTGCGAGATGTAGTTGACGGCGTCGAGCCGGCTCATGTCCTGCTGCTCGAGGAAATAGGCGGCGTGGCTCTCGCGCTCGGCGAAAATCGCAACGAGCACGTTGGC
>CALEIM010000188.1 GCA_937876395.1 uncultured Wenzhouxiangella sp. | reverse complement strand
GGGCTGGGAGTGGGCGGGCACCCTCGGGGCGCCGCCAGGCGGCATCGTCCGGATCGCCACCCAGCTCGCGGACCCAGGCTCGCCACCGCTTCTCGGCCGCGTTCAAGGGAAGCAGCTTGGCGATCTCCTCGTCGTCCCGCGTGATGATCACCGGTTGCTGACCGGCCTCGACCTCGCGCAGCACGGCGGAGGTCTCCCGCTGGAGCCGGCGTACAGACACCGTGGTTCCCATGTCCGACACTATACAAGAACCTGTCGGACACCCGGCCCGAACCGACCGCCGAGGACCGGCCTGTCGGCGTCCCTGGCAGACTTGACCGCGATGTCCTCCTCCGACGCGCCGACCGGCCGCGAGCTGTCCGACGCCGAACCGGTCGACCGGATCCTCGACGGCGAGGGCCCGCCAACGACGTCCTACGACGAGAGCGGTTCGTCACGCCGGGCACGGTCGCGGGGCGGAACGGTGCTGGGGGCGGCGATGCTCGGACTGGGCGAGATCCTCGAGCCCGAGAAGACCAAGGTGGTCATCGAACAGGAGAGCGACGACCCCTGGAAGGACGCGGATCTCGACCTGACCTTCGACGCCGTGCCCTCGGTCGACGACCCCTGATCCGGCCGCATGCACGAGTGAGCGATCGACCGCCATCCGGCAGAGCAGCACCGCGAGGTCAGGAGTCCGGACGGCCCACCAGCGCCACCAGCTTCTTCGGGGCGAGGATGCAGTAGCTCTCGGTCACCAGCTCCGCGACCTCGGTCCAGTCGACGCCTGCGTCGAGCACCATGCTGACGACGTCAGCGCCCCAACCGGGCCGGAAGAACGGGTGTCCCGACGCGAACAGCACGTCGAGCTCGGGCGGCGCCGACCGGAACGTCATGGCCGTGACCGGGCCGTCGGGCGAGTCGAGCGCGTAGACATGGGCGAAGCTGCGCCGGCGGATCTGCCACCGACGGCCCGTCCACGCCTGCTGCTCGGTGACCTCGGGCAGGGCCAGGCACACCGCCCGCAGCTCGGTGAGCGTGCGCTCCGGCACGTCCGCGTACTCGGTCATCGGCTCCTCCAGCGAACCGCTCGGGATCCGGCCGTGGGGCCGTCAGCCGCCAGGCGGGACGGACGACGGCGCCACCGTGGTCTCGACCGGCGGCACGGTGTCACCGGTGGGCCGCGGGCGGGGGCCCGTGCAGGTCGTACCCCACGCGCCCAGGCCGATCACGAGGACGATGACGACGACGCTCCACACCAGACGCACGCCGCGTGACCGTACTGCCCCGGCGGTCCACGACGGCGGACCGCCGGCTGCCCGGCCCGCGCTCCGGCCCCTTCCGTCACTCGAGCGGGGGCACCCCCGACACGGTCGGTTCGGTGGGTTCGGACCTCACGACCAGCACCACGCCGGCGGCGATGAGCACCCCGGCCGGGACGGCGGACACCGGCGGCACCTCGTCGAAGGCAGCCCAGGCGAGCAGCGCCGCCCCGACGATCTCGAACAGGATGGCGACCGACACCACCATCGGGCTCGTCGTGCGCAGCACGCGGTTGACCAGGGTGTGGCCGAGCAACTGAGGGCCGACGACGATCGCCCCGAGAATCAGCCACGTCGTCCCGTCGTAGCCGGCGAGCGGTTGGCGACCCACCAGGCACACCACCAACAGCGCGAGCGCGGCGACCGCGTAGCAGACCGTGACGTACACGGTGGTCGAGACCGTGCGGCGCACCTCGGCCCCCACCGTGACATAGGCGGCCGCGAGCGCCCCGCCCGTCACCGCCAGCAGGTCGCCGAACAGCGCCCGCGACGAGATCGACAGATCGACGCCGGTCAGCACCACGGCCCCCGCCATGGCGACGCCGATCCCCCACCAGGCCAGCCGGGGCACGTGCTCGCCCCGCCAGCGGGCGATGATCGCCGCCCACACCGGCTGGTAGGGCTGACGCCCAAGCCAGCGCACGATCAGCGCTTCGGGGCGGCTGCCCTGCTCCGGCCCCGGCTCGCCGGCTGGTGCCTTGTCGGTTTCGATCTTGTGCATTGATTTATGCTCGGCCAAATCGGCGTCTACAGCGTCATTTTCACCACATCAAGCGCGCGGAGGTCGGTATAAATCGCTTCCAGATGCGACCGCGACTGGGCCTCGATGGTGATGGTGATGCTTTCGTAGCGCCCGTGCCGACTGGGCCGAATGCTGACATCGTGTTCGGCGGGCAGGATTGCGTGGCGGCGGATCGCGCCCAGCACCTGACGCAGCGAGTCTTCGCCAGCTTCGACCATGGCCTTGACCGGCCAGCGGCAGGGGAACTCAAGCGGGCTGTCGTCCTCCATACTCATCAGTCGCCCCCGAACAGACCGCCGACCCACAGCCTCAGCCCGTCGATCGAGCGCCCGAAGAACCCGGCTCGCTCCACGCCGGCCAGGGCCACCAGCGGCCGCTCGACGAGATCATCCCCGTCGAGCGAAACGACCAGACGACCCACGGTCTGACCGGCGCTGAGCGGCGCGGTGAGCGTGCCGCTGACTTCCAGGCGCGCCTGCAGCGCATCGTAGCGGCCGCGCGGAATTGTGATGAACAAATCATCGGTAACACCCAGCGGCAACTCATTGTCCTCGCCCTTCCAGATCCGCTCGATGCTGAGCTCGTCGCCGGCCTCGTAGAGCTGGTAGGTCTCGAAAAAGCGAAAACCGTAGTTGAGCAACGCCTGGCTGGCCGTCGCCCGGGCCTCCTCGCTGTTGCTGCCCATGACCACGCTGACCAGGCGCGTGCCGTCGCGCATCGCTGAGGTGACCAGGCAATAACCGGCCGACTCGGTGTGGCCGGTCTTGAGCCCGTCCACGGACGGATCGCGCCACAGCAGGCGGTTGCGGTTGTGCTGACGAATGCCGTTGTAGGTGTATTCGCGTTCGGAATACCAGCCGTACAGGTCGGGGAAATCTTCGATCAGGGCGGTGGCCAGCCGGGCGACGTCACGTGCCGAGGTGTACTGATCAGCGTGCGGCAGGCCGGTGGCGTTGACGTAGTGGGTATTGACCATGCCAAGCGCTCTGGCCTGCTCGTTCATCATCCCGGCAAAGACTTCTTCGGCCCCGGCAACGTGTTCGGCCAGAGCCACGCTGGCGTCGTTTCCGGATTGGATGATCACGCCTTTGAGGAGCTCTTCGACGCTGACCCGCTTGCCGACTTCAACGAACATCCGCGAGCCTTCTGTGCGCCAGGCTTTTTCCGAAATCAGCACCTCATCATCCAGCGTCAGGCTGCCGGCGGCGATCTCGGAAAACACCACATAGGAGGTCATCAGCTTGGTGATCGAGGCCGGTTCGACGCGCGCGGCGGCATCCAGCTCGGCGATGATCGTGTCACTGTGGTGATCAACCAGCACGTAGCTGGTGGCATTGATCGAAGGCGCAGTCGGTACCGGTGATTGGGCGAGTACTGAAGCCGAGCCGAGCCAGAACAGGGAAATCAGGAAAATCAGTCTCATCATGCAACTCGTTTTTTGATGCAGGCTTGGATGGGTGGTCAAGGATAGACGTAGCGGGCCGGGCCCAGGCCGAGTTCGGCAATCCGGTCGATCAGGGAAATGGCCGCATCGGATTCGCTCACCGGCCCCAAGCGCACCCGCCAGATACGCCCGGCCGAGGTACGCGCGCGCTCCATTTCAACCGGACCCATTCCCGCTCGGGCCAGGCGGCGCTCGACGTCTTGCGCCCTTGCCTGCTCGGCAAACGCGCCGACCTGAACGTAGACCGGCAGGCGCGACGGGCGCGCGGTTCGTCCGGGCACGTCGTCGAAGTTGATGGCCCTGACTTCGACCAACGCGGTACCCAGATCGATCATGCCCAGTACGCTGGCGGCCGCCCAGGACAGGTCGATGATGCGATCGGGATGAAACGGGCCGCGATCGTTGACCCGCACGATGATCGACTTGCCGGTGTCCAGGCGAGTCACTTCAACCCAGGTCGGCAGCGGCAGCGTGCGGTGGGCGGCGGTCATCTGATGAACGTCGTAGGGCTCACCCGAGGAAGTCGGCCGACCGTGAAACTTGCTGCCATACCATGATGCAATGCCCTGCTCGCGGTAGTCGCGCGCATCGGTCATGACCTGATAGCGCTGCCCAAGCACCTCGTAGGGCGAGTGATTGCCGTAGGCGCTGGGCGGCTCGGCACGCGGCTCAGGGTGCGCGATCCGATTGGGATCAAACCGCTCGGCAGGTGGTCCATCGCGCACTTGCTGCTGCCCGCAGGCGGCCAACAGCAGAATCGGCACCAGGACCAGCAGCCCCTTCACGGGCGGCGCTCCCGGATCGCCTCGGCCAACTGGGTGACGGCCATGGCGTACAGCGGCGAGCGGTTGTAGCGGGTGATGACGTAGAAATTGTTCAGGCCGACCCAGTGCTCGTCGCCGTCAGGCTGGGCCAGACTGACCACGGTGGCCGCGGTCTGGTCGGCCAAATCGCCGCCCTGGAACTCCACACCCAGCTCGCGGAGCCGGGCAAGGCTGTGAGCCGGCTTGATCGGGAATTCCTCGTCGGCGGGCAGGCCGCTTTCTGGCGCTGTGGCCGACAATACAATCGGCTCATCGGCCAGCCAGCCATGCACCGCCAGATAATTGGCCACCGAGCCGAGCGCGTCGGGCAGCGAGCGCCACAAATCCCGATCGCCGCTGCCGTCCATATCGACCGCGTAGGCGCGATAGCTCGACGGGATGAACTGACCCACACCCATGGCCCCGGCATACGAGCCGCGCACTTCGGTCACCGGCAGCGATTCTTCATCGGCCAGGCGCAGAAAATGGCCCAGCTCTCCGGCAAAAAATGCGCTGCGTCGTGGATAGTAAAACCCGAGCGTGGCCAACGCGTCGATGACCCGAAAGCTGCCGGTATTGAGCCCGTAATTGGTCTCCACGCCGACAATCGCCACGATCACCTCCACGGGCACGCCGAATTGCTCGCTGACCTGATCGAGCAGCGCTTCATTGGCGCGCCAGAACTCGACGCCGCCGCCAATCCGCGTTTCGGTCATGAAAATCTTGCGGTACTCGTGCCACGGTTTGGCCTCGGCCGGCCGGGTGATGGCATCGATGATCGACTGCTGAAACCGCGCGTCTTCGAGCACATCGCGCACCCGGTCGGGGTCCAATCCGTGCTCGGACACGGCCTGCTCGATAAAGGCATTCGAGCCCGGATGGGGTTCCGCATGGGCCGGAACCGGCACAGTCAGCACAAAAATAGTGGCAAAAATCAGAGTTCGCAGCATCGTTGCGTTATCGCTCGCTATCGGTCTTGAGGGATTTGAATGTCGAGGATATAGAGGCCCACGTAAAGAAAAAGTTTGCCGCCAACCCAGGCCCGGACCCGGATGCCGGTGCCAACGGGCCGACAATTGTACACGCTCGCCCGCCAAGCCCCGCCGCTGGCGGGCCGGTGGGCAGCTAACTCATCAGCCGGCGGCGGCTGTAGAGCCCCATGACCAGGCCGAATGCGGCCAGCAGGGTGACGGCCGAGGTGCCGCCGTAGCTGAACAGCGGCAGCGGCACGCCGACCACCGGCAAAACGCCGGTGACCATGCCGACGTTGACGGCCAGATAGACGAAGAACATGAACATCAGGGTGCCGCTGAGCACGCAGGCGAATACGTCGTGGCTGCGGCTGGCCAGGTACATGCCGCGCACGATGATCGCCGCATACAGCAACAGCACGGCGGCCACACCGATGAAGCCGAATTCTTCGCCGAGCACCGAGAAGATGAAATCGGTGTGCGGCTCAGGCAGAAACTCCAGATAGGACTGGCTGCCTTCGAGCCAGCCCTTGCCGGTCAGGCCGCCGGAGCCGATGGCAATTTTGGACTGGATGATGTTCCAGCCCTCGCCGAGCGGGTCGCGCTCCGGATTGAGGAAGGTCAGCACCCGCTCGCGCTGATAGCCGTGCAGGTTCATCCAGAACAGGGGCGCGGTTGCAGTCAGGGCGGCTGCGAGGCCGAAAATCAGCCGCCAGCGCAGGCCGGCCAGAAACAGCAGGCACAGGCCGCTGGCACCGACCAGTACGGCGGTGCCCAGATCAGGCTGTTCGACGATCAGACCGACCGGCACGGCGATCAGAACGCCGGCGATCAGCAGGGTGCGCCAGTTCGGCGGCAGCGAGCTGCGCCCAACCACTGCGGCCAGAATCAGCGGCAAGGCGAGCTTCATCGCCTCGGAGGGCTGAAATCGGACCAGACCCAGGTCCAGCCAGCGATGGGCGCCGCGCCCGACGCCAAACAGGGCCACGGCGACCAGCATCAACAGCGCCGCAGCGTACAGCCACGGTGCCCAGGCCTTGAGTATGCGCGGCGGCAACTGGGCGAGCACCAGCATCACGCCCAGGCCCAGAGCCAGACGAAACACTTGGCGGCCGACCACGGCCGTGCTCTGCTCGGCGGCCGAGTAAAGCACGACCAGACCGAAACCCATCAACAGCAGCAGCATCCCCAACAGCCACGGGTCGAGGCGTAAGTGCCCGAACAAATTGCCCAGAAGGGAGTTTCCCGGCGCGTTCACAACCCGGCCTCCAGCGCAGCTTTCAGGGTGGCCGCAGCAATCGGCGCGGCGACACTGGCGCCGCCGCCGCCGTGTTCGGCGATTACGGTCACGACCAGCCGCGGATCGTCGGCTGGGGCAAAGCCGGTGAACAGGGCGTGATTGCGCAGAAACTCGGGCAGTTCCTCGAGCTCGCGCTGATCCCGTTCGTCAATATCGGCCGGCCGGCCAAACACCTGAGCGGTGCCGGTCTTGCCGGCCACGCGCAGCGGCAGATCGGAACCAACCGCGCGCGCCGTACCGCGGCTGCCGTGCATCACCTCCGTCAGGCCGCGGTAGACGGCCTGCCAGTGGGCGCTGGCGTGTTCAACCATCTGCGCCGGCGCATTCTGGCCGAGCAGGGCCGGCGCGGCGGTGCGGCCCTGGCCGGCCAGGGCGGCGGTGGCGTAGGCGAGCTGAATCGGCGTGACCACGGTAAAGCCCTGGCCGATGCCGGTGATGACAGTTTCTCCGGGAAACCACGGCTCGCCAAAGGTGGCGCGTTTCCACGACCGGGTCGGCAAGATACCGCTGATCTCACCGGGCAGGTCGAGGCCACTTTGGCGGCCAAAGCCAAACAATGCGAGCTCACGCGAAATACGGTCAATGCCAAGATCGACGGCGAGCTGGTAGAAATAAACGTTGACCGATTCGGCCAGGGCCTGGGAAAGATCCACGCTGCCGTGCCCGCCGGCTCGCCAGTCGCGATAGAGACGGCTGTGGCCGGGTAGTTGAAAACTGCCGCTGGAAAACACCCGGGTTTCCGCGGTAATCACGCCGGCTTCCAGGCCGGCCAGCGCAATAAATGGCTTGATGGTTGAGCCGGGCTCATAGCCGCCGGCCAGAGCGCGATTGAACAGCGGCCGCTGCGGGTGGGCGAGCAGGGCGTTGTAATCGGTGTGGCTGATGCCGTGCACGAACAGGTTGGGATCAAAGCCGGGCCGGCTGACCAGGGCCAGCACCTGCCCGGTCTCGACATCCAGCACCACGACCGCGCCGGCATACGGTTCAAGTGCCTGGTAGGCGGCGCGCTGCACCTCCAGATCGACGTTGAGCTGGAGATTGTCTCCGGGAATCGGGTTGACCTGCTCCAGCACGCGCAGCACTCGCCCCTGGGCATTGGTTTCGACCCGTTCCAATCCGGGCTGGCCGTGTAGACGATCTTCGTACTGGCGTTCGATGCCGATCTTGCCGACGTGGCTGGTGGCCCGGTAGCGGTCGGCGTCGAGGCGCTGGCGATCGGCAACATCGGCCCGACCGACGTAGCCAATCAGATGGGCGAACAGCTCGCCATGGGGATAGTGGCGGGTCAGATACGGCTCGACTTCCACACCCGGCAGGCGATGGCGGCGAACGGCCAGGGTGGCGACTTCGGTCGGATTCAGATCGCTTTTCAGGGTAATCGCCTGAAAGCGCCGTGAGCGCTGCCGCTGAATTTCAAAACGGCGCCGTTCTTCAGGGCTGATCGCCACCAGCTCGCCGAGTTGATCGAGCGTTGCGGCCAGGTCAGGGCTGCGCTCCGGCACCAGCACCAGGCGATAGGCGGGCAGGTTTTCGGCCAGCACCCGACCCTGGCGATCCAGCACCAGGCCACGATTGGGCGCCAGGGCGCGCAGGCTGATGCGGTTGCTGTCGGCGCGCGCAGCGTAGCGTTCGTGATCGCTTAACTGCAGCAGGCCCAGGCGCAGGGTCAGTAAGGCAATGATCACCAGCATCACGCCGAGCAGAAAACGAAAGCGCCGCCGCACCAGCGTCAGATCGGCACGGACATCGCCCAGCGCTCGATCCGCAGCTGGCCGGTTCATGGCCGCGATCTGCGCTCGCGCTGGCGCAGGGCATCAAGCAGCAAAAACAGCCACGGCCAGATCAACATGCCGACCAGCGGCGCCAGCCACCACACCCAGCTCGGCCATTGATCGCCGACCAGGCCGATGATCCATAGCTGCACGATGCGGTCGTTGAGCAGCAACAGCATGATCACCGATGCCTGCTGCCAGGGCAGGAAAAAGCGAATGCGGTAGCGAAAGCGTTCCACCAGGTAGGAGATGATCACCAGGCTCAGAGCGTGCTGGCCGAGCAGGGAGCCGGTCAGCAGATCGAGCACCAGCCCGCCGGCAAAGGCCTGGCCCAGATGGCGCAGGCGACCGCCCTCGATGTTCCAGTAAATCATCACCAAAGCCGCCCAGTAGGGGCGCGCATCGGCAATGACATCGGGCAGTGGCATCAGGCTCAGGACGACGACGGCGAGCAGGGAAAAGCCCAGTGTCCAGTTGGCGCGCTCGCGGCTGCTGGTCCGCCTGCTCATGGTTCGGCCTGCGCGTCAGGCGCAGTCTGCGTTTCAGCGTCGGAACCCTGGTCAGCGGCTGGCTCGGGTTCAAGCTGCTCGACCGTGGGCTCAACAATCAGCACATGACTGGCCCGATCGAGGCGACCGAGTGGCCGCGCATTGGCCTGGGCAAAAGCCTCGCCCTGCGGACGGGAAACCGTCACGATTTCAGCGACCGGCAGGCCGGCCGGAAAGGTTCCGCCGAGACCGGAGGTCAACAGCACGTCGCCGGTGATCAGATCAACGTTCATCGGCAGGTCGGTCAGGCGCAGCATGTGGACTCGTCCCAATCCGTAGGCCACGGTGCGCAATCCGGTGCGCTGGACGCGTACCGGCAGGGCGTGATCGGGGTCAGAGATCAGAATGACCTGGGCGGTGTGCCGGCCCAGCTCGTCGACCTGACCCAGGACGCCAACGCCGTCCATGACCGGCTGACCGGCGAGCAGGCCGTCGCTGCGGCCGCGATTGATGAGCACCCGGTGTGACCAGGGATTGAGGTCGATCTGCATCAGCTCGGCCGACTGAAATCTCGGCTGAACGCGGTCCGTCGCAGCCAGCAGAGCGCGCAGTTCGCGGTTGTCGTCACGCAATTCTTCCAGCAGGCTCAGTTCAGCACCAAGCTCGCGATTCTGGCGCTCCAGCGCGGTCAGTTCGGCCATCAGCTCATGGCGGGAGCGCATTTCCTCCCCCAGCCGCTTGCCGAGGGCGAACGGCGCTTCGACCGCGATGATGACCGGTTCAAGCACGCGCCAGCCAAACGTGCGAGCACTGTCAACATAGCGGCCGCGATAATCAAGCGTCATCAGCACGATGGCCAGCAGACCGTAAAAAATCAGCCGCGTAATTCGGGCGGCTGCATCACCATCTACCCGGACCGGCAATGCACTGCCGCCGGCAGTCATCGTTCGGTCCAGCCGCCGATAGCGGCGACTTTAGCTCGCAAAAAAGAAATCGCCCTTGTGTTCATCCATCAGTTCAAGTGCGCGACCGCCGCCGCGGGCCACGCAGGTCAGCGGGTCATCGGCGATGATTACCGGCAGCCCGGTTTCTGCCATCAGCAGCTTGTCCAGGCCAGTGAGCAAAGCGCCGCCCCCGGTCAACACGATGCCGGTCTCGGCGACGTCGGCACACAGCTCCGGCGGGGTTTGCTCCAGCGCGTTCTTGACCGCACCCACAATGCTGGCCAGCGATTCGCTCAAAGCCTCCAGCGCTTCGTTGCTGTTGAGGGTGATCATCTTCGGAACGCCCTCGGCGAGATTGCGGCCCGAAATCTGGATTTCGGAGATTTCTTCCTGCTGATGGGCGCAGCCGATCTCCATCTTGATGCGCTCGGCGGTGGCTTCACCAATCAGGGTGCCGTAGGAACGGCGCACGTAGTTGATGATCGCCTCGTCGAAGTGGTCACCGCCGACGCGCACCGAGTTGGAGTAGACGATGCCGTTGAGCGACAGCACCGCCACCTCGGTGGTGCCGCCGCCGATATCGACGACCATCGAGCCCGTCGGCTCGGTCACCGGCAGGCCGGCGCCGATCGCCGCCGCCATCGGCTCCTCGATGAGGAAGACGCGCCGTGCTCCGGCGCTTTCCGCCGATTCCTGAATGGCGCGGCGCTCCACTGC
>CALEIM010000187.1 GCA_937876395.1 uncultured Wenzhouxiangella sp. | reverse complement strand
GCACCCGGGAGTGCCGGTAGTCACCTATGTCAATACCTCGGCGGCGGTCAAGGCCGAGTGTGATATCTGCTGCACTTCGGGCAATGCGGTCAAGATCATCGAGTCGCTGGGAGTGAATCGGGTGATCATGATTCCCGATGAATTTCTGGCCCGCAACATTGCCGCCCAAACCGGGGTGGAAATCATCACCTGGGCCGGACGCTGCGAGGTCCACGAGCAGTTCACCGCCAACGACATCGAGCAGGTTC
This sequence comes from uncultured Wenzhouxiangella sp., assembly GCA_937876395.1. Taxonomy (GTDB): domain Bacteria; phylum Pseudomonadota; class Gammaproteobacteria; order Xanthomonadales; family Wenzhouxiangellaceae; genus Wenzhouxiangella. The sequence continues at coordinate 3,884 of CALEIM010000187.1, read as the reverse complement.
GCATCGACTACCCCGGCGTCGTTGTGGTCACCCACCCGGAGTGCCCGCCGGACGTGGTGGCGGCCTCGGACGTTTCCGGCTCCACGGCCCAGATGCTCAACTACATCAGCGAACAACAGCCGGCGCGGGTTGCCCTGGTCACCGAGTGCTCGATGAGCGACAACATCGCCACCCACAATCCCGACGTGGAATTCGTGCGTCCGTGCAATCTGTGCCCGCACATGAAACGCAACAGCCTGGGAAACATTCGCGTAGCGCTTGAAAACCTGCAGCACGAGGTCAGAATTGACCCCGACATCGCCGACCGCGCCCGCGCATCCGTTGCGCGCATGCTCGCAGTCGGCTGATGGGCTGATCGGCTGATAGCAGCCGGCGTGATCCGGCCAGAGTTCCTCCGACAACGGACTCGAAAGCGACGCCCTGAATGCAAACTATCTATCGGCCGGGATACTAATACACGGCAAAGGGATTTCTGTTGCCACAGTAATGATCCAGACCGGTCAAATCCGTAGTGAGCGCCTCCACACTGTACAAATAGGTGGCGGGCTCGCTGTACAGCGGCAAGTCAAGTTCCAGACTGTGATCGTTCGGTGTTACAAGCAGCCAAAGCCCTCGGCATGCGGGAATGTTGGTGGCCTGGGGTAGGACAACGGCGTGCCCCCAGGGGGTTGAGGTCACTGTCTCCGGGTTTGATGGTGCGGCCATCTGCCCGCCAATGGTTTCATATATTTCGAAGACCATTTTGTTCTCTTCGTTGAGAGCGCCGTCGCCGATCAACCACATGGGAGCACCGCTTCCATCGTGTTGGTAGGTGTACCAGTAAAGTAAAGCTCTGGGTGGGTCGTCGTCGAAAAACTCAAAATTGAAGCCTTCTCCAGAGCGCTCACGGTCAAAATAGGAACCCGACCAGCCGCCGTGAAAAGTCTGTTCTACAGCACTTGCGCGAAGCCGCATAAGCGGCTGGCCGGGCCGGCTGAAATCAATGTTGGACGGATCATAGTCATGGCAGAATTCATCTCCGCTACTGGACTCATGGCAATAAGCCTCACCGCCGAGCATCAGCCGGACCGGCTCCCCGTCAGGATTGCGATATGAGCCATTGAAGCCCCGATGTGGCATCACCGGATCGGTAGTAAACGGCTCATCCAGGGGGTCACCACGCTCGTCGAACAGATGTCGGTCAAGGCCGATCAGATTCTGCTCCAGGTTCTCTTTTGTGCCAGCATCAAGGATATCCGTACCATAAATGTCGATCACAATTGGCCCCTGAAACTGACCATTTTCATCGAACACTTCATAGCGCTGCGGGTCCTCGTTGCCAATAAATGCATCATCGCCAGGGTGCACACGGGCAATAAAGCTCAAATAGCGAGCGCTTCGATCAACGGGGTCCGGGGGAGGAGGATGAAACCACTCGGGTCGTACTCTCGGGGAGGCACCGTCATAAGCTGGAAAGTTCAGTCGGACCTCCCAGTGCCTCACAAATTCGAACCCCGTCGCATTCATCTCTTCTTTCAATTCGTCAATCAGACCGTGATTGGCAAACCAGCGAAGCCCTTCAGATGCGGGTTTGCCAAAATCAAACAGATCGAAAGTTCCATCGTGCAAGAAAAAATGAACTGAATCAAACAGTAGGCCTGAGTGCTGATCGCTGCGCAAATCTTCGACTTCAAAGATCAAATTTTCATGCATTTGGATATTTTGTGCATGACTCAGAATTGAGATAAAAAACAGCGAACTGACCAGCATGGTCAAAACCGTAGAGAACAATGCTCTAAAGATTGGAATGGTAATCGTCCTGTCGATGAGGCTCTTCATCATGGGAGTACTCCAGATTCAATGGCAATGGGGTTGGTACGTGGCCTGACCGATCACATTCCAAGGTCCGCAGGCAACCATGTTGCAGGCCCGTACCCGAAGATTCTCGACTTGACTCACGCTGATCAACTGACTGGTAGCAGCCCCGCGATAGTACATCCAGCCAGTAGTGGTGCCTTGCAAATGGTATTCAGTAACCATGCCTGAGACTGCATCCCAAGACGCCATGTTGTTTCCGTAGCAGTACAGCCAATCGACAGAGCCAGTCGCAGGGGCCGAGCCGGGCGATGTTGGCGGTGTCATTGCAGCATCAAGGTTAATACGGGGTTTCGTATAATTGGAAAAGCCTTGCGAAAAGTTGATTGGTTCGCCAGATGCAGCGAGCCAATCGCCAATTGCCTGGATGCTGGCTTGCGGGTAACGACTCTGAAGAATTGCATGTGCGCCGGCAGCATGGGGCGATGCCATGGATGTGCCTGCGTCCTGGAAATAGTCATCGTTGCATCCAGTGTGGGAATAGGCAGACCAGATACCATGCGGAAGTGTGATATGGTCACGGCACGTAATCCCTGAAGATTGATTGCTCATTCCCCCTGGGGCCAGTAGATCCAAAATTCCTGCTGCGTTGGAGTAACTCGCAAATTGATCAGAGTTCTTGCTGGTAGCCGCTACACTGATAATTTTGCTTAGGCATGAAGGTGGGCCAATCTTGTTATGGTAAGAGCTGAAGTTGCCAAAGTTACCAGACGCTGCATAAACCTGGATGTCGGCAGAGCTGAGCAAGTCCACTGCATCACGAACAGCCGGCCAGGAGTTATCGCAGTTTGTCGCTGAGTAGTCTGAGCTATCAGCGCTTAGGATAAAGCTGAGATTTACTGACTTTATGGTATGGGTGTGTCGGAGTGAATAGACGTGGTTCAGAGCGGCAGCTACTGAAGACTCAAGAAACAAGAAACATGGGCTTGACGCTGGTGAGCAAATGAAAGGGTTCTCTACATGGCTAAAGGGCATGATAGATATAATGCTTGCCTCGTGAGCAACTCCCTTGATTGAGAGTGGTCCGCTGCCTGGAAATGCCAGTTTCCCAGATGCAACTCCTGCCACATGAGAACCATGTCCAGAATGACAGTGTTGTTCCAAATCACAGGCGACAGAATCCACAGAGCAGGGGGTTTTTTCAATAATGCAACGGCCACCGGTGTCAGTGCCCACAGAGCCATAGCCTCCGGCCTGGCAAATGCTGCCCATGCTCGTATAGTCGGAACTTGAGTAGCACGCTTCTGAGATGACTTTTCCTGAAAACATCGGATGGTTCCGGTCCACACCCGTATCGATGACCGCAACCGCACGCCATTTGCCGGTATGTCCTTGGGAGTGTGCAATGTCGGCACCAATGAATGGAGTGCTTTCATCAAGCAAAGGCGGGCCGCCGCTTTCGGTGTTGATTGATATTACTTCTGGATGGTCGAGAATAAATCGCAAAGTTTCCTTGGTTGGGAAAAGAATGAGAAAGGGTGTTTCTTCAAGCTCCACTATCGAGGAGGCCGGATACTCTGGGTGGCTACGCTTAAACTCATTCAAAAACGATTGACGTGCCTCACCGGCGTAGTGCCGATAAAGTTCAGGTCCTTCCGGACCATGCAGATTGACTTCACTGGCATTGAACGGCGTTCTGAGCCCAATCAGGATTCTGCGAGGAGAACCCAATTCGATTTCTTCGAAAAGTGATTCAGGGCCAGCGCTGCCTCGCACTGTATGTATCGTCCCAGTTTTGTCACGCTCAAGCACGATTCGCGAGGGAGTGAAATCGGCAGAGTGAGCGTCTGAACTGAAGGCGGTAAGTACCAAAGCCAAGCTAACTGCAATCGTGTTGATATACCTAATCACAACTAAGCCTCCAACAATACTATGCCTTTCTTGCTATTGAGCCTATCAACAAAGTTTGTTGTTTGCAAATAGCTGGAATCTCTCGAAGTTTCGCTCATTACTGCCCGACGCCAATGGCGTCGCGGGATTTTCTGGCTTTGCTGCGGGCTTCTTCGACGGTCTTGGCGCGGGCCAGGGCG
>CALEIM010000186.1 GCA_937876395.1 uncultured Wenzhouxiangella sp. | reverse complement strand
AGGCCAAGGGGATCGACTACAGCACGGCCGAGCTGCTCGGTTCCCGCCAGCGCGCGGCGGCGTTTGATGACGGTCATTTCATTACCATTTATCTTGCGCCGCGCGACTATCACCGGGTCCATACGCCGATTGCCGGACGCGTCATTGAAGAGCTGCGCAAACCTGGTCGCCTGTTCAGCGTGTCGGCCAACACCACCCGACTGGTGCCGCGTCTGTTCGCCCGCAACGAGCGCATGGTCGCACTGCTTGATACCCGGCACGGGCCGGTTGCGGTGGTGATGGTCGCGGCCATGCTGGTGGCCGGTATCGAGACCGTCTGGGGCGGCCCGGAAGATCGTCGTCCCGATTCGGCCGGGAGGATTCAGATGCTGGACGGGATCGAGCTGGCTCGCGGCGCCGAACTGGGCCGCTTTCACTGGGGTTCGACGGTCATCGTGCTGACACCGAAGGATTTCCCGGTCTGGCTGCCCGACTTGCAGCCCGAGCAGACGGTCCGGATGGGCCAGGCGCTGAGCTGAACCGGCCTCAAGGGTGGCACAATAGTGAACTTGAACACACGCACTGACGTCCAATCGCGCATGAAACACCTTCTTTTTGCTGCACCGCTTTTGCTCCTGTTGGCCGCCCCGCTGGCGGCCGAAGAGTCGGCTGATGACTGGACACCGCGCACACCCGGCGAGCTGGCCGCCGAGTCTGATTACGTGGTGCTCGCCCAGCTCGACGTTTACAACTACCGTGAGCGCCGCAATGTACCGGTCAGCGGCAGCACCTGGTTTGATGTGCTGCTGTCCTACAAAAGTTCAGGCTCGGCGCAGCGCCTCAAGGTCGTTGAAGAGGGCATCGGCGAGCGCAAATGCTATTTTGACGACGTCGAGCTGTGGAGCGAGCCGCCGCGCTACTTGCTGTTTTTGGTCGACGATCCAGAGCGCCGCACCGGCGAGGTGCGCGGTCATCCGGACGGCTGCGCGCTGACGGTGCTGACCAGCACGGACAATGAATACATCGTGCGCTGGCCGATCGACCAGCTGCGTTTTGATGAGGATGTCGAGGCCCTGGTCGAGGAGTACAGTTTCATGGGTCCGGGCGCGACAATCGACCTGTCCGACTACCTGGGCTTTCGCCGCGAAGAAGAAATTGCCCGCCGCTTTTTGCAGCCGACCGAAGACGAGCGCGGTCGACGCTTTATCTATCGCTACACCCGCGGCATTCCGCTGAGCGATTTCCGCCGCCTGATAGGCCGCGAGAACCTTGTGACCGAATAAAAGCGAACCGGTAAGAACCGCTTGCTGTCATAATGAGCTTCGGAGAGCCGGCTGGACAGTCGCTGTGCCGCTTGCGGCATGGAGGAAAGTCCGGGCTTCACAGGGCAGGGTGCCAGGTAACGCCTGGGCGGCCTGAAAAGGCCGACGGAAAGTGCCGCAGAAAATACACCGCCGATGGCCGGCAACGGCACAGGCAAGGGTGAAATGGTGCGGTAAGAGCGCACCGCGCGTCTGGCAACAGACGCGGCAGGGAAAACCCCACCCGAAGCAAGGCCAAATAGGGATGCCATGGCGTGGCCCGCGCTGCATCCGGGTAGGCTGCTAGAGGCGGCTGGCGACAGCCGTCCCAGATGAATGACTGTCCTCGACAGAACCCGGCTTACAGGCCGGCTCTCCCTTGATTTCCCCGGTGCGGATCAGATTCTGAGCCGCATTCGGCACCGATCAGCCCATACCTTCTTTTTACCTGCGATTCCTTGACCCGCGCCTGGGAATGGGCGGCGGCCCTATGGTAGGATGTAGATATTGTGCTGGTGGCAGGCTTGTGGGTCGGGTCGGCAAAAATGAAAAAGCCGTCCCATTTCTCCCTTGATTCGGTCAGGTGCTCGCCAGTCGCAATCGCTCCGTAGCGGTTCGCCGCTTTGGATTCGGTTTTACGCATTGATTTGAAAAAAAGGGGGCTTCACAAGATTTCCGGGCAGTTCTATCAGAGCCGTTGCAGTTTGACTGCATTGCGGCTCAAGTTAGTTATAACCTGTTGATTTGATTAATTTATTTAAGATCAGCGTCAACCAGCGGGCGCCGGCTTGTTTTTAATTGGGAGTAATTGTGATGACAGAAGCGAAGGTGGATAAGCCCGGCATACAAGCCGGCGCAATGAGGGCTTTGCGCCTGGTGGTGCTGGCTGCTGCGATGGTCGCAACCGCGGGCTGGGCCCAGGAGACACGTCGGGTTGCCGAGAACGGCAGCGATACTGGTGATTGTGTTGCCACCGCTTGCCAGACGATCCAGTACGCTATCGACCAGGCCGACGTTGGCGATACCGTTGAGGTTGGTCCGGGCACGTATGTCGGCAGTCTGTATATTGGTACGGATGGCCTCACGCTGACGTCATCCAGCGGCCCGGCAGACACCGAGATTGATGCTGGCGATGCCGAGAACGCAGTTCTGATCGGCAGCCCGTTTTCCAATGAAAGCAGTGAGTTTCCGACCGCTGTGACGGTTGCGGGCTTTACCGTTACCAACTGGGCCCAGCGCGGCATTGCCCAGCGTATGGGTGATGGCACGGTTCACATCCTCAACAACACCCTGATTCGCGAGACAACCGGTGCCCGCAACGCCATTGGCATTGCCGGTGGCACCGGCTCAACCGTAATCGGCAATACCATTGAAAGTACGACATTCGACAATCCGAACTGGAGCGGTTCGGGCATCGCCATGTGGGGCTCGGTCGATGCGCTGATTGAAGACAATAAGATTTCAGGCTCGGACCACGGCATCAACGTCATTGCTGCCTATACCAGCGATCCAAACTGGGTCGAGGCAAGCGGCAATGTGCTCAGGAACAACACCATCAGCGACGTCATCAATGGCGTGGCGTTGCAAGGTAACGTCAACGCGACCATGATCGATGACAATATCATCAAGGGCGGCAATCGTGGGGTTCTTGTCGAGAGGGTGGGAGATTTCGGCTATCCCGCCGATACGGCCATTACCGGCAATACCATCCGGGAAAACCTCACCGGTCTGCAGATCAGTGATCCCGGTGCCGATGATCCCGGCGTTTGGATCGTTGAGGGCAATCATTTCATAAGCAATCAGCTCAATCTGCTGGATCCGGGCAATCAGATTGGCTTGGCGCAGTTGGAAGCGAGCAACACGATCAGTAACCTGGTCCGCATGGTGGCCATCGATGGCGAGGACACCGGAGCCTGCATTGACAGCGCCTGTTTGACCATCCAGTACGCTGTTGACCAGGCGGGTCAGGGCGATGTAGTTGAGGTTGCTTCGGGCAATTATCCCGCTACTGGCCACATTCTCATCAACAAGGATATTTCGATTGTTGGTGGCGTTGGCAGCAAGCCAATACTTGGGCCCGGCAACAACATGACCGGCGGCAATCCTGGTCAGGCCTGGATTCTGGTGGAGCAGGGCGTTGAATTCAGGTTGGAGAACGTCGTTCTTGACGGTGACGGATACTGGATTCACTACGGTCTGCGCTCGCACGGCAATACCGTTGTCAACGCCGTCGACTTCCGCAATATCCGTGGCAGCCTGGAGGGCAGCCCGTATCAGGGGCTCGGAATCGCCGGCTTTGGTGGACATATCGCTGGTGGTGGCGGGGCCGGGAATTATGCGGCTTCGCAGCTGGAAGTTTCCAACAGCAGTTTTGAGCAGATTGGCCGGATTGGTATCGTGGTCAAGGGCGATCAAGCGACCGCCGATATCACCGACAACGTCTACACCGGCAAGGGTGAAGGTGATTTCATCGATTATTTTGTCGATGTGGGTTCAGAGGCCGTGGCAGTTATTACCGGCAACAGCGTTTCCGGCAACCACGGTGTTGCCAGCAGCGATGGTTCGACCTCAGCGGCCATTCTGGTGAGTTCGTATTGGGGTGAGGGGCCAAGCCATGCGCACATCGAAGGCAATCACTTCATCGATAACCATATTGGTGTCGGTATTGGATTCGATGACGAGGAAGAAAGTGTTGTCAGCATTGAGAACAACACCTTCACTGACAACCGCCACCAGATCAACCTGTCTTACGAAGATGATGATCTGCTGGCTCTTGCCGTGATCAACAATACCTTCGAAGTTGACATTGAATTGAGCGTTGAACCTGGCCTGCCGGCAGGGCTTGATGCGGCGGCCGGGTGGACTGGTTTCACCGCTCATCTGAGCAGCTATGGTGACGTTCCCGAGAACGTGGTGCTGTGGCTCGAAGCAGCTGGAATTGACAATAGTGCTCACATTGATGGCGCAAGTATCGAGTATTTTGATGGCAGCGCCTGGCAGGCCATGGGCTGGGGCGGAGCCGACCACTGGAATATCAATCGTGATGGCTATTTCCTGGGGCGGGATGCCAATCAGGTGGTGGGTTTTCCGATCAGCTCCGGTCATGATGAACAGATTCCGCTGCGAGTCAATTGGTCCACCGGCACCTATGCGATTGATGTGACGCTGGAAAGTGTTGACTCCGGCAATGGTTCCGGCCAGCCGGGCGAACGAGTCTGGCTTGACTGGTCGGGTGCGTTTGACGTGGTGACCGATATCGGTCTGGTACCACAGTCGCGTCTGCATGAAGGCTCGACTTCGGTCAGTGATAGTGCCTTCGATGCTCCGGCAGATGGCCAGGCCGAGCTGGTGCTGAACTTCGTGCTCGATTCAAACGGTCTGATTACCGGCGCGGCCCGGGATGACCTGAACAATCAGAGTCCGGGTGCCGGTGCCCAACCTGGCTTCGGGTTTGGTGAAGTGCTGGCCGAACGGCCAAACGACAGCGTCAGCCACTTTGTTTATGAGGGCTTCATCAACAGCTCACCGTGGAACCATTCCGGTGCGGTGGTGACCTCGGCTGGCCACACCGGTGCCCGCTGGTACCCGTATGTAGCCGCTCGAGCCGATGAAAACGGCAACCAGAACGCTGATGGCGATTACTGGATTCCGCGTGCTGATGACTACAGCTTCACCCTTTACTGGTATGCCGGAGACCCGGGCCAGGGTGGCACGCTGGTTGCGGTTGAGTCCCTGGAGCTGAGCGTGATCGACAACTCAGCAGCGGCTGATCTTGCCCAGGTTTATGTCGATGATGACTTCGCCGATGAAAACCACGGTGCATCGGTCAGCTTTACTCTGCCCGACAGCTCAACGATTGAGGGGACAGTCGGGCTGGACGCCTTCGCCACGCTTGCCGCCGGTTTGGGTGCAGTTGCTGATGGCGGCACGGTTTATCTTGCTTCCGGCAATTACGTTACGGACCGCCTGGCGATCGACAATGACCTGGCCGTGATCGGTGTCGGCGACAAGCCCAAGATCAGCCCCGCTGATGACATGATCGGCGATAACGCTGGTGACGCCTGGATTCTGGTCGAAGAAGGTATTGCTTTTGGTCTGGCCAATGTGATCATCGACGGTGGCGCGAGCATGGTCAATCATGCTCTGCGCTCGCATGGCGACATGAGCATCGATTCCGTTGATTTTCAGAATATCGAGAACCCGAGCAAAAACTATGCGGGCATGGCGGTCTTGAGCTTCGGCGGCCATGTAGCCGGCGGTGCTGGCGCGGGCGACTATTCAGCCGCGCATCTGGAAGTGACCAACAGCACTTTCGAGCAGATTGGACGCATTGGTATTCTGGTCAAGGGGAGTGAGTCGACTGCCACCATCGCCGACAATGATTTTGTCGGCAAGGGCAGCGGTGATCATCTGGATTATGGCGTGGACCTGGGTGCTGAAGGTGCTGCCACCATCACCGGCAACACATTCTCGGGCCACCGTGGCGTTGCCAGCACTGACGGTTCAACCTCGGCCGGCATTATCGTGACCTCGTACTGGGGCACCAGCGAAAGCAATGCCATCATCAATGACAACGTTTTTGTCGACAACTCCCACGGTGTTGCTGTTGGCTATGGCGACAACGATGCCAATCATGTCACGATCGAGAACAACAGTTTTACCAACAACCGCTATCCGCTGACCCTGTCCTACGATGATTTTGATCTGATCGAAGGGGCGCTGGAAGACAACGACTTTGACCGTGTGATTGTCATACTCGACGGTGACGATTCGCTCGCTGTGACCAACATCTACAGCCGTATCCAGGACGCAATTGCGGCGGCCGAGGATGGCCACTCGATTGTCATTGCTCCCGGTGACTATGCAACTTCCGGCCAGGTTCTGGTTGACAAGTCACTCAGCATCCGTGCCGACGATCCGGCTCAGCGTCCGGTCATCACACCTGATGCTGATGTGACCGGAACCAACGCCGATGATGCCTGGTGGCTGGTTGAAGAAGGCGTTGAATTGAGCCTGACCGATCTGGTGTTTGACGGGGATGAGTATTTCGTTCATCACGGCATCAGAAACCACGGTGATACGACCATTGATACGGTCAGCTTCCGCAATATTCAGGGCAGCCTCAGTGGCCGTCCGTACCGCGGCTTTGCGGTCCTCAGCTACGGCGGCGTTGTCAACGGCGGCAGCGGTGCCGACTCGCACGGTGCCCAAGGCCTGGATGCCAGCACTCTGACAGTCACCAATTCGGATTTCGAGCAGATCGGACGAGTCGGTGTACTGGTCAAGGGTACAGAAGCTACCGCTAATCTGACTGACCTGACTTATACCGGCAAGGGCTCCGGAGATTTCCTGGATTACGCATTTGAGGCCGGTGCCGGGGCGCAAATGTCGCTCAGTGGAAGTACAGTCAGCGGCAACCTGGGCGTGGCCGACACCGATGGTTCGACCTCTGCTGCAGTCATGGCGACCACATTCTTTGGTGACGGCACAAGCCTTGATTTGCAGGACAACGAGTTCTCCGGATCGAGTGCGGCAGTTATGCTCGGTTTCAACCAGGATGACAGCACCAGCCTGGTGGCGCGCAACAACCAGATCGTGGGCAACACGGTCGGCATGCTGGCATTGGCTGACAGCATCCAGGCCGATGCTACTTGCAACTGGTGGGGCGATGAAACCGGCCCGGGTGGTGACGGCACTGGTCTGGGTGACCCGGTCATCGGTCCGGTCAGCTACGAGCCCTGGAACACTCTGCCTGAAGGACAGTGCGCCGGAACGCCGGCCGATCTGGCGTTGAGCATCGATGGCCCGATGATGTCGGGCCCGACCTCCGATATCTTTCATGCGGTCACACTGGTCAACAATGGCGGCTCGGCTTTGCCCGAGAACGTGATGATTGAATTCGCCATCGCGCGTTCGGGTATTGAAGACACCCATTTGGCGCTGGATTATTGCACCGATATCGATGCGACTTCTGGCGAGGACTGCGGCAACTGGGCTGCGCTTCCGGTAACGCTGCAAAATGATGCACTGGTCGGTGTTTTTGGCCCGGCCGGCGGATTCCCGGTTGCAGCTGATCATGACGCCACCAGCTTCTTCCGCAGCAACTTCAGCGAGCCGGGCCATTATGGCCTTGCCATAGAGGCAGTCGGTGCGAGCAGCGACAGCCTTTTCGCCAGCGCGACAACCGAACTTGCCATTGCCGCACTCGAGTTTGACATTGAGCCTGGCGTGGATGCCGGCGTTCCGTCTGATGAGGAAGGCTGGGCGTACTACAGCACCACACTGGTTAATCTGGGCGATGCCTTGCCAGAGAATGTATTGCTGTGGGTGGATGTCGATGGCATCGACCAGGCCGCATTCGACGCTGGTTCCAGCATGCAGTGGTTCAATGCTGACAGCGGCCAGTGGACAGATTTCGCCTGGGGTGATCATCCCGGCCTTGATTCGTCCGCCCAGCGCGAGGCATTCTTCCTTGGCCGTGATGGCGCGGGTGGCGTAGTCGGTTTCCCGGTTGGCGACGGGGAGGTATTTGATACCCCGGTTCGAGTCAACTTCGACAATGCCAGCTACGATCTGACCGTATCAGTTGAAAGTGCCGATTCGGATCCAGTCTGGGTCTATGGCCTGTTTGATCATCAGATACTGGTCGAGAGTGACCCGGTTGAACTGTCGCTTGCTATTGTCGAAGGACTGCCTGCGGGCGTGGACGAAGCAGATGGCTTCGCACACTACACAGCAAGCATCGAGAACGCCGGTGGCGCGGTGCCAGAGCATGTCATCCTGTGGATTGGCGTCGCCGGAATCGATGATGCAGTCAAGACCGGTTCATCGCCGGAACTTGAAATCGAGTACTTCAATGGCAGCGACTGGCAAGCCATGGGTTGGGCAGGTTTGAGCTCCTGGTATTGGGGCCATGGCCGTGACGCCTGGTTCTTCGGCCGCCCCGACACCAACCCCGACGGCCAGGGCCCGCACCCGATTGAAGGCTTTGCCATCGGTGCCGACCACGAAGAGACCCTGTTGCTTCGGGTCAACTGGCCGACTGGCAGCTACGCCATTGATGTGACCATCGAAAGCGCTGATTCCGGTGATAATGCCGGCCAGCCGGGCGAGCGGATCTGGCTTGACTGGTCACAGACGCTGGCCGTTGTTACCGATATTGCCCTGGTACCACAGCCGCGCCTGCATGAAGGCTCGACTTCGGTCAGTGATAGTGCCTTCGGTGCTCCCGCAGATGGCCAGGCCGAGCTGGTGCTGAACTTCGTGCTCGATTCAAACGGTCTGATTACCGGCGCGGCCCGGGATGACCTGAACAATCAGAGTCCGGGTGCCGGTGCCCAACCTGGCTTCGGGTTTGGTGAAGTGCTGGCCGAACGGCCAAACGACAGCGTCAGCCACTTTGTTTATGAGGGCTTCATCAACAGCTCACCGTGGAACCATTCCGGTGCGGTGGTGACCTCGGCTGGCCACACCGGTGCCCGCTGGTACCCGTATGTAGCCGCTCGAGCCGATGAAAACGGCAACCAGAACGCTGATGGCGATTACTGGATTCCGCGTACAGACGATTACAGCTTCACCCTTTACTGGTATGCCGGAGACCCGGAGCAGGGCGGTTTGCTGGTTGCGGTCGAGTCACTGCAACTGAGCGTAATTGACGAGTCGCAATTCCAGGATGAGCTCATTGTTACGCTGGCCGACATTGCCGGCGAGTATGCGCGTGGTGCCGTGAACAATGGCAACGAGCGGGTGCTGTTTGACTACACCAACAACGCCGGCGATATCGAGCAGCTGTTCAACGTCTTTACCGTGCATCAGGATGGTGTCGAGATCGATCCGGCCACCTATGCTGCAATCTTCCAGTCGGTCAATTTCCCGGCCGGCCAGATTCGCGGCCTGACCGGTACGGATCCATCCGTGGTTACCGCCCCGGCTGACCTGGTCGACAACCCGATCGAGTTTACTTTGACCGAAGACGCCCCGCTGGGCGATTATGAAATCATCGTCACCAGCTTTGATGTGACAGGCATTGACCCGAATGATGTCGCACTGGGTGATATCGACAGCTACCGCGTACTCCACTCGGCCAGCCAGAGCGTCAGCCTGATCCACGCCCCGGTGCTCAGCATCACGCCGGCCAGTCATGACTTTGGCCAGGTGGGCGAGTTCGATACGGCAAGTACGGCCTTCACTCTGAGCAACGACGGCAGTTTCACCACCGAGCTGACTCTGGGCACCATTGAGATTGTCGGTGGCGACGCCGGCGCTTATCAGATCGCCGGCGACTGCAGCGAAAACGGTGTACTGGCCGGCGGCAGCAGTTGCGAAGTCGAAGTGACGTTTGTGCCGGGTGCGCCGGGCAGCTTTGCAGACGCCCAACTGTTGGTTGCCAGTGACGTCAACGCCGTCAGCGCTGATCTGACCGGGACGGGCATTCAGCCTGACTGGTCCGACAGCTTCGACGGTGCCTTCGACGAGCCAGACTGGCAGTTCTTCGCCTTTGATGGTTCACCGCTACTCTACGAGCCGGCCACGGTCGAGATTGTGGGCGACTACCTGCAGATCAACGATCCGGCTGCGCTCTACGCTGGCGGCTATATCCCGCGCTCGTTCGGTGAGTCACGCGTGGCCACACTGACCAATGCCGACGGCACCAATACCGGAGTCAGCCCGGACAATCAGATCGATCACGGCGTGCTCAGTCACTTCGATCCGGATCTGACTCATGGCTACAGTGCCTACCTGCGCTACGAGCTCAACTACCAGGACCTGGTGGTGATCAAGTTTGACGCGGACAACTTCAGCCCTGCAATCATTGACGAACGGCTGCGGCTTGCCGAGAGCAGCGACGATGATTGGTCGATCGACCGCATGTATGTAGTGGAACTTGACGTGGTCGACCAGGGCGGTGAAGCCCTGATTGTGGCGCGCGCATTCGACGCTGGGACCGGCGCTCTGCTGGGCACCGTTGAGGCGAGCGACAGCGATCCGTTGGCTGCCGGTTATGCCGGTGTTGTGGCGATCACCAACTCGATCGGTCTAAACGGTACTTTCGATACGGCCGCGGCGGTCTCGAGTTTTGCTTCGGCCGATCTCTCAGATGTCCTGATTGACTTCGGTGCGGTTGACGCCTTCGATAATTCAGCACCGCAAACGGTCACGATCGACAATCGCGGCAACGCAGAACTGTTGATCAGCGAGCTGTCGATTGGTGGCAACAATGCCGGCGCGTTCAGCCTGGCAGACGGTAGCTGCGATAGTTCGGTCGCAGCGGGCGACAGTTGCAGCTTCGAGGTGGTGTTCACGCCTGAAGGTGTGGGTTCGGCCTCGGCCGAGATCGTGATCGAGTCCAACGCCTCGACCAGCCCTGATGTGGTGCTGCTCGAAGGTGAGGGCACGGTGATTGCAGCTACGATAAGCCTGTCGAATCTTGAGCAGACCTACGATGGCGATCCGAAGCCAGTGACGGTGACAACCGACCCAGCCGGCTTGAATGTCGTGGTGACCTATGACGGTCAGGCAACGGTACCGACAGATGCCGGCAGCTATGCGGTTGACGCCAGCATTGATGATCCCGGCTACAGCGGCAGCGCGAGCGACACGCTGGTGATTGCGGCTGCCCCGGTGGCGCTGACTTTCGATAACCTTGTACAGGTCTACGACGGCAGCGAAAAGCTGGTGACCGTGATGACTGTGCCGGCCGATCTGGACGTGGTAGTGACTTACGATGGTGCCAGCACGGGGCCGGTTGATGCCGGCAGTTACCTCGTCTACGCTGAAGTGGTTGATCCGAACTATCAGCCAGTCAGCGACAGCGCGGTGCTCGTGGTTGAGCCAGGTCAGGCCGATGTTGTGCTGACCGATCTGGTCCAGACCTGGGACAACGACAATCCGCTGCCGGTCACGGTGACCACCGATCCGACCGGTCTGAATGTGATCGTCACGTACGACGGCATGCTTGACGCACCGACTGGCGTCGGCAGCTACGTCGTTTTTGCCACTATCGATGATGTCAACTGGAATGGATCGGCCAGCGGCATGCTGGTGGTTGAACCGGTCAGCGCCAGCATTACGCTAGACGGTCTCAATCAGGTCTACGACGGTACGCCGCGTGTGGTCACGGCCATGACCGATCCGGCAGGCCTTGCGGTTGATATTTCCTACGATGGTCTGAGTGCCGCACCGACCGATGTCGGCAGCTACCAGATTGTGGCCACGATTGTTGATGCCAACCACACCGGCTCGGTCAGCGATACGCTGGTTGTTTCCCGGGCTCAGGTGGATGCCATTGTGATCACTGAGCTGGAGCAGACCTACAACGGTCAGCCCAGAGAAGTTGTCGTTACCACCACGCCGGCTGGTCTGGATGTCGTCGTTACCTACGACGGCAGTACCGCAGCGCCGGTTGATGTCGGCAGCTACCCGGTCGAAGTGACGGTCAGCGATGTCAACTACTTCGGGTCCGCGAGTGACACGCTGGTGGTCAACCAGGGCAGTCAGACCATCGACTTCCCGGCCCTGGCCGATCGCTCGGTCGACGACTCGCCGTTTGCCATCAGCGCCAGCGCCGACTCCGGCCTGACGGTGGCATTCAGCGTGCTCTCCGGACCGGCCAGCGTCGACGGCGATATGGTCACGCTCACCGGTGAGTTGGGCGAGGTTGTGATTGAGGCAGCCCAGGCGGGGGATGACAACTGGCTGCCGGCAGACCCGGTCCAGCAGAGCTTTGCCGTAAGTGAAGGCGACGGCCACAGCATGGAGGCGGTCAGCGCCACAACCATCAGCGGCGAGTCCGGTGAACCGGTGGATGCAGCAGACCGGCCCACGGTGCGCGTACTTGACGAGCATGAAAACCCGGTCGCCGGTGTTTCCGTCAGCTTCGAGGTGACAGCCGGTAGCGGCACCGTCAGCGGTTCCGCGCAGCTTACCGACGAGCAGGGCCTGGCCCAGGTCGGTGGCTGGCTGCTTGGCAATGAGTCGACACAAACGCTGATTGCCACAGCCCCCGGGCTTGAAGGCAGCCCGGTTGAGTTCACGGCTGAAGTCGATGCGGTAATCGGGCTGGAAATTTCGATTACCGACAATCGCGACACCATCGAGCCGGGTGAGCGCAACACTTATGTTGTGGTCGCCAGCAACGCCGGTCCCAACACCGCCGTTGATGCCACGGTCAGCGTCGGGTTACCGCAGCATCTGGTTGAAGCAAGCGCTGACTGGACCTGCTATGCCGGACTTGGTGCCAGCTGCGGTACCAGCGGTACCGGTGGCATCGACGACAGCGTGACCCTGCCTGCCGGTTCATCGGTGGTCTATGTGCTTGAAGCCGATGTCGACCCGCGCGCCCACGGCAACATTGAGGTGCAGGCAATCCTTGAGCTTGACGAAGAACAGGCCACGGATTCAACCACGACCACAGTCATCAACGCGAGCGACTCGATCTTCCGGGATCGCTTTGAGCCTGCGGACTCTGAAAAACTTGCGGTCGAGGCAGCCCACATCCAGGGTCACCTGCTGATTGATTCCGGTTTCCGCGGCGGTGTGCCACCGCGTGTGCTGCTGGGTGGTCAGGATCGCCACGGCAACGACGTCTTCCGCGTTCGCTCCTTTGAGCATGACGAGCTGTCACTGGTACGGATCGAACTTCGTGACGGCTCCGGCCAGTGGCAGCACGGCAACTGGCTGGAAATGCAGCCGGCAAGCCAGGCCGTGCTCGCTTTCGAGTTCGATTCGGCCGTCGGGCTGCTGATGCTGGTGGGAGAAAGTGCCGACAGTCTGATCCAATCCAACAGTCGTGCTGCCTCGAGCGCCAGCAGCCTGTACACCGATTCCAACGACCAGGTAGAAATCGTTCTGGAATAGGCAGCCGGCAACCAGTCAATAGAAGACCGGAAGACCCCGCCTCTGTGCGGGGTCTTTTGGTTGAGATGTCGGTGAAAGGAAGCCCCGGCGACTGGTGACGAAAAAAGGGGCACGGTAGTAGAATGAGAAACCATGACTACAACCGCATTCAAGGACAAAGCTCAGTAGTTGACATGGATGGCACGGAGCCCAAGATTGGCAGAGCCAGTAATTGACCAAGCCACGCATTGAAGACCTGATTGGCCGGGCCGCTCGGCAGATGGAGGCGGCTGGGCTGTTTTTTGGCCACGGTACCGACAATGCCTTCGACGAAGCCTGCTGGGCAGCGTCTGCCGTGTTTGGCCTGCCCCCGGATTTTGACCGTGAAGCGGCCCAACAGCCGGCGGACAAGGCTCTGCGCGCGGCTTTTGAGGCACTGATTGCCGAGCGTATCCAAACCCGCAAACCGCTGGCCTATCTGGTGGGCGAAGCCTGGTTCTGTGGGCTGAAATTTGCCGTCAATGAGCAGGTTCTGGTGCCGCGCTCGCCCCTGGCCGAGCTGATCATGGAAGGTTTTTCACCGTGGCTTGAGCCGGGTCAATTCAAGCGTGCGCTTGACGTCGGAACCGGTTCGGGCTGTCTGGCCGTTGCGATGGCCACATACTGGCCAAAACTGCAGGTCGATGCCGTCGACATCAGTCCGGGAGCCCTTGCTCTGGCGCGGCGCAATGTTGAATACCACGGTGTCAGCGAGCGCGTCGAACTGATTGAATCCGACCTGCTGGAAGGTCTGGTTGGACGTCGCTACGACCTGATTCTGGCCAACCCTCCCTATGTTCCCAGCACCTCAATGGCTGAATTGCCGGAGGAATACCGCTGGGAGCCGACCTCTGCCCTGGAAGCCGGTGTTGATGGTCTGGATCTGATTCGGCGTCTGATCGGCAGCGCTGCCGATCATCTTGAAGACCATGGCGTGCTGATTGTTGAGCTTGGCGAGGCAGCCGAGGCGTTTGCCAATCTGCTGGATCAGCGGCGCATTGAGTGCACCTGGCTTGATTTTCAGCATGGCGGGGACGGCGTGGCTCTGATCGAAGCGCAGGCGTTGACACCTTAACTGCGTTTGATGGCAGGCGGGCCACGCAGTCGCGCGTGCGGATCATAACTTGAGCTTAAGCCACCGACAGCCGGAAGCAGGCTGCACGTTTAGCTGGATAAAGTGTGATAAAGCTCTAGACTATGCAGCCTGATATGTGATAGGTTCTGGTTCTGGCTGCGGAAGGCAGACACCGCACTGGCCCGTCAACTGGCAAAAGAGGCCCCTCATTTGCCCAAGTATCGGACCCGCTGACCGCTGACTGCAGCCGTTCCCGCGCGGGATTCCTGTTTTGATTGGAGGCCTGCGCGCGCAGTTTGAGCGGGAGGCAATATGGGATTCAAGGGCGGTTCTTCCGGGTCATCTCGGCCCAATTTTCGACTCGATTCAGAGTCAATCCAACTTGTTGATTTCAAGCCATCAGCCACCAGCGCCTGAACGCGCAGCGGCGTTATTTTCTATTGGGGAACTCAAACATGTACGATCAGATCAGGATTGAAAATCGCAATATCCGGACTGGCATCATCGCAGCACTTTTTTGTGCGCTGACGCTCAGCAGTGCCTGGGCACAATCGCTCATTCCTGTGGGTGATACCAGCGATCGGGCCGAATTCAGACAGGTCGAATTTACCATCACCGCTGCCGACGGCAGTGAGCGCCTGGTTGAGCGCTACATTCCGGCGCGGCACGCGGCGCGCGCCCAGTCGCCGACCATCCAGGCCATCGACTACGATCAGATGGCGACCCCGGATGTGATTGTCGGCACCGATATTGCCAACGGCGAATTCACCACCGACCGGCGCAACGGCATCGAGCTGGCCCTGCGCGGCGCCCTGCGTTTCAACGTCCACGGACACCCCGAAAACATTTTCAACAGCAACGGCGACGGCAGCTACAGTTTCGATGCCGGGCAGGCACCGGGCCAGTCGGCACAAACGGCGGTGTGGTCATTCCACTGGTCGGTCAACAGCGATTTCGACGGCAGCTCGGGCTTGAATCTCGATGATCTGGTCTACGAGATGGGCCTGGACGGCGATCCGGGCCTGGGCACCGATTTCCTGGTGTTTGATCCGGTTACACCAGACACCCTTAATCCCTTCTTCGATCACGCCATTGGCGACAATACGACGCCCAACGGCGGCGGCACAGTGGCCACTGACGCCACCGAGTACGAAACCCTGCTGGCCAACAACAATGTGGCGCAGAATTCCTGGCGCTACGATTTTTTCCTGACCGGGCCGCTGGCGAGCTTTGACCCGACCATTGATGGCCGCTACAACGTCTATCTGAGTGCCATTAATCCGATCAACGATGAGCTTGTGGCCCACGTTGAAATCGTCTTTCTGATCGGTGACGCACCGGCTGATCTGCACATTCAGTCCACGGGCCTCAGCGGCGATACGCCAACGGCTACCGACAATGATTTCACCCGCATTGACAATGCCATTCAGGCCGCTACCAGCGATTCGGTAATCACCCTTGAAGGCACTTTTGACTGGACCGAAACGCATGCCTATCAGAGCTGGGTGGATGCTGCCTACTGGTCGCTATGGCCGGCTGACGTCCACCGGGTCACAATCACCGCCGATGCACTGGGTGATGCGGTCATTCAGGGGCCGGGCGATGTGCCTCAACTGTACTGGGAAGGCGCGTTTGCCGCGCTGGGTCCGAACCAGGGCTGGGAGATTTCCAACCTCACTTTCTTCGATTTTGACTGGACCATCGCTCTATATAACGGTGCCTCTGGTGTCAATATTTACGATGATCTGCGGATTATCAACAACCATATCCGCACCTCCACCGATTTGGCAACCGCTGCTGATGATTTCCAAAATGTCGGCATCTACTTCAGCTATGGCGATAACCAGTTGATCGCCGGCAATCTGGTCGAGATCCCCGGTGACGGTGTCGGCGAGCCTGGCGGATCTCCAGACGGTAGTAATCCCAGCGGTCCATATTATGCGGCGACGCACGGCATACAGTCGAATCCGGACAATGCGGCCTACGAGGGCCTGGTTATCGAAGACAACGTGATTCGGGTGCTCCATGCGCAGGACTCGGCAGAGCCTGAATTTATTGTCGGAATCTGGGAAAACGGCCGCGCCCATGGTCAAAACATTACGGTACGCAACAACGTCTTCGAGAATGCGGCCGCGGGCAATGACCCGCTGCTCAATCGCCAGCAGGCCTTCCGCCTTCACTCCCAGTCGTCGGCAACAACCGAAGCCCGCTGGGAAGGCAACAGCGTATCGGGTGCCAATGTGGCTTACCAATGGCTGCCGGCCCACTACGGAGCGGGCCTGAACCAGGAGCCGGTGGTTTTTGTCGAAAACTCTGTCAGCAACAGCCATATTGGCGTGCGGCTGGATTCCAATGGCGCCGGCCATTTCCGCGACAATGATTTCTCTGGAGCCGATATCGGCATTCAGAATGCCACCACCGGCGAGCGCGTTTCGGACGCCGAGTGCAACTGGTGGGGCAGCCCACACGGACCCGGCGGAGAAGGTCCGGGCTTTGGTTCAGCGGTAGACGAGCACGTGTTGTTTGAACCCTGGAACAGCAGCCTGGGCGGCGCCTGTGATGGCCAGTTCATCGTGCCCGGAGTGGTCTACGTCGACGACGACTATGATGGTCTGGCGCCCGGATCGGCGGTGACCTTCACCTTGCCCGACAGCAGCACGGTCAATGCCACGGTGGGCTATGACGCTTTTGCAACGCTTGCTGGCGGCATCAGCGCGGTAGCGGGTAACGGGACGGTTTACGTTGCCAGCGGGAATTATCCGGGCGACCGTCTGGTGATCGACAAACCGGTGTTTGTCGAAGGCGTTGGTGACAAGCCGGTGATCAGTCCCAACGACGACATGACCGGCAGTGCTGCCAGCGATGCCTGGATTCTGGTTGAAGAGGGCGCAGCATTCAGTCTGGAAAATGTCGTGCTCGACGGCGGCAGCCATCTGGTTCATTATGCGCTGCGCTCGCACGGCGATGTCGTCCTGATTCAGGGTGTGGATTTCCTTAATATCCAGGGTAGCTCGTATCAAGGCTTTGGCATTGCCAGCTTTGGCGGGTATGTTGACGGAGGCGCCGGCGCCGGCACCTACTCGGAGACGCTTCTGGTCGTTACTGAAAGCAGCTTCGAACAGATTGGCCGAATTGGCATTCTGATCAAGGGCGACGAGTCAATGGGCATCGTCGCCGACAATGTGTTCACTGGCAAGGGTGACGGTGACTTCCTTGATTACGCCGTTGAAGTCGGTGCCGAAGGCTATGCCATTATCGCTGGCAACACCATTTCCAACAATCGTGGTGTGGCCAGCAGCGACGGCTCGACCTCGGCCGGAGTCATGGTGACTTCATACTATGGCACCAGCGAAAGCCAGGCCATCATCTATGAAAATAATTTCCACGGCGTCGCCATGGGCTATGGTAGTGATGATGCCAATTTTGTCTTGATTGAAGAAAATATCTTTACCAACAACCGCTATCAGCTCAGCGTGTCTTACGATGATTTTGTGCTGGTTGAAGAGGCACTGGCAAACAATGTGTTTGACCGAGCGGTGGTCGTGCGCGACAACCCGATTGCCGTGCCCGTTATCTACAGCCGCATTCAGGATGCAATCGATGCAGCCGCCGATGGCCAGATTGTTGATGTCGCACCCGGAACCTATCCGGAGTCTGTGCTGGTCAACGTACCGAACTTGACCTTGCAGGGTGCACAGGCGGGTGTGCCGGTTGGCGATCGCAGCGTTGGCGATGCTGACGAATCCATCGTCGATGGTCAAGGCGGTCAGTACGCAATCGGAATATCCGCCGCCGGCGTCAGCGTGGACGGCTTTACCGTCACCACGACGGCCAACACCACGATGGGCATGGGCGAGACCACTCCTTTGGGTGGAACGGGTGTGGCAAACAACTTCGTTCACGGTTTCGTCAACTCCATCGGTATAAATTTGTCTGCTGGATCGACCGCCAGCCAGATTGAAGCCAATCATCTAAGTGATCTTTACGCCGGTATTTACCTGTCAACCAGCGCGTCAGGCACTACCGTAAGTGGCAATCACATTCAAGGCCTGGCATCCGGGG
>CALEIM010000185.1 GCA_937876395.1 uncultured Wenzhouxiangella sp. | reverse complement strand
ATATTGTGAGTCACAATGACAATCGTATAGTGCTTTTTCAGATCGATGATAAGCTCTTCGACCTTGGCAGTTGAAATTGGATCAAGAGCAGAACACGGTTCATCGAGCAAAATCACTTCCGGTTCAATGGCAATCGCGCGGGCAATCACCAGACGCTGCTGCTGACCACCCGACAGACCAAATGCGTTGTCATTCAGACGATCCTTGACTTCGTCCCACAGTGCGGCGCGCTTGAGTGAGCGTTCGACCACTTCGTCGAGCTTGCGCCGATTTTTTACCCCCTGCAAACGCAGCCCATAGGCGATGTTGTCGTAGATTGTCTTTGGAAAGGGGTTGGGCTTCTGAAACACCATGCCGACCTTGCGCCTGAGCTCGGGCACGTCCACGGCCGGATGATAGATGTCCTCACCATCGATACGAATCTCGCCTTCGATACGACAGGTATCGATCAGATCATTCATGCGATTGAAGCAGCGCAGCAAAGTCGACTTGCCGCAGCCCGACGGACCAATGAACGCGGTCACGCGCTGGCGGGCGATGTCCATGCTGATGTTTTTCAGCGCCTGGCTGTCGCCATAGTAAAGATTGAGATTGCGCACCCCCATGGACATGTCCTGATCGCTCAGGTCGAGCGCGTTGCCGGAGGCCAGCAGGCTGGACACTCCCGGTTTCAGTGTAGCTTGGCCTGGTTCATTCATTATCAATCACTCTCACTCTTGTACTTTTCGCGCAGGCGGTTGCGGATGGCAATCGCGGTCAGGTTCAATACCAGAATCAGGCCGACCAATACCAGCGCCGTGGCATAGACCAGCGGTCGGGCAGCCTCGGCGTTCGGGCTCTGGAAACCGACATCATAGATATGAAAGCCCAGATGCATGATCCGGCGTTCCATATGGACAAACGGAAACTGGCCATCAACGGGCAGGTTTGGCGCCAGCTTGACCACGCCGACCAGCATCAGCGGCGCCACTTCACCGGCGGCGCGGGCCACGGCCAGAATCAGGCCGGTCATCATTGCCGGCGTGGCCACGGGAACAATGACTTTCCACAGAGTCTCGGCCTTGGTTGCACCCAGGGCCAGTGAGCCTTCACGCATGGCTCTGGGAATGCGGGTCAAACCCTCTTCGGTTGAAACAATCACCACCGGCAGGGTCAGCAGAGCCAGAGTCAGCGAGGCCCAGATCAGGCCAGGCGAGCCAAAAGTGGGGGCTGGCAGGGCTTCAGGATAGAACAGGTTATCAATATCGCCGCCGAGAAAATAGACGAAGAAGCCCAAACCGAACACGCCGAAGACAATCGACGGCACGCCGGCGAGATTATTCACCGAGATGCGAACCATTTTGGTCAGCGGTCCCTGCTTTGCATATTCGCGCAGGTAGATCGCGGCAAGCACGCCAAATGGCGTGACCACGATGGACATGATCAGGACCATCATCACGGTACCGAAGATGGCCGGAAATATCCCGCCTTCGGTATTGGCCTCACGCGGATAGCCGCTCATGAATCCCCACAACCGTGAGCTGTATTCAACCAGCTTGCCGCCCACCGTCATGGTGTTGGCGCGGGTCGCCCGGACCACATCGGCCAGATTGATGGTGCGTTCCTGGCCGCTTGCGGTGCGTGCGATAAGCGAATCACGGCGCGCGCTGGCGCGCAGTTCCAGAAGTTCTGAATAGAGCACTTGATATTCCGCGTTGAGGCGGGTGACTTCGGCCTCACTTTGTGCAATCAGCGCCGCATGCTCCTGTGCTGACAAGCGCTCATTGAGCTCGGCGCGCCGCTGGGCCAGACGCTGCTGCTCGATCTGGTAACTGATCTGACCGATGGCGTAGCGCTCCAGGTAGACCGTCTGGGCGACCAGCTGCGAACTACGCTCAAGGCGCCGGGCCAGCTCATCGAAGGCGGCCTCACCTTCGGCGACAACCCGATCCTCCTCCTTGACAGCGAGCAGGTAGCCGTAAAAGTCGCCCCACTCCTGGCGCTCAAGCACGATGGCGTCTTCAGGATAGCGCCACTCGGAAAGCAGATCGGCCACAAACCATTCGAAATCCTGACCACTCACGTCGCGGTTACCCAGATGAAGCAGATGGCGAGTGACCACATCGAGCTCTTCAGGCACATCGATTCCCGACTCACGAACGGCTTGAGCGGTCACCGTCTCGCTGCTGCGGATCGTGCCGAGAACCACGCGTTGATCGCCGTCAACACTCAGCGTTGCCTCGACAATCGGTGGCTGCCAGAAATGGCCCAGGCCGCGAACGCCAATCAGCAACAGCAGACCGACCACCATCACCACACTGATGCTGACCGCACCGCCGATCATCCAGATCCATGGATCACCACTTTTGAACCAGCGCTTCATTGTCATATCGATTGGCACGTCAATTGCCATGTCCGTCGCCATCTCAACCACCTTGTCGCCTGCTTGTGCATTACAGTGAGCTGTACTTGATCCTGAGCCGCTGGCGCACCAGTTCGGCGATGGTATTGAGAATAAAGGTGAATCCAAACAGCACCAGGGCCGCCAGAAACAGCAGCCGGTAGTGAGTGCTGCCTACCGCCGCTTCCGGCATTTCCACGGCAATATTGGCCGACAGCGTACGCATACCCTCAAACAGGTTGAAATTGACCACCGGCGAGTTGCCGGTCGCCATTAGTACAATCATGGTCTCGCCTACCGCCCGACCGAAACCGATCATCACCGCCGAGAAAATTCCGGGGCTGGCGGTCAGCAGAACGACGCCGATAACGGTCTGCCAGGGCGTTGCGCCAAGCGCCAGCGAACCCTGGGTGAGGTGTTTGGGCACGTTGAATACAGCGTCTTCGGCAATGGAGAAAATGGTTGGAATCACGGCAAAACCCATCGCTACGCCAACCACCATGGCGTTGCGCTGATCGTAGGTAATGCCGACATTGGTAAACCACTGACGCATCGAGCCATCAAACAGCCAGATTTCAATCAGCGGGCTTAAAAATATGCACAGCCAGCTGGTCAACAAGACCACCGGAATCAGGATGCCGGCTTCCCAGCCACCCGGAAGGTGCTGACGCCAGGAGCGCGGCAGGCGCGTCCACAACCAGGCCGTCACCAGCATGAACAGCGGCATCAAAACCACAACGGAGAATGTCGCTGGCAAATGGCTTTCGATAAACGGCGCCATCCACAGGCCGGCCAGAAAGCCAAGAATCACCGTCGGCAAAGCCTCCATGATCTCGATGGTCGGCTTGACCAACGCGCGCATTTTCGGGCTCATGAAATAAGCGGTATAGATCGCGCCGAAGATCGCCAACGGCATGGCAAACAGCATGGCGTAGAACGCCGCCTTGAGCGTGCCAACCGACAGCGGCACCAGCGACAGCTTGGGCTCGTATTCATCAGTAGCCGACGAGGACTGCCAGACGTAGTCTGGATCAGCCCGGCCCTCGTACCAGACCTTGTTCCACAGCGCCCGAAACGACGATTCGGGGTGTTCGTTCCACAGCTCGGCGTAATGCAGCTGATCGCTGTCGTCATCCCAGATCACGGCGTCATTGCGTGGGGCCACGGCAATCTGTCGGATAGGCTGTTCGGAAACCTGACGCAGCAACAGCGTGCTCGCCGAGGTGGCGTAATGCACGCCCAGATGCCCGCCGGCATCGCCCACCACAAAGCCTTTACGCGAGTACTCGGGGAAAATGGCGGTGATTGCGGCCGGATGCTGGCGAAACTCGCGAATGCGGGTCAGCCGACCGATATTGTCTTCATCGCGAACCAGAAAATACTGGGCCAGGCTGCCGTCTGAACCACCGACAATCACCGATACCGTACCGAGCAGAAACTCCATGCTGGCCACGCTGGCCTGTGCCCCCTCAATGACTCGCTGACTGTCACTCAACACCGTCTGCTCAGGCGTGGAAATATCGTAGTAGTGCAGGAAACCCCGGGCGTCGCCAATCAGCAGATTACGCATACCTGAATCGACCAGAATGCGCGTGGGGGAAGCTGCCGGTGCAGGCAACTCGTAGGCGCGCGGGATGAACTCGGTCTCACCGGTCAGGAATGAGCGGCGGCTTTCAAAGCGGGTCAGGAGCAGCCGGCCGTCGGCCGTCCAGGCGACTATGCCAATGCCGCGATCGCCGCGCTGCACCGCGATCATGTCGAGCGCCTGACCCTGCTCGTCGATGGTCAAAAGCGCATCACCCAGCGGAAAACTCAGCTTCGGGCTGACCAGGCGAACATCGTCGGGATAGCTCAGATCATATTCATGTTGCACCAGCGCCAGACGACCATCGTCGAGGCCATAGGCAACTACACCTGTACCTGGCTCGGCGCTGGCAAAGCTGACGATTTCGGCACCGTCAAAATCCACCACCCGCTGCTTGAGCTGGCGGCCATCGGTCGGGTCGAAAAAAGTCACCGTGCCATCGGCGGCAAAACGCACCGCCGCTTCGCGGTAGCGCTCCATGGCCAGAAAGCGGGTTTCCGTCTCGCTGCCCGGCAGCTCGTAGCTGTGGGCTGGCTCCAGGCTGGCATTGCGCAGCAGCGGCAGCACTTCAACAAACAGAAAGATGAAAATCAGCGCCAGGGAAATGACTACGCCGTAACCAGCCGCCGACACCAGCACCCGAGTGGCCAGGTCTTTGCCGCGGCGAACCCGGCGCAGGCGCGAACGCGTGGCGCAGGTTGATCTCCTGCCGTTAGCAGATACAGCGGCTGAATCCGGGCTTGAGTTCGACGACATTGAGGAGTTCACTTCCGGGGCCTGAGCGATGCTTGAGCAGTCATTACGGCTCGCAGTCTATGACGTCAATATGTCAGTGATATGACAGGATTGGTGAGGCTGCATGAAGAATGCCGGCGGCGATTGCTAACGCCATCCAAAAAGACAGACACCCTGACCAGGCAGGGTGTCTGTGGAGAGTCCGCTAAAGAGACTTCGGCGGAGATTCAGTCGAGGCCAAGCTCGCTGCGAAAGCGCTTGGCAACGGTCGCCGGCAACGGGATATAGCCATCACGCACCACGATTTCCTGACCCTGACGGGACAGCACCAGGCGCAGGAACTCACGCTCGAGCGGGTTCAGGTCGCGGTTGGGGTGCTTGTTGACCGCCACGTAGAGAAAGCGGGCCAGCGGATAAGAGCCGTCAGCAGCCGTTTCACCACTGGGCTCGACCGGCGGGTTGCCCACGGCGATGGCGCGCACGCCCGAAGTCCGGTAGCCGATGCCTGAATAGCCGATGCCGTTGATCGACTCGGCCACACCCTGAACCACCGAAGACGATCCGGGCTGCTCATTGATCGAGTCGCGGAAATCGCCGTCGCACAGGGCATGCTGGCGGAAATAGCCGTAAGTGCCCGACACCGCATTCCGTGAGTACAGGGTGATATCGCGGTTCGCCCAGGCGCCTTCCAGACCGACCTGACCCCAGCGAGTGATGTCTTCAGGACCACCGCAGCGCCGTGTGGAGGTAAAGATCGCATCGAGCTGCTCAATGGTCAGGCCCTCGATCGGGTTATCGCGATGGACGTAGACGGCAATGGTGTCGATGCCAACACCGACAATGCTCATCGGATAGCCGTGACGCTCTTCGAAGGCGGCCTGCTCGCTGTCGCGCGGCTGGCGGCTCATGGGTCCAAAGTTCGCCGTGCCCTCGGTCATCGCTGGCGGCGCGGTCGAGGTGCCGGCACCCTGAATCTCGATATTGACATTGGGATAGTAGCTCTGGAACTCCTCGGCCCACAGCGTCATCAGATTATTGAGCGTGTCCGAGCCAATCGATGACAGGCTGCCGGAAACTCCGGCGACCGGCTGATACTCGGGCAGATCCGGGTCCACATCAGCAAAGGTTGAGCTGGCTGCGAAAGCGGCCCCGATGGCCGCGGCGGAAATCAGCTTTTTCATGGTTTACTACTCCGTTTTCCCTGGTTAGGGGCGTTTGCAGGTTTCATTTAAAAGTTTAGGGGGCTTGTGTGACGATTGGATGACGGCAGTTGGTTACAAGGCTGACCCGGCATCCATCCGATCAGAAGTCAAACCTCAGACCCAGCGACAGTCCGGATGCGGTTTCATCGTAGGCACCCGGCGTGCTGGTCGTCCGCGCCTGGCTCCATGGATTGAGATTGGCATTGGCATCGTTGCCTACGAAAGCATAGTTGGCATAGACACGAAGCTGACTGCCAAGGCGGTGCTCGACACCTACAGCAAGCAGATCAGAATCGGCATCATCAATATCACCTGAGCGAACCAGATAATGCCCCTTGAGCTGCGTTTTGTCGGTCAGCTTGTAGCTGGCTCCAATTCCGTAGACATCGCTGTCAAACTGCGAATTGTCGTGCTCGATGGTCTGGTAAAAACCGGCCAGAGTCGTGCGCCCCAGGTTGTAGGCAGCGGCCAGACGAACGGCATCACGACCGCCGCGACTGCGGTTTGAATCGAAGGTCTCATAGGCCAGGGCCAGGTCAAAGTTACCGCTCTTCCAGGTCAGTGAAGTGCTGTAGGCATCGTCGTCGCCGTCGGCGTCGGCATCACTGCCTTCATGCAGGGACCAGGCGAGGTTAAGCTGAAAGCCGCTCATGCTGGGTGTCTGGTAATGCAGGGTGTTGGGCATACGCTCATCAAAACGGCCGTCGTAGGCGCGAGTCAGGTTGCGCATATCGCCGAGCTGGTCACCAAACAAATTGGCCGGGCCACGCGCCTGCTTGAAAGGCGTATCAAACTTGCCCGCCCGGATCAGGCCAAAATCGCCGCGCAAGCCAACGTAGGTGTCACGGCTGGCCCAGCTTGAGCCGCTGTCGCTGTAATCGATTTCCTGCTCGATCTGCATGATGGCGACAATTCCGTCGAAATCACGCTGGGCCCGAAAGCCGAGACGCGAGGAGTTGCTGGACAGATTGGCCTTGGAGTAATCGGCACCATCATCAAGATAGTCAACGGATACATTGGCTCGGCCATACAGCTTGATTTCATATTCAGCCATGGCAGTCACCGGCAAGGCGGCCAGAATGGCCAATGGAAGCAGGGCTTTTTTCATCACTCTTCATCTCCAGTTTTGCCCCGGCAGCAGTCTGTCCGGGTCAGGTTCAAACGGGCCTGTTACCGGCACCGTCATGCGATTTGCTCAGCCTGAGGAACGGCAGGCGCCTTTCCTCAAGGGCAATCGACAGACTAGAAGTGATGAATGACGCTGGAGTGACGCGTCGATGATGCTTTAGTGACAAACGCTTGAAGGGGAAGAAAGTAGTATCTACTAGCTTAGGGAATCGTAGGTCGGTCCGACACGCGCTACGGCATTCCGACCGGGCTTCTTCACTGCGCGAAACCGCCCGGTCTCCATTGCCTGCACGCGCCACGGCATTCCGACCGGGCTTCTTCGCTGCGCGAAACCGCCCGGTCTCCATTGCCTGCACGCGCCACGGCATTCCGACCGGGCTTCTTCGCTGCGCGAAACCGCCCGGTCTCCATTGCCTGCGCTGCCGACGGACCAGGCTACCCGGCTACCCGGCGGGCCGGAAAAAGACAGCGGAACGTGCTGCCCTGGCCGGGAGTGGATTCAATTTCAAGTTCGGCGCCATGGCGTTTGAGAACGTGTTTGACGATTGCCAGGCCCAGGCCGGTGCCGCTCTGTTTGCGGCTGTGTGAGCTATCGATGCGATAAAACCGCTGGGTGATGAATGGCAGGTATTTGGGGTCGATGCCGATACCCTGGTCGATCACCTCGAACACCGCACCGCCCCCTTCAGCGGCAAACCAGCGGATCGTCACCGGCTTGCCGTCCGGGCTATAGCGCAGTGCATTGGCGACCAGATTGGAGAAGGCGCTGTAAATTTCGACTTCAACCCCGCGCAGGTGCAGCCCTGGGACCGCCTCTATTTGCAGCGCATGGGTATCTTGATCCACCGCCTGAGTCGCGGAGGCGATTCGCTCAATCAGACCAGTGATATTGATGATTTCATCGTAATGGGCATCTGCTTCATCCGTTTCGATCCGCGACAGCTCAAGCAGATCATTGAGCAGACTGGTCATACGCTGGCATTGGGACTGCATCTCGGCCAGCGGCTGTTCCCAGTCCGGCCCCAGTTCATTACTGGAGGCCAGCATGTCGAGATAGCCGGCCAGCACGGTCAGTGGCGAGCGCAGCTCATGCGATGCATTGGCGACAAAATCACGGCGCATGGCCTGCAGGCGAACCAGGCGGGTGACGTCGCGAACGATCAACAAAAACTGCTGCCTGCCATAAGGCACTAGCTGGAGCATCAGGGTGCGGCTTTCATCGAGCGGTGAGTGAATTTCAATCGCCTGCTCGAACTCGCCCGCTTCGAGGTAGGCGGCAAGACTCGGGCTGCGGATCAGGTTGGTTACCGGCTGGCCCAGATCGCGCCGACTGACCAGCCCCAGCAAACGGTTGGCGGCCCGATTGCACCATAAAATCTGAAACTCGTCGTTGAGCACCAAGGTGCCGTCCGGCATGGCCGCGGTGGATTCACGAAACTCGTGAATGACCTGGGTCAGACGTTTTTTGCTTTTGAATTGTCGCTGACGAAGCTGATGATATTGGTCGAAAACATGGCCCCATATCCCGCTGGCTTCAGGTGGATTGAGGCGCCGGCTGGCCAGCCATCGGTCCAGGCGATTTAGTTGCCAAAACCAGCGCGCCAGAAATACCGCCAGGGCCACGGCAATCAGCCATCCCGCATGGCCCAGCAGCAGGCTTGCACCCAGCGCCGCCAGCAGCAGCAGGGCCAGCATTCGAAGTTCACTGACCCAACTGCGTGTCATCGATCAATCCGTCTGGTCGGCCGAAAAACGGTAGCCAGCGCCACGCACGGTCTGGATATAGCCCTCAAGGCCGAGCGGTGCCAGCGCCTTGCGCAGCCTGAGCACGTGGACATCTACGGTGCGCTCTTCGATGTAGACGCCGCCGCCCCAGATCCGGTCGAGCAACTGCGAACGCGAATAGACGCGCTCCGGATGAGTCATGAAAAAGCGCAGCATGCGAAATTCAGTCGGGCCGAGTTCGATCGGCTTGCCCTTGCCGGTCACCCGATGGCTGGCCGTGTTGAGCTTGAGACCGCCGGCCTCGACCAGCTCATCGGCGCCACCCGGTGCCGTGCGGCGCAGCAACGCATTGATGCGGGCGATCAGCTCGCGTGCACCGAACGGCTTGGTGACGTAGTCATCGGCGCCGCTGTCAAGGCCGCGGACCTTGTCGTCTTCCATGCTGCGCGCGGTGAGCATGATGATCGGGGTTTCGCGGGTCAGCTCATCGCGGCGCAAACTGCGCGCCAGCTCCACGCCGCTGCTGTCGGGCAGCATCCAGTCGAGCAGCACAAGATCCGGCAGCTCATCGGCAATCAGCACGCGCGCTGACTGGCAATCGCCGGCCTCCAGCGCTCGATAGCCGGAGCGTTCCAGATTGAAGACGATCATGTCGCGAATCGCCTCGTCGTCTTCCACTACAAGTATCGTTGGTGTATTCATGACAACAGCCCGAGATTCATGTGCAGACTATTGCACCAGCGTCATATGACAATTCAATGACGCAAGCATGACGGCTGTCTTAACAGTCCGGAAAACTTTCCATCAGACATAGCGCGCTCGGGCGCGTTCCAGTTCGGCAATAACGGCTGAACGCAGAAACTCCGGCGCAACAATTTCGACATCCGCACCGTAACGCAGGATCTCCATGATCAGCTCGCGGCTGCGGCCAAAAGGCACGGTCAGTTCGAAACTTCCGTCGGGGCTCCAGCGTCCCTGCTGCTGGGGGTGCCAGCTCTCGTCCGCGGCCCAGCGTGCAGCCTCGCTGCCAAAGCGCAGCACGGCGAGATGCTCCGCCGGCCCGGAGAAAACGCCGAAGGCCTGGTCGAGTTGGGCGGCCAGTTCAGCGTCAGAAATCTCATGGCTGTCCTCATCCAGAGGCTCCAGGGCGCGAATGCGTTCGAGGGCAAAGCTGCGCAAGCCGTCGGAGCGATGGCACCAGGCATCCAGGTACCAGCGGCCACGGTAGTTGGTCAGACGCTGGGGGGAAATCTCGCGCTCGGTCAAATCATCACGGCGCCGTCCATGATAGGTAATGTTCAGCCGTTTGCGTCGAAACAGTGCCTGGAGCACATCTTCAAACTGCTCGCCGGGCACGGGTCGACCGGCATCCTGGCGAATCCTGATGCGTTCCGGCTGGGCGGAGAAATCCAGCCCCTGGGCATCCAATAGCTGGTTGATGCGCTGCTGCACGCCGCCCAGCTCTTCTTCCAGCAGCCCCGGCTGGACATTGCCAAGCACATGCCGGGCCGTCAGCAAAGCCTGCAGCTCCTCGGGGCTGATCCACAGGCCCGGCAGCTCGAAACTGCCCGCCAGGCTGCGGTCGTAAAAATAGCCACGCCCGTCCGCATCCTGCTCCAGTGGCGCGCCAAGATTATCGCGTAACTCGTTGATCAGACGGTACAGCGTGGCCTGACTGCAGCCAAGTGCATCCATCAGTTCCTGACGGGCAATGGGGGTGCGTCGCTGACGCAGGATGTCGTGGAGGTGATACAGGCGCTCGCGACGACTCAAGAACGCCCGGCTCCGTGACAGTCTGCGCACAGGCCGTAGATTTCGAGCACCTGGCGGGTGGGGTGGAAACGCTCGTGTTCGGCCGCCAATTTTAGCTGCCCGCTGAGCGTTGTGTCGTGCATTTCAGTCACCGACTGGCAACCGTCGCAGATCAGAAACTGGCCGTGATGCGATTCGCTGGGGTGAAAGCAGCAGACGAAGGCGTTGAGCGATTCAAGGCGATGAATGAAATGGTTGTCGAGCAGAAAGTCCAGGGCCCGATAAACGGTTGGCGGTGCGGCCCGGGGTTGCTCGGATTTGAGCTGGTCGAGCAGCTCGTAGGCCTTGACCGGACCGTCGGCCTGCACGATCAGCTCCAGTACGCGCCGCCGCGTGGGCGTCAGGCGCAGTCCACGCTGCCGACAGCGCTGTTCCACCTCAGCCATGAGACGCCTGGATTCCATAAGCTGATTCTATCAGGCGGCGCGGCAGAAAAGGCCGCCAGCCAATGGCCGCTACGCAGCCGCCCGCGCTGCAATATGGGCCAGGGCCCGATCAATTCGTTGCAGGCTGCGCTCACGGCCGATCAGCCACAGGGTCTTGTCGATGGATGGAGACTCGCCCTGCCCCATCAAGGCCACCCGCAGCGGCATGCCGATCTTGCCAAAGCCGATGCCAAGTTCGTCAACGGTGGCCTGGACCGCGGCCTTGAGCTGCTCCGGCTGCCAGTCTTCAAGCGCACTTAATCGGCCGCGCAAGACTTCCAGCGGCTCGGCGGCCACCGGGCGGAGCTGTTTTTTGGCCGCCGTAGCGTCGTACTCGGCAAAATCTTCGAAAAACGGCCGGCTGCGCTCGACCAGTTCGACCAGGGTTTCTACCCGCTCGGCCTGAACGGCCAGAAGATCGGCCAGCGCCAGGTCCGAACTAACGTTCAGCCCGGCGCGCTGCAAATGCCAGGTCAGTTCGGCCTCAACCTGCTCAAACGGACTCTCGCGCAGATAGTGCTGATTGAGCCAGTTGAGCTTGGCCCGATCAAATCGGGCCGGCTTGTGCTGGACTGAGCCAATATCGAACAGCTCGATCAACTCGCTGCGCGAAAACACTTCCTGATCACCGTGCGACCAGCCCAGGCGGGCCAGGTAGTTGACGATGGCATCGGGCAGATAGCCGTCTTCACGCCAGGCCATCACGCTGGCCGCGCCGTGGCGCTTCGACAGGCGGGCGCCGTCCTCACCAAGAATCATCGGCACGTGGGCAAATTCCGGCGGCTCGCTGCCCAGCGCCCGGTAGATATTGATCTGGCGCGGAGTGTTGTTGATGTGATCATCACCGCGAATCACCAGGTTGATGTTCATGTCGAGATCGTCGACGACAACGGCAAAATTGTAAGTTGGCGTGCCATCCGCGCGCATGATGACCAAATCGTCAAGTTCCGTATTGGCCACCTCGATCAGGCCGCGCACGCGATCGGTGAACTGGACCGAACCGCTGTCCGGATTGCGAAAGCGGATGATTGGCTCGACGCCGTCCGGCACGGTCTCCAGATCGCGGCAATGACCGTCATAGCGCGGCTTGCTGCCGCTCGCCAGGGCCCGTTCACGCAGCTGATCGATTCGCTCCCGGGAACAGTAGCAGCGATAGGCGTGGCCCGACTCCAGCAACCCATCGACCACTTCACGGTAGCGATCCATGCGCTGGCTCTGAAAATACGGCCCTTCATCCGGGTCCAGCCCCAGCCAGCGGATACCGTCTAAAATGGCCGCCACGGACTCATCCGTCGAACGCGCCTGATCGGTGTCTTCAATGCGCAGCAGGAATTGGCCGCCGCTGGCACGCGCCGCCAGCCAGGCAAACAGCGCGGTGCGTGCCCCGCCAATGTGCAGATCGCCGGTCGGCGATGGGGCAAAGCGAGTGCGGATGGGTCGAGTGCTGTGCGTCATGCCTGTATTCACTGGATCGCGGGAAAAGCTGTCTATTTTACCAGACAAGATTAGTACCGGCGCTGGCATGAAATCCGCTATAAAAGGGCGAATTTGTTACGCTTGACCAAAATGCATGTTTGAAAACCGACCGTTGGCTCGCATCGTCGGGGTGCGTACAGCATGAGCATGAGCAAACGCAGGCGCAGCAGTCCGGCCTGGCGCAAGCGGCTGGCCTATCGTCTGAAGAATCGCCTGTGGAGCATGGTGCAGGTGGCCGCCACCGCGCTGGTGATCGTCGCGCTGAGCACGTCCGGCGACTCTCAGCTCACCGAGCTTGAGCGTATTCAGGCGCGCGGTAGCCTGGTGATGCTGACTGTCAACGGTGCGTCAACCTATTATCTGGGATCGGAAGGTGAAACCGGCTTTGAATATGAGCTCGCGCTGGAATTTGCCCGTCACCTCAAGCTGCCGCTGGAGGTGCTGCCGGTATCCGGCGTTGGCCAACTGATTCCGGCGCTCAATTCCGGGCGCGGCGACTTCATTGCCGCCAATCTGACCCAGACCCCCGAGCGCCAGCAAACGCTGCGCTTCGGTCCGGCCTATGAGCAGGTTGTGCCCACCGTAGTCTATCGACGCGGCTCGCTGCGTCCTCGCTCGGTCGAGGATCTCAGTGCTGGTCGCCTGGCGCTGCTCGGCGGCACCAGCTATGAACCGCTGCTTGCCGGACTGAGCACCGAAATTACCGCCGAGGTTCAGCCCGACAGCAGCATCGAGGATTTGTTCGAGGCCATCAGCAGCGAGGAAATTGACTACACCATCATCGACTCCAACGTCCTGGAGCTGAATCGACGCTTCTTCCCGGCGATTCGCCCGGCCTTTGAAATTGGCCAGGCCCAGCCGCTGGCCTGGGCGGTGCGGCGCTCCGACGATGATTCGCTGGTGCAGCGCATGCGCGAGTTTTTCCTGCTGGCCGAAGAAAACCTGCTGCTTGAGGATCTGCGTCATCGGCACTACGGCCATATCGAGAACTACGAATCGGTTGGCACGTTCACCTTCATGCGCCAGATTCGCGAACGCCTGCCGGCCCTGCGCGACTATTTCGAGTCGGCCGCCGAGGAGTACGACCTGGACTGGCGCCTGCTGGCTGCCGTTGGCTATCAGGAATCGCACTGGAACCCCGACGCTGTCTCCCGCACCGGCGTCCGCGGCATCATGATGCTGACCCAGCGCACCGCCCGGCAGCTTGGCGTCACCGACCGCGTCGATCCGGAGCAAAGTATCTTCGGCGGGGCACGCTACCTGCGTGACATGGAGGCGCGCATCCCGGAACGAATCGAACAGCCCGACCGACTTTGGCTGGCACTGGCTGCCTACAACATCGGCTTTGGTCACCTTGAAGACGCCCGGATCCTGACCGAAATCCGCGGCGGTGATCCCGATCGCTGGGTTGACGTGCGTGAATCCCTGCCGCTGCTCACCCAGGAGCGCTGGCACAGCCAGACCCGCTACGGTTACGCGCGCGGCTACGAGCCGGTTGATTACGTGGAGAACGTGCGCACCTTCTTCGAAATCCTGCTGTGGCTGGAAGGCCGCGAGCATCCCCTGCTGGCCCAGGCCGAAGACTCCGAAGTGGAGCCGCGCAACGACGACTAGTCGGGCGGCTGCTCAGCAAGGTCCAGCCAGAGGCAGCGGCCGGACGCATCGCGGATTGCTTCGAGTCGCTTGCGATGTGCTTCAAGCTCGGCCGGCTGGGCCTCACGCCGGACCAGACGACTCAAATCGATGTCACCCAAGGCCTCACCGGCGCCGTTGAACAGCGGCCCGTTGGTCGCAAGCTCCAGCGCCAGATCCACCTGGCCGCCGGTCATGGCCAGATAAACCTCGGCCAGCAGTTCGGCGTCAAGCAGGGCGCCGTGCAGCTCGCGCCCGGAATTGTCGACCTCGTAGCGCTTGCACAGGGCGTCCAGGCTGGCGCGCTGGCCCGGATGCAGCTCACGGGCAAGCTGCAGGGTATCGAGCACCGTGGCCTGACCTTCGATGCGACGCGGCGGGTCGAGGCGGGCCAGCTCGGAGTTCAGAAACCCGACGTCAAAGGCTGCGTTGTGGATGACCAGCTCGGCGTCGCGGATGAAATCGAGAAAATCATCGGCCAGATCGGCAAAGCGCGGTTTGTCACTCAAAAACTCGTTGCTGATTCCGTGCACCGCCTGGGCGCCGCTCTCGACTTCGCGTTCGGGATTGAGGTAGACATGAAACGTCCGCCCGGTCAGGCGGCGCTCGATCATTTCCAGAGCGCCGATTTCAATGATCCGGTGGCCGTCTGCGGGTTCGAGGCCGGTGGTTTCGGTATCAAGCACGATCTGGCGCATAAACTCTCCTGTATCAGCCGCGAATCCTGGCGAAATCAGCGCTTTCACCGGCTGCAGGTCGGGCGCTGGCTCTGATTCAGGCCACGACCCGACGCGCTGCCAGTGAGGCCAGCTGATCGGCGCGTTCGTTTTCCGGCTGGCCCGAATGGCCCTTGACCCAGTCCCAGCGGACCTCATGGCGCTGCCGGGCCTGGTCGAGACGCTGCCACAGTTCGACATTCTTGACCGGCTTTTTAGCCGCCGTTTTCCAGCCGTTCATTTTCCAGTTGACCAGCCACTCGGTAATGCCCTTGCGCACATACTGTGAATCGGTGGTCAGCAGCACCTTGCAGGGCCGCTTGAGCGACTCCAGCGCACGGATCGCCGCCATCAGCTCCATGCGATTATTGGTGGTAGCGGGCTCGCCGCCGGACAGTTCACGCTCGTGCCCGTTCCAGCGCAGCACAGCACCCCAACCGCCGGGGCCGGGATTGCCCAGGCAGGCGCCGTCAGTCCAGATGTGAACCGCATCGGTCATGCGGCCAGACTGTCACGATACTGGCCAGACAGCGCCGCGCTTTCGGCCAGCTGCGGTCGCTGGAAGCGCAGAGGGTTGATCCGCGCCGGCTCGGCCGGCTTGCGCGCCACAGCCACCAGCACGGGCACCATTCCCGGCACCAGGCCGCGTAGCTGCAGGCTGGCTGACATCGACAAATGCAGCGAGTGTCGGAGGTGCATCCACTGAAACTGTGGCCAGCTCGGCAGCCGCCACGCCTCACGTCCGAGTTCGCGCCAGGCCAGGCGGTGCCAGGGATTGGCCGATACCGACACCAGTATGCCGCCGGGCTTGAGCACGCGCTCCGCTTCGGCGAGCAAATCAGCGCGGATCGACGGCTGCCAGACGTGGCGCAGCAGAAGTCCCGGCACGCTGGCGTCGGCCAGCGGCCAGCGCTCGAGTTCGGCCCGGAATGGCCAGCAGCACAATTCGGCATCAACCAGCACCCGGCTGCGCCTGAGCCCAAGCTGCGGCGAGGCACTGGCCGTCGGCGCGACTTCGAGAATCCAGTTCGGGCGCGGTCGGGCAAAGCCGGCTTCCACCAGGCGGGATTCAATCCCCTGCAGAGCGGAAAAGCCGGCCGGCATGCGCGGCGCGTTAAAATAGTTTCTGGACACGTGGAAAAGCATACCAGACGGAGCCGACATGCCGTTGTCTATCGAAGCCATCAAGATTCTGGAAACGAACTACGTCTGGGCCGTGCACGACGGCCGACATGCGCTGTTGGTTGATCCGGGCGAGGCGCAGACACCGCTGGCCTGGCTGGACGAGCGCGAACTCAAGCTCAGCGCGCTGCTGATCACCCACCACCACGGTGACCACACCAACGGCATCGGCCCAATCGTGGACCGCCACGCCGTGCCGGTCTACGGCCCGAACGATGGCCGGATTGCCCGG
>CALEIM010000184.1 GCA_937876395.1 uncultured Wenzhouxiangella sp. | reverse complement strand
TAGACCTGGACGAGGTGAACGAAGCTGGGGCGGCTACCCTGGATAGAGTGGCCTCTACATCCACTCTCGAAGAGTGGCAGCGGTATTTCCGGATGCCGGAATTCCGTGTACCGGAGACGGTGATGAGTTTCTCCCCATATCGGCCGGCGGATCCCCAGCGAGTGACACTCCGCGAAGCCTGATAGCCAGAGGCAGGTTTGGGGTATCTCTGACTATTGGGTGAATCGATCCGCGATTTGCGTTCTTCGTACGGTGGAGAGATGAACAATCATCTCGTTCGCGGCCTCAATGGATTCGCGGAGATCGTCTGCAAGCGCTTCATCCTTGATATAGGTGAGGTTGGATTTCACATTTATCTCGCAAACATCAACCACCGCCTTTGCCAGCACGATAGCGGTTTCGGCATCACCCAGATAACGCAACTGCTTGCCGAGCATATTGGCCGACTCCAGATCCGGTGCGAGCAAAATATCCGGGCGTCCGGCGACCGTTGATTTGATCCCCTTGGTCTCGGCGGCCAGCTCGGATACCGCGTTGTCAAAGGCCAGCGGACCGTCGAGCACGCCGCCGGTGATCTGCCCGCGGTCGGTCATTTTGCACAGGGCCGCGGCGTCCAGAGTGGACTGGATCTGCGGATTGACTTCCTCGGTGGCCGACAGGATGGCGACCCGCGGACGCTCGACCCCCAGCGCCTGGACCAGCTCGATAGCGCTTTGGGTAATGTCCGCCTTGGTCATCAGGTCCGGGTGAATGTTGAGCGCTGAGTCCGTGATAAACAGCGGCCGCGGATAAGTCGGCACATCCATCATCCACACATGGCTCATGCGTCGGTCGGTGCGCAAACCGTTGGTCCGGCTGACAATCGGCTGCATGAACTCATCGGTGTGCAATGCGCCTTTCATCAGCGCCTCAACCTCTCCTCCGCCGGCCATGCGGGCAGCAGCTTCGGCGGCGGCGTGGCTGTGCTCGGTGTCGACCAGCTCCAGCCCATCGAGGCTCAAACCGTGCGCTTCGGCGGCCTGGCGAATCCGCCATTCAGGTCCGACCAGAACAGGAATGATCAACCCCTTGTCACGCGCTTCCAGAGCACCGGCCAGGGCCAGACGATCAACCGGGTGGACGACGGCGGTGCGCAGCGGCTTCAGAGCTTTGGCGCGCTTTAACAGGCGCTGCATGTGCTGGTGACGCCCGCCGGTGAGGCGATACTCCAGCGCTGCGCGGCTTTCCTGGATCGATTCGGCAGGCGCTTCGACCAGCACCGTGCCGTCAATGATGCGGGTGTCATTGTCGCGGCTGACCACGCAGTCCAGCAGCACCTGGCGATCGGCCCGCTTTTCGCGCACCGTCAGAGTGACGGTGACCTGGTCACCCAGGGTCAAGGAACCGTGATACTGAAGATGATTGGCCAGCAGGCGGCTTCCCGGTCCGGGCAGCCGCGTGGCAATCGTCAGCGCAATCAGCGCCGTGGCCCACATGCCATGGGTGACGATCCGGTCGTAGCGATCGCGCCGCTCAAGACCGGCGTTCTGCGGGTCATCAAAATGAAAGCGCAGGTCGCCGAGGGTCAGCTTGCGGCTCAAGCCGGCCGTCTGGCCGATTTCAAGCGCATCGTAGGGAATGTTCTTGATCAGCTCATCGTTCATGCCGGCTCAATCCGTTCAAGTGGCCTTTTCCGTCGCCTGGGGCTGACGAAGCTGCGCCAGGTCATGGCCGGTCGGGTCCTGGAACAGGCGCAGACCAAATTCCGGCGCAACCGCCAGAATATGGTCAAAGATATCCGATTGGGCGTTTTCGTAGTGAATCCATCGGGTGTCTTTGATGTGGGTCCAAATCTGCAGCGGCAGGCCGTGCTCGCTCGGGGCCTGCTGGCGCACCAGGGTGGTGAACTCCTGATGGACCAGCGGGTGATTGTTCAGATACGCCAGAATATAGGTCCGGAACGTGCCAAGATTGGTCAGGTGACGGGCATTGGCAAGGATTTCCGCATCTTCCTCGGCATTGTGCTCACGATTGTATTCATCGAGTTCGCTGACCTTGGCGGCGATGTAGTCCTCAAGCAGGCGGAAGCGGCCGAAACGCTCCACTTCTTCGGCGGTCAGGAAGCGCACCGTGGTCATGTCGATATGGATCGAACGGCTGATGCGGCGGCCGCCGACGTCGAACATTCCGCGCCAGTTCTTGAACGAGTTTTCGAGGAATTTGTGGGTCGGGATCGAGGTGACGGTCTTGTCCCAGTTGCGCACCTGGACCACGTTCAGGGAAATATCGATCACGTCGCCGTCCGCGTTGAACTGCGGCATCTCGATCCAGTCGCCGACCCGGATCAAATCATAGTTGACCAGCTGAATGCCGGCCACCAGCGACAGGATGGTGTCGCGAAAGACCAGCATCAAAACGGCCGTCATCGCACCCAGGCCGGTCAAAAACACCCACGGTGATTCGGCCATCAGGGCGCTGATGATCAAAATACCTGCGGCCAGGTACATCAGCAGTTTGGCAACCTGGACATAGCCCTTGATCGGTCGCCCCTGAGAAATTGGATAACGGTTGTAAATCGCGTGGATCAGGTTGAGAGCCGCGCCAATGGCCAGGGCAACCATCAGCACCGCCAGGGCGTACATCAGGCGCGTGACCAGCTCGACCAGGCCGCCCGGCAGATGCGGCACCAGACTGATGCCCTCGGCAATGATGAGGATCGGCACCAGCGGCACGAGCCGAGACAGCGTTTTGCTCTCGATGGCCTCCCTGAACCACCAGCCCGGCAACCTCGACATCGCCAACTTGACCGCACGCAAAACCACGCTCCGGGCAATGAAATGCAGCACCGCCGCGATCAGCAGCAGCACGGCAAGTCCCACCAGCATCTGAATCCAGGCCGTTTCAGGCAGCCAGCCCAGCCAGCCGTTCATGGCCTCGGCCAGCCAGATCAGTCCGCCGTCGGCCGCTTCGGCCGGGGCTCCATTGGCTGCGCTGTCAGTGGCTTGGGCTTGGGCGTCGGCATTGTCCATGGTCTGAACTCCTTAAGGGCTTGGGTCGGGAAGATAGCGGATGATCGGCACAAACGGCTTACCTGGGTTCGCTGCCCTGCGTGAGGGCGGACGATTCGGGCCGTTCAGGCAACGATGGTTACAGACTTGTCCCGCTCTGACAAGTTCGACCCAGCAATCGAGCCACTTGAAGCGACCAGCTTTCGACGAGCGCGAAGCCGTAGGAAGCCCTGACACGGGCGACGGTCCATGCTGAGACATGGGCTGAGGCACATCGCGGTAAACTACCGGCATGAATAAAGATCGATACCGGGCGCACGGTGAATACAAGATTCCAGGCGGCAAGCTGGTGGTGGTTGACCTGCTGATTGTCGACGGGCGGATGGACGAAGTTCAGGTCAGCGGGGATTTTTTCCTCGAACCGGCCGGCGCACTGGATGACGTTGACTCCGCACTCCAGGGCCTGTCGACAGCAACCGGTGAGGCCGAACTGACCACGGCGGTCGCGGCCGCGCTCGAACCGGCCGACAGCTACGGCATCACCGCCGAGGGTGTAGCCGTGGCCGTGCGCCGCGCGCTCGACGCCGATGCTGCCCCTGGCCTGGGCGATGAGTCGTGAGTGTGGCCCGATGGCACCGCCATGAATGGCAGCTAATCCATACCGAGGCGCAGTCGCCGGCGCTGCACATGGCGCTCGATGACGTGATCCTTGATGAGGTTTCGCACGGTCGCCGTGCCCCCACGCTGCGCATCTGGGAGTGGGCCAGCTCGGCGGTGGTGATGGGGCGCTTTCAGTCGCTGCGCAACGAGGTCGACGCCGAAGCC
>CALEIM010000183.1 GCA_937876395.1 uncultured Wenzhouxiangella sp. | reverse complement strand
ATTTCACCGCCAAAACCTCCGACTCAGGCGTGCGACTCACCTCGGGTATGCTCTCGACGTCCTCGCACACCATCCCGCCCGGACGCATCCAAGCCATCCAAATCAGCCAACCGCTGCTCTATCGAATCTTTGGCTGGTACCGGATCCAGGTCACCGTGGCCGGGTACGGGCTGACCGACCCGTCAACGACCGTCCTGCCCGTTGGGACATTCGTGCACCGCCTCCTCCGGACCGTCCTGGCGCCCGACCCGGGTGTCGAATACGCCAATGACCTGCTCTACACCGCGTTGAAACATACCTCCGACGACGATGGATTCACCCACGTGCCCGGCCGCGCCCGCATCTGGCAACCGGTCGCTGGCCGACGGCACGGCTACTCAACCACCCCGACCCTGCTGCTCATCCGGTTTGGTCGGCTCCGACGGAATCTGGCACTGATCCCACACGAGCGCATCCAACAGTCTGCGGTGTATCAGACCCTGTCCGATAAGCTTTCGGGCACCGCATCGGCCCGGTCGATGTGGCCGATATGCCCTTCCACAACCGTGAGATCTATGAAGACAATCAGGTCTTTCGTTCAGGGAAGCCCTGAGGACGTCCTGTGTCATGGGCTCTGCGCAGGATTGATCAGGGCTTCCCTTGTGGCGGACCACTGAGGCTGAAACGCGCCGGCCGGGTCAGCATTCGCCACAGGCCCTGCGGGTAAAAGCCCTTGAGTACGATGCGCCAGAACACGAACCAGAAGATC
This sequence comes from uncultured Wenzhouxiangella sp., assembly GCA_937876395.1. Taxonomy (GTDB): domain Bacteria; phylum Pseudomonadota; class Gammaproteobacteria; order Xanthomonadales; family Wenzhouxiangellaceae; genus Wenzhouxiangella. Next base: position 31,631 of record CALEIM010000183.1, on the reverse strand, counting down.
TCCCAGACGTCCTTTCCGGGGCGGAAATAGCTGGCCCGGGCGCTGTCGCGGTAAATGCTGTCAATCTCTACGGCCATCGCCGGATAGCCGGCGCGTGCCCCGTCAATCAGCATGGCCGTCTCGAACACAAAGCCGTGCCGCCGCGCGGTTGACGGTTGAACGGAGTCGATCAGGCCGCGCGGATAGACCCGGTAACCGCTCTGACTGTCGGGCAGGCGCTGGCCGCTGGCCCAGGAAATCCAGAAATCGGCAAAGTGATTGGCAAAGCGTCGCAAACCCGGCTGGCGGTGGCGCTGACGCAGGCGGGCACCCACGATCAGATGATCGGGATGCTGACGGGCGGCGGCCAGCAGGCGACCGAGCTCGTCGGGGTCATGTTGACCGTCGCCGTCCAGCGTTGCGACCAGCCCGGCACCCAGCTTGCCGGCAGCGGCAAAGCCGGTTGCCAGGGCAGCCGCCTTGCCGCCGGCCCGGTCGTGGCGCAGCAGTTCGATATCGAGATCGGCCAGGGCCTCACTCGTGCCATCGTCGGAACCGTCATCGACCACGATCAGCCGATCAACCTGGTCGCGCACGGCTTCGGCCAGCGCGCGAATGGTCGGCGCTTCATTGTGGGCCGGGATCAGCGCGACAATTTTCATCCGCTTGCATCCACGCACAGGCCCGGCCCCTGTCGAGCGGCCAGCCTCAGCGACTGCTGCGGCCGGAAATGCAGGGCCAGCAGATGCAGGCAGCGGGCGGCGGGGTTGTCTTTGATGCGCGCATCGAGCGGTTTGGACAGGCTCGGACAGGCATCGCTTTGCAGATTGTCCTCGGGCCGCAAGACCAATGCGTCGCCCGGCCCATCGTCTGGCCCGAGCAGCAACGCGCCGGCAAACGGATGCCGGGCCGTCCAGACGGCTTTGAGCGGGCCGTCGGTGGCCGCGTCATAGACCACCAGCAGCACCGGCCGGGCGCTGGAGAGCACGCGCGCGGCGGCCTCGTAGAGTCCGGTCACCAGGCTGTCGGTCGAGCCGCTGATCGCGGTGACATCGTGAATACAGCCGGTACCAATGGACCAGTATCCGGCGGCGGCATTGTGAACCGAGTTGTGAAACTGCAGCGGTGAAAGCTGCTCCGGCTGATCGGCCAGGGTGCGGCACAGGTAGTCGTTGATGGCCAGATCGCCCATGCCGGAGCAGAACACGGCCTCGATCTGATTGGGCTCGATTTCAGCCGCCCGGCAGGCCTGCTCGGCGGCCGCCAGCGACAGGCGCACGGTTTCCGGGCAGCGCCGCCGTTCGCGCGCCGACAGCACCGTAATCGCGCGCGCATCCGGGCGCTCCTCGCCGAGATCGGCGCCGGCCAGCACCTGTTCCAGCGCGGCCATATCGGCAAGCCCTGGAGCGCTCAGACCACGGCCGAGTATGCGCAGTCGGATGGTCACGGTGCGCCCAGTACCAGACTGCAGTTGGAGCCGCCGAAGCCGAACGAGTTGGACATCACCGCCTGGACCTGTTCGCGTCGGCCGCCTGTCAGAATGAAATCTTCCGCTCCAACTTCCGGATCAGTGCAGTTCAGGCTGGCCGGCAGATAGCCGTCGTTCAAGGCCAGCAGGCTGATGACGGTCTCGGTGATGCCGGCCGCGCCCAGGGTATGGCCGGTCCAGGCCTTGGTTGAGCTGGCGGCCGGCGGGCGTCCGAAAACCTGGTTCAAAGCCGCAGTTTCGATGCGGTCGTTCATCGGCGTGGCCGTGCCGTGGCAGTTGATGTAGCCGATGGCTTTCGGGTCCAGGCCGGCGAGGTTGAGCGCCTGGCGCATCGCCGCAACCGCGCCGGCGCCTTCAGGGTGCGGTGCGGCCATGTGATATGCGTCCGAGCTTGCGCCCCAGCCGAGCAGCCGGCCGAGCGACTGCTCGGGCTCGCGCTCGAGAATGGCAAAACCGGCCGCCTCGCCCAGGTTCAGGCCGCGGCGAGCCCGATCAAAGGGCCGGCACGGCTCGGGCGAGACCAGCTCCAGCGAGTGGAAGCCGTACAGCACCGACAGACACAGGCTGTCAACACCGCCGACCACGGCGGTATCGGCAAAGCCGGCCTGGATCAGGCGCGCGGCCGTGGCAAACACCTTGGCCGAGGATGAGCAGGCGGTGGCCACGGTCTGGACCGGGCCGCGCAGACCGAGCGCTGCGGCCAAAAAAGCGCTGGAGGTGTGCGGCGTATGCACGCCCGGCAGAAGGTGCTCCGGCCGAAACTGACCATGCTCGTCGAGTTCGCGGTAGGCCTGCTCGGTACGGCTGATTCCGGCCGTAGATGTGCCAACCACGCAGGCCACCCGCTCGGGGCGATGGCGCTCAAGCAGCGCGGCCACGCGCTGGCGGAAACCGTCCTGCTCCAGGGCCAGGCTGGCCAGTCGATTGTTGCGACAGGCAAAGCGGCTGAGCTCGTCGCCGAGCTCGACGGCCTCCACGCCCTCAACCCGCCCGATCCAGGTATCGAGCGCGCAGTTCGGGTAGTCGTTCGGGCGCAGACCACTTTGCTCGGCGTTCAGCGCCGAACGGACCGCGGCCAGACCGGTGCCGGCGGCACAGCTCAGGGTCATGGCGGTTACGTGCAGCTCGGCCTGGCGCTTCGGGCGGCCGCGAAAAGAAAGATCGGACACCGATATCACCGAGCGCTGCAGAAGATTTTTCCTGGCCGGCGAGTCATCCGGTGGCTGGTACCAAGCGATGAACGCTGCATTCTCATGAAAATCGGGCTCTTGGACAGGCAGTTGAGGTGGCCAAAGTATAGGCAGAAGGCTCAGCCTCCGCAATTTTTGTCAATCATTTTGTCTATCATGAGCGCTGGACAACATTCCGGATCGACTTGCATTGAGCACCATTTCCAGTCTCAGCCTGCGCGCTGCCCTGACCGATCCGGTCCTGCGCGAATCGCTGCTGGCCAGCGCGGTAGTGATTGTCTTCAGCGGCGCTCTGGCGCTGGCGCTTGTCTGGGTCTGGGTGCTGATCATGGCGGTGCGCGCAAAACGCCAGGCTGCTGTGGACTGGCTGATTGTGCCCGGCCATGTACTTGAGAACGAACAGCCTTCGTTGATTTACTGTCAGCGCCTCGGCCATGCAGCGGACCTGGCCGAACTCAGTGCCGGGGTCGGGCTGCTGCTGACCGGCGGCGGCCAGCCGCCAGAGGCCCGGATCGGGCGCGCCTGGCTGATTGAGCACCGCGGCTTGAATCCGGCTCGGCTGTTGATCGAAGAGGCTTCGACCGACACCTTCGAGAATTTGCGCCAGGCCCGTGAGCTGCTGCCGCCGACAGCGCATGCAGGCATTGTCAGCAGCCGTTTTCATCTCGCCCGGGTGCAGCTTTTTGCCCGTCAACTCGGGCTGGCGACTACCGCGCTGGCGGCTGAGCCGCGCTTTGAGCTGACGCTCGCCAACCTGGTCGCAACGCTGCGCGAGTCGGTATTTCTGTGCTGGTTCCTGTGCGGTTCGCTGTGGGCCCGGCTGGCCCGGCGCGAACATCTGCTGGCCCGGCTGCGCTGAGAGTCCCTAGCCGATCCCGCCACGCCGGTAGGGTTCGCGCCGATAGGGTTGGCTCTGATAGTCGCGCAGCTTGCGGCTGCGGCAGGTGGCCAGGTGCTGTTCGCGCTCTTCAATGCGCTGGTAGATGCGGCGCGGTGTGGCGGGCAAGGCCCAGCGGTAGTGAACGTCCCAGTCCAGCGCCCAGTGCTGACCGGTGAAGCCGCAGTTCATCGAGCGTGCTTCGTTACTCTGGGCCATTGATTCATTGGCATACCAGTAGGCCAGGCGGTGCTGGGGGTGGGCATACTGCAGATGGTCGCGCGGCGGCCAGGCGTGTGGCCCCGCACCCGGCGGCGGTCGGGCCACGGCCACCGAGCTGGTCGTCAGCAGAGCCAGCAGCAGGCCGAAAAAGAGCAGTCGCATCATTCAGGCATTATGTCGCCTGGGCCTGAATCCATTCTGAATCCGGGTTTCTGAACCCGCCTTCCGCCTGCTTCCATCAAACCGTCGGCGGTGGATTGTCGGCAGTCGGGCGTCGGCGCCAACGGGCGCGCAGCGTAATCCACAGCACGCCGGCCAGTACCAGTCCGCCGCCGATGAGCAGGCGCGGGCCGGGGCGGTCGCCCCACAGCACAACGCCGAGAATCACCGCAAGAATCGGCACCAGCAGCAGGTACGGCGTGATCTTGTTGACCTCATGACGCTGCAGCAGCCAGTAGAAGCCGCCGTGGCCGATGATCGAGGCGGCGATGGCTGAATAGCCAACCAGCAACCAGGCTTCGGACTGCCGGCGAGTGACCTCAATAATCTGGCTCGGTGATTCCAGCCACAGCACCAGCAGGCCAAGCGGAACGATCGACAGCAGGGCGTTCCATGCCTGGAAGTTGAACACGCCGACCCCTTTGAGGCGGCGCATCAAAACGGTGCCGGTGGCCAGCGCCAGGGCCGAGGCGAGCACCAGTAACATCACATCGATCTGCGCCAGCACCAGCGGGTCGAGACCCATTACCAGCACCCCGGCAAATGAAATCAGGATGCCGCTGGTCGTCCGCCAGCCGATCCGTTCGCCAAGGGCAAGCACGGCAAGCAAGGTCGACAGCGGTACATAGATCTGCATCAGTAGCGCGATCGAGCTGACATCCTCGGAACGGCCCAAGGCCAGAAAGATCAGCGCGAAATGGATCGCCCCCATGGTCAGGCAGCAGCTCAGCAGGGTCAGCCACTGATCGCGCGGCGGCAGGCGCAGAAACGGCAGCAGCAAGACCAGCACCAGGACAAAACGCAGCACGGCAAAGCTGACCGGCTCAAAAATCCGCACCGCAAACGCAGCGACAACGAAGTTGCCCGCCCACAGCAGGCAAATTGTCAGCAAAAGGAGGAAATGTGCGGCGGGCATCGATTTGAGTGCGCTCAAGGCGCTTCATTGTGCCTGATGTAGAGGGCTTGAGTGGCCGCAGATCGTCACCGAATGGACGAAAACTGTCACATTTTGGCGTTCTGCGGGCGTGTTTCGGTAGCGCAACCCCTGTTTTTGGGCCTTTCGCAGTTTTGGCACGCTAACTGCATATTGACTGGTGAACTGGAAAACTGACAAAAAGGTGGCTCTCATGGCCGACAACATGCACAACGTCGAATACGAACAGGATCTGGAACTGGTTTCCAATCGGGACGCCAAGGGATTTGACAATCTGCTCGCTGATGAAGTGGTTGTCGAGTGGCTGATGCAGCTTGAGCAGGAACAGCACCTGCACGCTGCCGCCGGCTGAGGTCCGGCAGCCGAAACAGAATTTGGGAAGGGGAACCCGAGGTGCACGCCAGTGCACCTGACAACCGGCAGCTCCCGGCTGCCGGAAGCCAACACCCACCCTTGCGGTGGGTGTTGGCTTACCTAAAAAACCTCTGCTTTGCGTCCCGAGCACGCGCCTGACGGCGTCCGGTGGTGCTCGCAATGCTCATGTATTCATGAATACACTGCGCTTGCTGCGCTCCAGCGGCCACCGTCAGGCGCGCGCTCGCAACGCAAAGCTTCCGACGACCCCTCAAGCCGAGCCGAAGATCAGTCTTGGGCGGTTGTAGAGCGTGCCGGCGACGGCGGCAAGGATTATGGCGAGCAGGCCGGTGGTTCCCATGGACAGGCCAAACCAGGCGAAGTTGATCGGCTCACCGCGCACCAGTTCGAGAATCAGCACGTTCTGGCTGAGCAGCGGCACCAGAGTCATCCAGGTTTCGGCCCGGCTCGGGTTGATCATGATCCAGAAGCCGGGAATCATCGGAATGATCATGACCAGGCCCATGTAGCTTTGCGCCTCGCGGAAGCTCTTGGCGAAGGCGGCCAGGATGGTCAGCAAAGCTGCCGCCAGCAGGGCGGCCGGTGAGACCAGCAGGAATGCCCAGGCGGCAACCCGGAAATCAAGATTGAGTGCCATGTCCATTTCGGCCACCGGCAGATAGCCCATCGCAAAGACAAAAGCCACCAGCCCCAGGGCCAGGGTGAGCAGGGCAAAAAACGTCGTGGCCCCCAGCTTGCCGGACATGATCCGCCAGCGTGGCAGCGGGTTGATCAGCAGTGGTTCGAGCGATTTGCGCTCGCGCTCGCCGGCGGTGGTGTCGATGGCGATATGCATCGAACCCATGAACACCGTGATCAGGATGAAATATGGCAGAAAGGCGAGCAGCATGCCGCCGCGCGATTCCGGCGTTGAAAGGTCGGTGACCGTGGCATTGATCGGGCGGGTCAGTTCGGGATGGACGCCGCGTAGCTGCAGCCGGAGCTGGCTGATCTGGCCGCCGTAGGCGTTGAGATAGGCGCGCACCCGGTTGATGGTCGTGCCGGTGTAGCGTCGCGACTGATCGGCGATCAGCTCCACCGGCGCCGGCCGACCGGCGCGCCAGGCTTCATCAAATTCGGGTCCGATCCGCACGATGACTTCCTCGCGCTCGCTGAGCACGGCGCCTTCCGGGTCTTCCGGCGCCGCCTTGATGACCACGCCCCGGCGCTCCAGAAAGCCGATCAGGTTGGGTGCGTGTTCGGCACCGATGACCGGCAGCTCCAGCGTGGATTCCATGCGCTCGGTGGCCTGGCTGGTCATGAAAGAAATCATCACCGCAAATATCACCGGGCCGAGCAGCGGACCGAGTATCAGGGTGTTGAAAATCACCCGGCGGTCGCGGAAATTGTCGAGCAGCTCTTTGAAAAATACCGAATTCATGCCAGCAGGCCCTCGTCGCTTCCGATCAACTTGACGAAGGCGTCTTCAAGATTGTCCTCGCCTGACTGGGTCAGCAGCTCTGCGGCCGTGCCCTCGGCGGCCACGCGACCGCCGGCGATGATCACGATGCGGTCACACAAGGCGGCCACCTCCTGCATGATATGGGTCGACAGCACAACGCAGCGCCCTTCGGCCCGGAGCCGCTGGAGAAATTCGCGCAGCGAGCGGGTGGTCATCACGTCAAGGCCGTTGGACGGCTCGTCGAGCAGAATGGTGTGCGGGGCGTGAATCAGCGCACGAGCAATCGCGACCTTGACGCGCTGGCCCTGGGAAAAGCCGTCGGTGCGGCGCTCGATGAAATCGGCCATGTCGAGAATCTCGACCAGTTCGGCCAGGCGCTGTTCGATCAGGACCTTTGACAGTCCGTGCAGTCGGCCGAAGTAGCGAATGTTCTCGCGTGCGCTCAGGCGGTCGTAGAGACCGCGCGAATCGGGCACTACGCCAAGCGCGCGCTTGATCGTCAGCGGCTCGACGGCCGGGTCGATACCGTCGATGCGCATCCGTCCGGAATCCGGATTGAGCAGGGTGTAGAGCATGCGCATCGTGGTCGTTTTGCCGGCCCCGTTGGGGCCGAGCAGGCCGGTGATTTCACCGTCGCGGGCGGTAAAGCTGACCTCGTCGACGGCCACCACCTTGCCCTTGTTGAAAGTCTTGCGCAGCTTGTGGGCTTCGATCATGGCGCCGGTCCGAGCAGGTTGAGGAAAAACGGTTCATTGTCGAGATGCGCCATGCACTCCAGGTCCAGCGCCTCAACGCTGGCCTGGCGCACAAACTGGCCGGCAATCGAGCTCATGCAGGAATTGGTGATGACGATATGGCCACGACCTTCGGCAACCAGGTGCAGGCTGTTGGAATACTGTTCGGCGGCCTCGTTGCCATAGCTCGGTGGCGTGACCGGATCAAACTCGCCCGACAACAACAGGATGGGCACCTCGCTGTCGAATGGGCGGTGAAAATCAGCGGCCACTTCACCGGCCGGCCACCAGCTACACACCTGCGCGTAAAGCTCGGACATGCTGTTGCCGAGCAGGGTGTCGGACTGGTCCAGGCCGTCCGGCCAGGCCGGCCAGTCTTCACTGCAGCCAACCGCGAAGTTGAGCCCGATGGCGATCATCTCGCTCATCTGATCGAGCACGATCAGCGCCTGGCTGGCCAGGCGCTGCGGGCTGCCGGTGGTGGCGGCCTCGTGGATCAGATACGGGATCATCATCTGCGTTTCAGGGCTGTAGGCCAAAAAGCGCAGCGCGCCGGCGAGCACATCGCCGGTAAACTGCAGATCGACGCCTTCACCGGTGCGCGGATGGCTGATGACAATCTCCGGGCCGCTGTCGCGGTAGCGTGCCTTGAGCTGTTCGAAAGCCCGGTCCAGCGCGGGAAAGGCATCATTGCAGGCATTGTCTTCGGCGCAGGCATCAAACAGTTTGTAAAGCGCCCGGTCGAGCATTTCGGCGTGTTCAGTTCCCAGCGCCAGACGGGTCGGCACCACGCCGTCAAGAATCACGCTGCGCACCTGGTCGGGATAAAGGCGCAGATAAACCTGGGCCATGCGCGTGCCGTAGGAGCCGCCGATCAGATTGAGCTGTTCGATGCCGTAGCTGGATCGCAGCGCCTCAAGATCGGCCGCGCCGTGGGCGGTGGTGTAGAACGGCAGATCGGCATTCCAACGATCCATGCAGGCGCGCAGCTGGGCGCTGAGATCGTCCCAGTCCGGCTCCAGCCACAGCTCGGCGTCTTCGTCGAACTGGCATTCGAGCGGCTTCGAGCCGCCGGTGCCGCGCTGGTCAAGAAAAATGATGTCGTAGTCGCGGTTGAGATCGTGCAGTGCCGCGCGCATGATCGGCAGGGTGTCACGCGCTGACTGGCCGGGCCCGCCGGCCAGAAAGGCGATGGCGTCGGCTTGCGGCCTGCTGGCGCGGGCCGGCAGTACGGCGAAGGCCAGCTCGATTTGCTCAGCGTCTGCTTGGTCCGGATTCTCCGGCACCTCAAGCCTGCCGCACTTCGCCGAGGCGGTCAGCCGGCCGCCGCCGGCGCTCAGCTCGCAGTTGCTCAGCTCGTTCCAGCGCTCGGCCGGTGGCCGATTATCCGCCAGCGCGCCGCCGGCCAGCACAGCCAGTACAAGGCCAGGCAAACCGAGCCACAGACTGAATTCCGAGGGGGGTTTGATTCCCACGTCGTTGATCCCAAAATGTGAAAGGTCCGGCACGGGCCGGAGGGGGCCTGCTATTCTGCCCTGTTGTCGTCTTGAATCCAATAGGCCGATTGTCATGTCGACTGTTACCAATGCACTCGAAGTCCGCGCGCTGGAAAAGACCTATCGCAACGGCGTGAAGGCCCTGCGCGGCATCGATCTGGACGTGGCCCAAGGCGATTTCTTTGCCCTGCTCGGCCCCAACGGAGCCGGCAAATCCACTCTGATCGGCATCGTCAGCTCCCTGGTCAATGCCACTTCGGGCGATGCGAAGGTGTTCGGCATCAGCGTGCGCGAGCAGCGTTCCCGGGCGATGGCGCAGATCGGCCTGGTGCCCCAGGAAATCAACTTCAACCAGTTTGAAAAGCCCTTCGACATCGTCGTCAACCAGGGCGGCTACTACGGCGTGCCGCGCAAAAAGGCGCGCCAGCGGGCCGAATACCTGCTCGGCGAACTGGGCCTGTGGAACAAGGCCTTCGGCAATGCGCGCCAGCTTTCCGGCGGCATGAAGCGGCGCCTGATGATTGCCCGCGCCATGGTCCATGAGCCGCCGCTGCTGATTCTTGACGAGCCGACCGCAGGCGTGGACATCGAAATTCGCCGCTCAATGTGGAAATTCATCGAGCGCATCAACGCCAACGGCACCACCGTGATTCTGACCACCCACTACCTTGAGGAGGCCGAGCAGCTGTGTCGCAACATTGCCATCATTGACCAGGGCCGGATTATCGAAGACACCTCGGTCAAAAGCCTGCTCGGCACGCTGCAGGTCGAAACCTTCGTGCTCGATCTGCGCGCTCCGGTTAGTCACCCGCCGGAGATTGAAGGCATCGAGATCATCCAGCGCGACGCCACTACTCTGGAGGCCAGTATTCCAAAATCACGCAGCCTCAACAGCCTGTTCCGGGTGCTTGAGGAACGGGGCGTGGAAGTGATTTCCATGCGTAACAAGGCCAATCGTCTTGAAGAGCTGTTTCTTGATCTGGTCGGCATGGGAGATCCGGCATGAGTGTGGAAGTTTCGGCGCGCAGCTACTGGATCGGCTACCAGACCATTCTGATCAAGGAAGTCACCCGTGTTCTGCGCATCTGGCCGCAGACCCTGATTCCGCCGGTCATCACAATGAGCCTGTATTTCGTAATCTTCGGCACCATCATCGGTCGCCGGGTCGGCGAGATGGGCGGCATCGACTACATGGAATTCATCGTGCCGGGCCTGATCATGCTGTCGGTGATCACCAACAGCTACGGCAATATCACCAGCTCATTTTTTGGCGCCAAATTCGGCCGTCATATCGAAGAACTGCTGATCAGCCCATTGCCGCCGTGGATCATCCTCGCCGGCTACGTCTCCGGATCGATGTTCCGTGCCTTGCTGGTCGGTGTGCTGGTCTGGCTGGTGGCCGGTGTCTTCAGCGGCTTCTACCTGCACAGCGGCTTCGCTACGCTGGCCATTCTATTGCTCACCTCGGTGGTGTTTTCCCTGGCCGGTTTCATCAACGCCGTATTCGCCCAGAAATTTGACGATATCGCCATCGTCCCGACCTTCGTCCTCCAGCCACTGACCTATCTGGGCGGCGTGTTTTTCTCGGTCAGCCTGCTGCCCGGCGTGTGGGAAAAAATCGCCATGGCCAACCCCATCCTGTACATGGTCAACGCCCTGCGCTACGGCATGCTGGGCGTCACCGACGTGCCCCTGACCCTGGCCTTTCCGATGGTGATTTTGTTTGCCGTCGTGCTGTTTGCGGCGTGCATTTTTCTTCTCCACCGCGGGATCGGGCTGCGCAGCTGAGGCCAGGCGCGAAGCGAAAGCCCAAGGAACCTCTGACGTCGGGGGCGACGTCCCCGACGGACTACTATATATAATGTGTAATCCATCACGTTTTTGGGATCAGGCGCGCGTTTTGCCTTGACCTGCGGCGCCGGGCCAAGTAAGTTCCCGAACGGATTTGCCGCAGACTTGGCGGCAGCTCGCCCGATATCGCTCGCATCAGCGGCATGGAAAAGTGTCATGCCCTTGTAGAGCAAGGGCCGTGCCGCTCTTCCCATATCCGTTGCATGCGATTGTCATGTTTCTTTGCTCATGATAAAGTATGTGTATATATTTACAAAACATACACACAAGTGATATATGAGAACCAACATTGTCATAGACGACAAGCTGATGGCCGACGTCCTCAAAGCTTCGGGATATAAAACTAAAAAAGAAGCTGTAGAACAAGGGCTCAAACTACTTCTCCTGCGGAGCCAGCAGCAAGAAATTCGTAAGCTGCGCGGCCGAGTCCAGTGGGAAGGTGATCTGGACGAAATGCGAGGCGGCAAGTGATACTGGTCGATACCAGTGTGTGGATCGACTACCTCAATGGAGTTCAAAGCCAACACACAGATACTCTCGATGCCAGAATTGTCGAAGGTACTGTTGCCATGGGTGATTTGATTTTCCTGGAAATTCTCCAAGGCATCCGGAACGACCGCGAATATCATTTGACCAGACAGACACTGCTGACGCTGGGCCGGCTCGAAATGTTTGGCAAAGGCATGCCTGAAAAATGTGCTGAAAATTATCGTGCACTCCGTAAAAAAGGAATCACCATCCGCAAGACAATGGATGTCATGATCGCCTCTTTCTGTATCGAACGAAGAATGCCATTGCTCTTCATCGATCGTGACTTCATTCCATTCGTCGATCATCTTGATTTGATCTCGGCGCTGCCAGAAACATAACAACAGGAAACCCGTCCAGCGAGCCCTGAGCCGCAGCGGCGGGGCGCCCAGTCCGGCCAATGCCGTCCGTTTTGTGGTCGGGTAACGCGCGCCAGCATATATGTGAGGGAACCGCTATCAGAAAAGTCATCTCCATCCTGATCCTGCTGCTGGGCATAAGCCTGTCGGGCATCGGGAGCGCTGAATCCGATCATGCCGGCCTGCGTCTGGCTGATCCGGATGTGCTCGAAGCGCTGCGCGCCAGCGACGAGGTGGGTCTGCCGGCCCATCTGACCCCGCGTGAGCGTGCCCAAATGCGCCTGCCGGATCTGAGCCAACTGCCGCGCACCCCACCGATTGCCGATGTGCTCTACACGCCGGCCGAATACGAGCGCAATGAATCGATCATCATGCGCTGGACGCCGGGGCCGCTGGCTGCCGTGCTCACTGAAATGATCGTGCCGATCACCACCGGCGACAGCCTGGCCCGAGTCTTTCTGGTGGTGGCCAGCACCAGCCAGCAAAACCAGGCCGCCAACACCTTGAGCGCGGCTGGAGCCGATCTGGCCCGGATCGATTTTTTCATTACCCCAACCAACACGATCTGGATTCGCGACTACGGCCCGCGCTTTGTCAGCGCGGACAATCAGCGCATCATCATCGACCACGAGTACGACCGCCCTCGCCCGCAGGACAACCAGGTTGCGGCCGCGATTGCCGGCTGGCTCAATGAAGACCTTTATGATCTGCCGCTCAATCAAGGCGGCGGCAATTACCACAGCTTTGCCAACGGCGAGGCGTTTATCACCGAAACCATTTTCAAGCACAACTCGGGCCTGACCGCCGAGCAGGTGGAAAACTATTTTGCCGACTACCAGGGCGTGGACATGACCACGCTGGGTACGCTGGGCGTTGATCCAAGCGGAAGTTATCTTGGCGATCAACCCACCTGGTACGACTGGACCGGGCATCTGGACATGTGGTTTATGCCAATCGATGATTCCACGGTGATGATCGGTCAGTACAATCCTGCCGAGTGGAACGGCATCCCGCACCAGGTCACCGAGGATGCCGCAAGCCTGATGCAAAGTCGTGGCTACACCGTGATCCGCACCCCGGGCTGGCGCAGCGGCGGCACGCACTACACCTACACCAACGGCGTGATCGTCAACAATCTGGTGATGATGTGCGCCTTCAACAACCATCCGACCGAGAACGCCCAGGCCCAGGCCGCCTACCAGCAGGCTTTTCCGGATAAAACCGTAATTCCGGTCAACTGTTCGAGCATCATCAGCTCCTCTGGTGCTCTGCACTGCATCGTCAAGCATCAGCCTTTCACTGCCGGGATCGAGCTGAAAATTGAGCCCGAGCAGCCCCAGGTCTGCCGGCCCGAGTCGGGCAGCGAAACGCTGGAAATTGATCTCGACGTGACCGCTTTCAACGGTTTTGCCGGCGATGTCGATCTGCTCGCCAGTGGTCTTCCTCCCGGCGTTGGCAGCCACTTTGCCCCGGCTACGCTGACTCCACCGGGCGAGTCCATCTGGACGCTGACTCTTGATGCTTCGGCCAGCCTCGGAACTTCGGAAATCAGCCTGCTCGCCCAGGATGAGCACGCCAATGACTGGACGCTTGATTTTCCGCTCAGTGTCGGCGGTCTGTACTCACCACCTGATCCACAGCATCCGCTGGATCAGGCCGATGAGCTCGGTTTGCAGCCACAATTCAGTTGGCAGGCCCAGGCGAGCGCCAGCCAGTACAATTTCCAGTTGGCCGTGGAGGCTGACTTCAACCAACTGGTCATTGATGAGATTGTCACCTTGGCTGAGTTCACGCCAGACACGGAGCTTGCCAGCGGCACACATTATTACTGGCGCGTACGCGGCCACGATTTCTGCGGCGACAGTGGCTGGAGTGACGCGCAGCAATTCAAGACCCGCTTCCATCCAGAAGCCGACATCAGCCCGGCCAGTCTGAGCTTCGATCTGCCCCAGCACAGCACGCAGACTTTGGCCCTGCAAATTGCCAACCTCGGCGACGGGGAGCTTGGCTGGAATCTGTCGCCGGCATCCTGCGCCGGCTCCAGCCCGACTGCCTGGCTGAGCGTGACCCCGGCAAGCGGCAGCCTGGTCGAAGGTGACAGCGTTGAGGCACAGATCACGGTAGCCGTTGCCGACATGGCGGCCGGTGAATATTCCGCCCGGATGTGCCTGGCCAGCAACGATCATGCCCGACCGGAAATCACCATTGACGTGATGATGACGGTAGAACAGTTGCCGCCGGGTGAGTTTGCAATGGATCCGGTCGGCACACTGACCTTTGCCGATACTGCCCTGGGCAGCGAGCGGCTTGAATCAATCACCTTGAGCAATATGGCTGCCGAAGGCTCGGCAGATATTTTGCTCGGCCAGATTCAGCTAATGAACGGTCAGGCAAACTATTCAATCATCGCCAACGGCTGCGATGCCGCACTCGCACCCCAGCAAAGCTGCGCGCTCGAAGTGCGCTTCGCCCCGAATGCACTGGGCAATCAGCTTGGCGTACTGCGCATCAATGCTGATGGCCAGACGCACAACATCAGTTTGTCCGGCCGCGGCATTGAGCCCGAGCCGAGCATCTTTGAAGATCGGTTTGAGGGTTGGAGGTAAAGACCATGCTGCCGCTGGTTGATGTTTTGGCAATATTAAAATCCAAGGAGTACATTGATCCATGAATCTGCGAATCATTCTGACGGCATGGCTCGTCACCTTTGCCACATTGAGCCTGGCCGATGATCGCCAGCCACCGGCAAGCTGGAGCCTGGATCAGATGGCCCTCACGCCGCTCAACCAGTTGCAAAGTGAGGCCTGGCCGGCGCTGGATCTGGAGGGCATTGCCTTTGAGGACAGCCTGCGACAGTCCATGGGTGAGCCGCCGCGCTTTGCCATACCGCAGGAAACCGTTATCAATATTCATGATCACGGAAGCTGGGATGTGGTCGGCGATACCAGCGTGTGGCGTTTTCGCTTTCAGGCTGAAGATGCGGCGCTGATCAACCTCGGCATGCACAACGTGTTTTTGCCCGACAGCGCAAGGCTGTATTTCTACACCAGCGAAATTGCTGCTGAGCGACGCATGGACCGCTACCAGGTCGCCGGCCCGTACGACGCATCAATCAACCGCGATCATGGCGAGTTCTGGACACCCAACCTGCATGCCGATGATGTCATCGTCGAGCTCAATGTGGCGACCGATCAGCGTGAAGCTGCGCGCATGGAAATCAACCAGCTCAGCCAGGGCTATCGCGGTTTTGGTGCTGCGGCCAGCGAATATCAGCAGCCCGAGCTTGCCGATCAAGGCGAAGGCAAGCAAAGCTGCCTGAACGAAGACGGCAGCCGTTCAGGCGCCTGCAATCTGGATGTGGCCTGCCTGAGCGAGGACGACCCGTGGAACGAACCGCGGCGTTCGGTGGGCGCCTATTCACGCGGCGGGGTTTTCGCCTGCAGCGGCTCGCTGGTCAACAACACGGCCAACGATCAGCGCATGCTGTTCATCACCGCCACCCACTGCATGAACGCCGGCCACGCGTCCAGCGTTCGGGTGTACTGGAACTACGAGTGGCCGAGCTGCCGCCGTCCGGGCGCCAGTGGCGGCACCAGCGTCAACCCGCCTGATCCGAACATGAGCAGCTATGGAAGCACTTTCCTTTCCGCCACCAGCAACCCGTTTCAGGGCCAGTGCACGGCGTCCGATGAATGCTCAGACATCACTTTGATCGAACTTGATGACGCGCCCGACCCGGACTGGAATCTGTACTGGTCCGGCTGGGATCGACGCCCGCCGCCGACCGCATGCAGCCAGGGTGCACCCAACACCACCGAAGGCCTGTGTGCGGGTATTCATCACCCCGGCGTGCACGAAAAGCGCATTACCTTCGTTGAGCAGGATATCCAGGCCGGCAACATTGCCGGAGCGACGAACATTCACTGGTGGCCTTATTGGCATCCCAACCCACCGGAGCTGCCGAATATTCCCGACGGCTCGGGTAACCTGCCGATCGCGGTCACCGAAGGCGGTTCATCCGGCTCGCCGCTGTACACCGCCGAACAGCGCTTTATCGGTGTGCTCAGTGGTGGGCAAGCCGCCTGCGGCAACCCCGCCCATCTGCAGTACGACATGTACGGCCAGCTTGCACATGGCTGGGAAGGCATGGGTACGCCAAGCACCCGCGTGCGCGAGCATCTTGATCCGCTCGGCACCGCGCCGCTGACACTGAATGGTATCGGCAGCGCCGGCTTTGCTATCGAGCCCGAAGTCCATCAGATCAGCCATTGCGGCTTTGACGATCTTGATGTGGCTATCGATATCAGCGAAACCGGCGGATTCAGCGAGCCGGTCACGCTGAGCACCGATGACCTGCCCGCTGGCGTCAGCGACAGCTATTCCAGCAACAATCAGATACCGCCGTTCAGCACCGTGCTGACGCTCGGCAATCTGGCCGCGGCCGGTCAGGGCGACCACGTGTTTACCGTCATTGGCGACGCCGGCGGACAGCAGGAATCGGCAGCGATCACCCTGTCCCTGCTGGCTGATGACCCCCGCTCGCCCGAACTGATTGCGCCACTGGATGGCGCCACCGATCAACCGGTGCAGCCGGAACTGAGCTGGGATGCGCTTTATGCTGCCAGCAGCTATCAGGTCCAGATTGCCACCGATGCTGATTTCAACGCGTTGATTGTTGATGAGACCGTCGCCGAGACTGAGTTTATCCCCGCCATCGATCTCGCCAGCGGCACACATTACTACTGGCGCGTGCGCGCTCAAGATTCCTGCGGTGACAGCGACTGGAGCGACACCCGCCAGTTCCAGGTCCGCTTCCACCCGCAGGCTGAAATCAGCCCGACCAGCCTGAGTTTTGATTTGCCGCAGAACAGCACGCAAACCGTCAGCCTGGAGATCAGCAACATCGGCGACGGCGAGCTGAACTGGAGTCTGTCCCCCGCATCCTGCGCCGGCTCCAGCCCGACTGCCTGGTTGAGCGTTGATCCGGAAAGCGGCAGCCTTTCAGAAGGCCAAAGTTTTGAGGCGCTGGTTACCGCCGATGCCACCGACCGGGATGCCGGCGAATACTCCGCCCTGATGTGTCTGGCCAGCAACGATGGCGACCGTCCGCAAATCACCATTGCCGTACAGATGACGGTAGAACAGTTGCCGCCGGGCGAATTCGTGCTGGATCCGGTCGGCACGCTGGCCTTTGCTGATACCGCACTTGGCAGCGCACGGCTTGAGTCAATCACCTTGAGCAATGTGGCCGCCGAAGGCTCGGCTGCCGTTGAGCTTGGTCAGATTCAACTCGTTACCGGCCAGGCGAACTACTCGATAACGGCCAACGACTGCGATTCAGGGCTGGCACCACAGCAAAGCTGCACGCTGGCAGTGCGCTTCGCCCCGGAGTCGCTCGGCTTTCAGCTCGGCGTACTGCGTATACCGGTCGACGGTGATTCATTCAATATCAGTTTGACCGGGAGTGGTGTCGAGCCCGAGCCGATCATCTTCGAAGATCGGTTTGAAGATTAGTGGCGAAAGCGCCACGCGCAAGGCTCAAGGCACAAGGAAAAAACAGCAGGTCGGCCCGACGTGGCCGACGTCGACGTTCGGGCTGATTTCATCGGCCCCGTTGACCTTTGTATAAAACAAAACAAATCAAACCAGCAAACAGGAATTTCCGTGATGTTGAACAAAGCACGGCTCATCGCCTTGGCACTGATCACCATGGGCGCATCTTCCGCGATCGCCTTCGAAGTGCCACAGCACGACCACGAACGCGAATTTCAGCATTCCAGCCTGTGGTGGAGCTCGGTCTATCAGCCGGTCACAGAGCTGCGCTCGCAGGAAGTGGCGGAGTTGCTGCCGGCGCTCAATCGGCTCGAAGTGAGTGCCGAGCGGGCATTCATCGACCGGCGTACCGGCCGCTGGGGCAGTCTGATTATTACCAGGCCGATGATCCCGGGGCCGGGGCTTGGCAATGATCTGGCCTGGTCGGATTCAGGGCGCAGCGCGCCGGCCAGCCACGATGATCTGCTGGATTCGGCCTGGGCTGCGTTTCGCGGTTTTCTCATTGAGCACTCGGTCGATTTGAAGTTCGACCCGACCGAGTTTGATCAGCCCAATCTCAGCGCGCCCGATGAGCGCCTGATCCAGGTTCATGTACCGCGCCGGCATCAGGGTGTTTCGGTGCGCGACAGCTTTATTACCGCCATCATCAACAGCGGCAACCTGGTGTTGATGGGCCAGCGCAACTGGGCGGATATCAATCTTTCAGTTCAGCCGGAAATATCGGCCGACCAGGCGCGTAATGTGCTGCTGGCGCATCTGGGTCGGGACCAGCTCTGGCCGACCAGTCACACGCCTCATCTGGAAATCATTCCGGTGTCAGATCAGCCCGACGAGGAGCAGATCAGCGAACTCGGCCAGGGCCTGCAATACCGTCTGGCCTGGGTGTTGCAAACAGCGATTGACTGGCCCGACGATGAGTATGAGGTGCTGGTTGATGCACACAGCAGCGAGCTGCTGGCAGTGACGGACATGAAACATTACTCAACCCGCAAAGTCGGCGGCGGGGTTTACCCGGTCAGCAATGACGGCAACCCGCCCGATGGCATCGAACAGCTCAACTGGCCGATGCCGTTTGCCAATGTCAGCATCAGCGGTGGCGGTACTGTTTACACCACCAGCGGCGGCCATCTGCCGGAAGGTACCGACAGCGGCACCATCACCACCACGCTTTCCGGGCAGTACGTGCGCATGTCGGATCGCTGTGGGACGATCAATGAATCGGCCGCCAGCGGTGATCTTGATCTCGGCCACGGACCGGGCACAGACTGTGCCGTGCCGCCGGGGGCGTCAGCGGGCAACACCCACGCCTCGCGCAGCGGTTTTTATGAACTCAACCGCATTGCCGAGCAGGCCCGCAGCTATTTGCCGAACAACAACTGGCTGAAAAGTCAGTTGATTGCCAACATGAACGTCAACAATAACTGCAACGCCACCTACAGCCCCGGCAGTGGTCAGGTCACCTTTTATACTTCCGGCGGCGGCTGCGCCAATACCGGTGAAATTGCCGGCGTGTTCGATCATGAATGGGGCCACGGCATGGACGACCACTCCAATGTGCCGGGGATTACCAGTCCCAGTGAAGGCATTGCCGATATCTATGCCCAGAACCGGCTCAATGATTCCTGCGTCGGGCGCGGCTTCCGGCCGGGCCAGAACTGCACCGGCTTTGGCGATGACTGCCTGGAGTGCACCGGCGTGCGCGAATCCGACTGGGCCAAACGCGCCAGCGGCCAGCCGCACGATGTCGCCTGGATCCAGTCCAGTTGCCCTGGCCCTGGAACCGGCCGGGCCGGGCCCTGCGGACGCGCGACCCACTGCGAAGGCAACATCGTTGCTGAAACGGCCTGGGACCTGATTCACCGCGATCTGCAGGGTTTTAATGGCTCCGCTATCAACTACGACTCAAACACGGCGCTGGAGCTTGGCACCCGGCTGACCTTTCTCGGTGCCGGCAACGTAAGCAAATGGTTTGAATGCACCGCCAATGGCCAGGCTGGCTGTGGTGCCAACGGTGGCTACCTCAATTTCCTCGCCGCCGATGATGACAACGGCGATCTGACCGACGGCACGCCAAATATGTCGGCCATCTTTGCCGCCTTCGACCGTCACGGCATCGCCTGCTCAACGCCGACCGTGCAGAATTCCGGCTGCAGCGGCGGGCCGCACACGGCGCCGGCCAATGTGCTGATCCACGCCCGCGATCAGGGTGCCCAGTTGAGCTGGGACGCTGTGCCCAATGCCAGTGAATACTGGATCTACCGAACCGAAGGCGTACACGGTTGCGATTTCGGCAAAACCCGCGTCGGCATCACCACCGACACCTCGTTCAGCGATTCGGGATTGCGCAACGAGATGGAAGCCTTCTACGGCGTAGTTGCCGTTGGCGCCAACAGCGCCTGCACCAGCCCGATGTCGGCCTGCCAGGCGGTCACGCCGCAGGACATCGCCACCGGGGAGATCCATGGCATTCTGACCCGGGCCGAAACCAGTTTTCCTCTGAGAGGGGCGCTGGTGACTGTCAGCAATGCGGATGAATCACACACTACGAGTTCCGGTACGGACGGCAGCTATCAGCTCACCGTACCGGAAGGCGTTTACGAACTGGTCGTCGAAAAGGACGGCCATGAATCAGAGACGGTCGCGGCGGTTGAGGTCAACGAAGACGATGTCATCGAAGTCGACCTGGGTCTGGATACACCCATCGCCCGCCCCAGCCCAACGGTATTCAACCTGCTGGCCGTCGAGGGCTATGGCGCGGTCGAAATGCTGGCCCTGGAAAATCTCGGCTCGCTGCCGCTTGAGTGGACCACCGACAGCGACACGCCCACCGGACTCTGTCAGCCGCAGGACTGGCTGAGCAGCCAGCCCGATTCAGGTCAGCTTGAGCCCGGCCTAAGCACATCGATTGAAGTCGTTGCCGATGCTTCCGCGCTGGCGGATGGCGTGTATTCCGGCTATTTGTGCCTGTACAGCAACGATGTTGAAGCCGCGCGCCGAGTCCTTCCGGTCAATTTGACGGTGCAAGAAGAGGTCGCCGGCGAGCTTGTGCTGGATGCCAATGCGCTCGACTTCGGCGAAGTCGACGCCGGCCAGGCCAGCAGCCGCGCGCTGGTCGTCAGCAACGCTGGCATATCAGGTGCTGAGCCCATTGAACTCGACCGCCTGAAGATCAGCCAGAGCGGCGAGGAATACCTCATCAGCGGCGGTGACTGCGCGCCGGGCCTGGTGCTGGAAACCGGTCAGAGCTGCGAACTGGAACTCTCATTTGCCCCCTTTGGCGAAGCCGCGTTTGATGCCGAGCTCCAGATCAGCCTCGTCAGCGGCCCGGCCGCAAGTGTCAGCCTGAGTGGCATCGGTCTGCAGCAGCCCGGTCAACTGGCAATGGATTCAACCGGCCTGCAGTTTGCCGACACCGGCCTGACCAGCGCCGCCAGCCAAACCCTCACCTTGAGCAACGTCGCTGATATCTACTCGGCTGATCTGTTGATTTCACAAGCCGAGCTGATTGTCGGCCCGCCAGCATTCGAACTGATCGCCAACGGCTGCGACAGCCCGCTTGAACCCCAGCAAAGCTGCGCGCTGCAAGTGCGCTTCGCGCCGAATACTTTGGGGAATCAGTTTGGTGTGCTGCGCATTCTGGTCGATGGTGAAACGGTCAACATCAGTCTGACCGGCCGCGGCATTGAGCCCGAGCCGATCATCTTCGAAGATCGGTTTGAAGAGGCAGAATCGAAACCGTAGGTCGCGGCAGCGTAGCTCGGCGCCGCAATGTGGCCTGCCGCAGGCAAGAAGCATGGTGGCAGAGAGCGGCTACGCGTGTCCCCGGCGGACCATGCTGGCCACCCGGGCCGGCGTATAATCAGCGTCAGATTCGACGCACAAAGCACTTTTGGATGGGCTCACACAAAACCTTTCTGATCAGTAGTTTACT
This sequence comes from uncultured Wenzhouxiangella sp., assembly GCA_937876395.1. GTDB lineage: Bacteria > Pseudomonadota > Gammaproteobacteria > Xanthomonadales > Wenzhouxiangellaceae > Wenzhouxiangella. The sequence goes on along the minus strand of CALEIM010000183.1, from coordinate 10,453 downwards.
GGTCGTTACGCTGGCCTTTCTCAGCGCTTGTCAGACCGCGCCGGTCAAGGCCGGCGATGCGCTGCCGCCGCTGACCACCCCATGGCCGGATTCGATTGAACTGCCGCCGCCGGGGCAGGCGCTGATTCAGATTGCCGGCCAGACGCTGGTGTTCGAGGAGAGCGGAACCTGTGGCCTGGTTGAAGGCGGTCTGGGGTTTATGGGGCGCATGGGCCGAACCGATGAGCATGGCCGCTACCAGGGGCTGCGCATTTTTCGTCGCCTGGCCGGCGACAGTGCGGCTCGCAGCAGTATCGCCAGCGAAGAGGACCTGGTTCAGTTGATCATGCGCCAGCCTGACAACAGCCTGGCCAGCGCGTATCTGCGCATCAAACGCGAGCGGCCCGGTGATCCCCTGACCCGTATTCATGGCGATTCGGAAAGCTGGCCGGCGGCCAATGTTCATCCGGAAGGCCGCGCCGTGTGGGCGCGCGGTGAGCTGTCGGCCGAGGTGGGTTCAGAGGGGCGCGTACCGACCGGAAAGTTTTTTGCAATTATTCATTGTGCGCAGCGCAACGACTGACATCAGCGGCCGATCGAGTGAGAAAAATTCAGATCAGTTTGGAAAATTGTGATGCGGGTAACATTGCTGTGCGCCCGGTCTGCAGGCTCGGCAAATCCACTCTTGATCTTGATCAAGCGGGGGTCTGCGCATCGATCAGGCCGGGCGGACAGTTTTTTCTTCAACAAGTTTGACAGCCCGTTCACGATCGCCTAATGTAGCCTTCCAAAATGGCCCTCAGAAATGAAAAACTGACGGCCCGGGCACGACCAGCGCCTGAACAACAACCCAATGGTCTGATTCGTCCCAGCGGTGAAGCCGCTTGGACAGGGCACCACGCGGCCCCGTCAGGCGAGGAAAAATGAATTGCAAAAGTCAATAAAAAATGAAGTGGAAGTTATGAGCCAGGTAGCCGTTTTGAACGTTCATCCTGGAAAGGTCAGTGATTCACATAGGGAGTTTTCATGAAACCCGGTAACAAGCTCATTGTTTTAACGCTCGTCCTCTGCTGGGCGCTGACGCTGGCCTTTTCGGCCAGTGCTCAAGACCAGCTTTTCGTTTCCCCCGAAGTAAATGACCGCATCAGTCAGGCCGGATCGGCTGACCTGATCGTTCACTTCAGGGGCTCACCCGATCTCAGTCCTGCCTATGACATGGACTGGAGCGAGCGCGGGCACTGGGTTCATGCCCAGATGAGCGCAGCCTCGGCCCGGGCGCAGCAGGCGCTGCGTGCCAGCCTTGGCCGATCCGGCGCCGATTTCCAGGCGTTGGATAATTTCAACATGATCATTATTCCCGACGCCGACCACAGCGTGCTGGATACGATCGTTGCCGATCTTCAGGTGCAGGGTGTTTTCGTCAAGCCCGAATATCACTTGATGGCGACCGAAGTTGACGCCGATCTGACCGGTGAGCGTAGCGGTCCGCGCGGCATCGAGCCCAATATCGCCCAGATCAAGGCCAGCGACGTCTGGAACGATCTGGGCTTTACCGGTGAAGGCGTGGTGGTCGGCATCAACGACACCGTGCCCCATTACACCCATGACGCACTGGTCAACTCCTACCGCGGCAACGACGGCGCTGGTGGTTTTGATCACGATTACGCCTGGTACTTTCCCGGCAGCGGTCATCTGGTTCCGCCGCTGAATGACCACTATCACGGCTCGCACGTGGCCGGCATTGCCGTTGGTGATGACGGTGCAGACAACCAGATCGGCGTTGCTCCCGGCGCCGAGTGGATGGCCTGCGGTGGCTGTCTCGCTGGTACATGCAGCCAAGTGTCCGCGTGCCTGAACTGGTTCGTTGCCCCGACCGACGTGGAAGGCAACAACCCGAATCCGGACATGCGTCCGCACGTGGTCAACAACTCCTGGGGCGATTGTGCTCAGGAGCACAACGCTGGATTCTATACGCCCATTTTCGACACCATGCTGGCCGCCGGCGTCATCCCGGTGTTTTCCAACGGCAACAACAACAGCTTCGGCTGCGGCTATTCTGCACCGCCGGGCCTGAATACGGTCGGTGATCCGGCCCGCCACGGCCGCGTGCTTGGCATTGGTTCGACCACCCAGTCCGGCGGCAATTACGCCACCCATTCCAACTGGGGCCCGACCGACAACGACAACCCCGGCCTGCCCTTCTCGTTTGATCACTTCGGCTACCCGGACCTCAAGCCCAACGTATCGGCCCCCGGTCAAGGGATTCGCGCTGCCGGCAGCTCGAACAACAGCAACTACATCACCATTGGCGGCACCTCGATGGCTTCCCCGCACGCCACCGGCGTAATTGCTCTGATGATTTCGGCCGCGCCCGTGCTGTCCGGCGATCTGAGCGCCATCGGCACGATTCTCCAGGACACCGCCAACCACGTCGCCTATGCCGGCGGCGGCGCCGGCAATCCGGACGTTGATACGGGTGTCAACCATCCGAACTACGCCTCCGGCTGGGGTGAGATCGATGCTCTGGCCGCAGTACAGGCGGCGATTGCACAGACTGGCGAGATCGGCACCGTTGCCGGTACGGTCACCGATGCAGATGACAATAGTCCGCTCGAAGGCGTGCGTATCGACTTTGACTACTTCGATCCGCCCCCGGTCGGCTACGTGACTGTGACCGACGCCAATGGCGACTACAGCCAGGATGTGCTGGCGGTCGGCGCGGGCGAAGGCTATACCGTTACATTCAGCAAGTTCGGCTACGAAACGGTCGAATTGCACGACATTGAAGTGGGCGACGGCCAGACCGAAACCGTGGATGTGTCACTCGAACTTGCCGACATCTGGACCGTTTCGGGCACCATCAGCGATTCCGCAACCGGCTTCCCGCTGGCCGCCACCATTACTTTCCCAGGCACTCCGCTGGAGCCGCTGGAAGTGGCTGCGGACGGCAACTACAGCTTCGAGCTGCCGAGCGGCATGGAGTTCGATCTGGTCATAGCGGCCAACGTCAACGGCTATGTGGTCGGCGATGAAACCATTGGCCCACTGACTGGCGACCTGACGTTTGATATCGGGCTCGATGCCGATGCGGCGGCCTGTACGGCACCCGGCTATACGCCGGCGATCAGCAATGTTTGGATCGAGGATTTTGAAGCCGACGATGGTGGTTTCACCACCGAACTGGTCGGTGCCGCCTTGCCGTGGGAATGGGGTGCCCCGACCGGCTGGCCGAACGGCTGCTCCGAAGGCAGCAATTGCTGGGCGACCAACCTGACCGGCAATTACAATAATTCCGGCAATGAGCGCGTGGTTTCGCCGGTCTATGATCTTTCCGCCGAGGCTGGCAACGCCCTTTTCGCGTTCTGGGATCAGGCCTGGCATATTGATTCCGCTTCTTTCCACTCCGCGTCGGCTGAAGTGAGCATCGACGGTGGTTCCTGGCAACCAGTCTGGCAGCACAGCGGCGGTTCGATCCAGCAGGACTGGACTGAGCTGGACGCCGATATTTCAGGCGCGGCCGGTACCAGTGTTCAGTTCCGCTGGACCCTCCAGGGCGACGGCGTAGGCAGTTTCCGTGGAATCTATCTGGACAACCTACGCGTTGATCGCCAGGACTGCATTCCCGGCAACCCGCCGCCGGTGATCGATGTCGATGCCACCAGCTTCCACTATGTGGTCGAGCCGGATTCGGTCGAGAGCGAAACGATCACCATTACCAACTACGGTGGCGAGCTGCTTGAGTGGGACGCTGAATACGTGGCCCCGGCCGGTGCCGTGCGCGCGTCCACCGTGCTCTGGCAGCAGGAGGAGAACTCCACCAGTGGGATCGTTTCTTCCTACTCCACCACACTCGACAACGGCGGCTACTCGGCCGATGACTTTGTACTGGCCATCCCGTCGACCATCGAAACCATTTTTGCTGCAGGTTTCCGCAATGACGGTCCGATGACCGTCGCCGATCACATCACCTGGTACATCTATGCCGACAACGGCGGCGCGCCGCTGGGCAATCCGGAAACTGATCCGGGCCAGCACGTCTGGTCCTATACGGCATCACCGGGCGATCCGGGCGTCGATTTGACCGACAACAACATCGCCCTCGATCTGGTCGCGGCGACCGGCAGCGGCGTTGATCTGGCCGGTGGAACCTATTGGCTGAGCATTGTTCCGGCATTCAACCTGGATGTTGGCCCCGGTGGCGGCCGCTGGAACTGGTATACCGGTGGGCCGGTGCAGCTTGAAAATGCCAAGCTGATCGGGCCGGATCTGTTCAGTGTGCCCGCCTGGACCGACATCAGTGATCCGAGCGTGACCGGCGATCCGGTGTATGACGGCCTGGCATTCACCCTGACCGGCACCGCCGGTGTTTGTGAAGAAGCTCCGCCAAGCTGGCTGAGCGTGACCCCGACCAGCGGCACTGCCGCGGCCCAGGGCGGGAGCGACACGGTTACTGTCGATGTCGACACTACCGGTCTGGCCGAAGGCCTGTACCAGAGCGGTGTGTGTTTTGCCAGCAATGATCCGGTCACCCCGATTGTGGCCGTGCCGGTCAGCGTGCTGGTGACCACCGATCCGATCAAGCCGGTTGCTGACGTCAATCCGACTAGCCTGGCCTTCAATCTGCTGGAAGGCGAGGGAGCCAGCCAGACCCTCAATATCGACAACCCCGGCAACCTGCCGCTGGACTGGACCATTGAAGAAGACAATGAGCCGGCCAGCAGCGACCCACAGGGCAACTCCCTGACCGCACGCGCCATCGTCGGCGCGCAGCTCAACGCGGCCTGCGATGCGCCGTCGGACGTTGCCTGGCTTGAGCTTGACCGCTACGCCGGCACCACGCCAGCTTTTGGCAACTTCCCGGTCAGCGTCACGGTTGATGCTTCAGGTCTTGCCGAAGGCGTTCACGAAGCCAGTCTGTGCGTTGCCAGCAATGACGTGGCCAACGATCTGGTAATTGTTCCGGTGACTCTGGAAGTGGTCGACCCGGTCAACTTCGCCATTGTCGATGGCACGGTTGAAAGCCTGGGCTACTGCGGTGAAAACCCAGGCCCGCTGGGCGGTGCCCAAATCGTCATCCAGGGTGCGAACAACAGCTTTAGCGCCACCACCGACGCAAACGGCTACTTCTCCGTTGGAATGCACTTCCAGGAAGGTCCGGTTGATGTAACCGTTACCGCTGACAACCACCAGGGTGATACCGAAACCGGCGTGACTCTCGAAGGTGAGGAGACCAGCACTGTGGACTTCAGCCTGGTCATGGACGGCGTGTGCGCCACGGTCGATCCGCAGGTGCTCAATATCCAGGTTCCCCTGGAAGGTGTCGCAAGTACCGATCTCACCATCGGCAATGAACTGGGCACGGTAGACCTTGACTGGTTGATCGAAACCTATGCCACAGCCAGCGCGCCGCGCGATTTGCCGCAAACCGCTCTGAGCGAAGACTTTGAAGGCGCCTTCCCGCCGGCTGCCTGGACCATCGAAGATGCACCCGGCAGCTCGTGTTCCTGGATTTCTTCCGACGATGCCCGCCTTATCGGCTGGACTGGCACTGATCGCGGTGCCGCGGCAGACAGCGACGACTGCGGCTCGGGTACTAACATGGACACCTCGCTGATCACGCCGGTCCTGGACTTGAGCGACTATGTGGGCAGCGAGCTGCACTTCGATCTGTCCTACCGCCATCTGGGCACCAGTAGCCTGAGCGTTGATGTGACCACTGACGGCGGTGATACCTGGGACAACCTTGAGTCCTGGGCTTCCAACTACGCCTATTCGGCCGCCCCCCATCTGCCGGTACTGCTTGATCTTTCCGCATACGACGGTGAGCCCGCAGTCCAGGTTCGCTGGCGCTATACCAGCCCCGGCTGGAACTACTGGGCCTTTATCGACAACGTGTTTATTGGCGAGCCGCCGGCAAGCTGCGAGAACCTGAACACGGTTGCGTGGTTGAGTTATCCGGACTCGGGTACCGCTCTTGCCGGTGGAGAAAGCATCGTGCCGGTTCAGGTTGACGCTACGGATCTGGCGTTCGGTGACTATCAGGCTGCGCTGTGCATCGAAACCAGTGATGCCAATGCACCGAGCTTTGAGGTGCCGGTAAACGTCACCGTGTTTGATCCGGACAACGCTTACTTCAGCGGCAATGTCACCGGCCAGATGTGCAGTGCGGATCCGGTAGCGCTGGAAGGCGCCCTGATCACCATCGAGGGTGGCACCGAAACCTACACCGTCGAAACTGACGAGAACGGCGACTATCTGATCCTGGTCCACAAGGACGACAGCCCGGTCGACGTCACCGTCAGCCATGCGGGTTACATCTCGCAAACCGACGCAGGCGTTGCGTTCGTCGGTTCCGATGTCATCGACGTCGATTACACCCTGGAATATGAGGCAGGCTGTATCGATGTGAGTCCAGAATCGCTGGCTGCCACGGTTGCCCTTGATACCACCGTCAACCTTGACCTGGAAGTTGCCAACCTGGGCCCGGCCGGACTTGAGTGGTCGATTCTCGATCCCTCCGATGAAGGCCTGCGCCAGTCCGATCCACTGATCGGCTTCAACTTCACCACGACCGCTTCAACCACGCCTGATCCGCAGAACTGGAACCGGATTGGTCTGGTTGACGGCCTGATGGAAGAGGTTTATGACGACACCGGCGCCCTGACCGGCTACCACTTCGAATGGGGTGGTGTCGACACAAGCCAGGGACCGCTGTACCTGAGCACAGCCACTCTGGCAGCCGATGCCGTACCGATGTACGACTACGACCTGTCGGGCATGACCGGCTACGGCTTCCGTTCGGGTGGTCGCCTGTTCATCGAGTTGAGCAACCTGCAGCCGAACACTGACTACGAATACTGGATGGTTGGCTATCGAGCCAGTAGTACCTTCGATAACCTGGTGGACGTCAGCCACGGCAATGACATCAACGCCATCCAGTTCAGTCAGACCATGACCACTGCCGACAATAATGGCGGTCGTTTCATGGTCAACGAGACGCACAGCAACAATGCTCAGGACTTCAACGAACTGAGCTATGTCACGCGCAGCAGCTCCGATGGCACCATCCGCATTGAGTGGGAAGGTGACACCGATTCCACTGTGGTGATTGGCGCCTTTGCCCTTCGCCAGGCGATGGACTGTGATCTGCCCGAGTGGCTGTCAGCCGCTCCGGAAAGCGGCACCATCGCCGCCGGCGACCCGTCACAGACCGTTACTGCCACGCTCGACCCGACCGGCATGGTTCCGGGTGAGTACGCAGCCAACCTGTGCTTCCAGAGCAACGATCCGCTCAACCCGATCGTCGAAGTTCCGGTCACCATGACCGCCGAACTGCCGGCTACCTGGGGTGCGATCACGGGCACCGTCGGCAGCCTGGGTCACTGCAGCGCCGACTGGTCTGCTCTGGCCGGTGTGGCAGTCGAGGTGACTGGCAGCTCTGACAGCTACCTTGCCGAAACCGACGAAGACGGTTTCTACGAGATCTATCTGCCAGCGGACGAGAGCCCGGTGAGCGTTACGTTCAGTCATGACGATCACCTGACAGACAGTGTCTCTGGCGTCACGGTAGACGCTCAGGACACCACCGAGGTGGGCATGGACATGGTTCTGGCTGCCGGTTGTACCGACACTGATCCGGCCAGCATTGATGTCGTGGTCGACGTCAATGCCACCGCCAGCGATGTGCTGTCTCTGATCAACGATGGCTTTGGTGATTCGAGCTTCGATATCACTACGGCGGAATACGGCACCAGCGGTATCAGTCATCTGATTGAGCGTGCCGGGTTCGCAGCTCACAGCGTCGAGGCCGATGGCAGTTCCCGCGCCAGCGGTGAATTCCAGGCCCGTGCCGCTGAGAGCCGCGAAGTTCAGTTGAGCCTGCGGCAGGATGATCTGTCGGTCGTTGTCCTCTCGCCCGATCAGACTCCGCCGACCAACCTGGTGTCCGACCTCAATGGATTCCCGGGAGTCGTCGCCGAGCTGTATCCGGGTGATCTGGCCATGGTCACGGGTGCTGACCTGGTCGGTTACGACATCGCGGTGCTGACCAACAACAATACGTGGGAGGCCAGTGGTGCCAATATCAGTGTCGGCGATGCCGTGGCGGACTTCATTGATGATGGCGGCAAGGCGGTGGTCTTCAACTACGCCTATGACGACCCGGCCTGGGGCTTCCAGCTTGACGGGCGCTTCATTACCGATGGTTATGGTCCGTTCGATAGAGCCACGGGGGAGGCATTCTCTCCCTCGACCATGGTCATGCTCGATCCGGGTCATCCGATCCTGGAGAATGTGAGCTCCCTGGCCAACGGTGACAGTGCGCCGCGTATCGACACACCGCTTCGTCCGGGTGCCACTCTGATTGCCGAATGGGCCGATGGCATGCCGCTGATCGCCTTCAATCAGGACGTGGTCGCAGTCAACGCGCTCTATAGCTCGAACGGCACGCCGGGCGACTGGACTGGTGATCTGGATTTGATCGCCTTCAACGCCGTGAACTTCATTGCCGATGGCTCCTCCGGCCCGCCTGCCGAGACCGACTGGCTGAGTGTTAACCCGGTATCGGGCACGGTGGCTGCTGGTGATTACACCAATGTCAGTGTGCTGTTCGATCCGGCCGGCCTGAGTCTGGGCACCTACACCGGCGACATCATTGTCAATGTCGACGAAGGTGTTGGTATAAGCCAGACGCTTACCGTTCCGGTCAGCATGACGGTAGAGCTGCCTGCCACCTGGGGTGCGTTGTCCGGCACCGTCATGGGGCTGGGCCATTGCAGCGCCGATCCGTCAGCGCTGGCAGGTTCCAGCGTCGAAATTGTCGGCAGCATGGGCAGCTACACCGTGGAGACCGATGACAATGGTTTCTACGAAGTCTACTTGCCGGAAGGTGAAAGCCCGCTGAGCATTACCGCCAGCGCCGAAGGTCATCACGCTGAAACGAGCAGCGCCAGCTTCTCCGGCGGTGACTTCTTCACGGTCGATTTCGATCTCCTGCTGGATGCACCCTGTGCGGCGGTGATGCCGGACAGCATTTCCGTCAACATGGATGCCGGAACTACCACCAGCGGCTACATTGAGCTCAACAACTATGAAGGCGCCGGAACGCTGGAGTGGAGCATCGATACGGCCGACGCAACGGCAGGCGAACTTGAGCCGACCCTGTTGCAGCGGTCGGTTGGTCAGCCGGGCACCGGCAACGGCACGCTCCTGAGTGGCATCGCCGCGGGTGGTCGGGATACGGGTAATCTGCTCGATCTGGGTCCTTACCAGATGTCGCAGACGCTCGATACCGTAATCGCGGCTTCCAACTCGGTTGCCTGTAATGGCGGCCAGAACCACCTGCTGCGTCGCTTCTACTACGACGAGCACCCGGGAGTGGGCAACGGCATCGAAAGTGTGGATGTCGCCATTCAGGAAGCGGCCGACACGTCATCGCTGACGGTCAACCTGTACACCCTGGCGTCCAGCACACCGGTCGATACCATTCCGGTGGGCAGCCTGGAGCTGATTGGTACCGGCTCGGCACCGATCTCCGTCGGTGATGACGGCACCATCGTCAATGTGCCGGTGACCGGCATGGTCGATGACATGTCTGCCAACGACCTGGTAGTCGAAGTGGTGGGCGGCGTCTTCTACATCGGCGCGACCAGTGCCGGCGAAACCCATCCGGGCTTTGTGATGGCTCCGGACTGCGGCATTACCACGCCGACCCCGATCTTCCAGGTTGGTCCGGACTTTGCCAACACCCACATCATCCTGGTGGCCAACGCCACCCCGGGTGATGACAACGGCGGCCCCGGGCCTGGCCCTGGGCCTGGTCCGGTCCAGTGTGAGGATCCGGAAGGCATTTCCTGGCTGAGCGCCACGCCGTCCTTTGGCGTCAACCAGCCGGGTACGGCCAGCACCATCAACGTGGCGCTGGACGCTAGCGGCCTGCAACCGGGCGAGTACCACGCTGGTCTGTGTGTCATCAGCAACGATCCGGTCAATCCGATCCTGCCGGTGCCGGTCAGCATCAACGTGCGCACCCCGACCGATTGGGACGGCATCGAAGGCACGGTCCAGAGCCTGGGCTACTGCAGCGACGACCCGGCCCCGCTGGAAGGCGCGACAGTGACCGTAACGGGTACCGGCTACAGCCACACCGTAGACACGGATGCCGACGGCAGCTATACGGTTCAGGCGAACCCGGCACTGGGTCCCTATGATTTAACCGTCAGCCACCCAGACCATCTGGGAGCCAGCGAGAGCGGTGTCACACCGCCGGCCACGGTCGACTTTGACCTGGTGCTGGATTCAGCCTGTGCCACGGTTGATCCGGAGCAGATCGCCGGCAGCTCCTTGGCCGGGGATACTGATATCCAGACTCTGACGATTGGTAATCAGGGTGTGGCCGACCTGCACTGGACCATTGAGGAAGGTCTGGCCCCCGCCGGCCAGCAGGTGCTTCCGCCGTTTGCGGCTGATCCGGCGG
>CALEIM010000182.1 GCA_937876395.1 uncultured Wenzhouxiangella sp. | reverse complement strand
ACATGCGGCTCGGGATGCGGGTCGTGATCGAGGATTACGTGCACGGCAAGCTGTCGAAGAAGGCACTGCTGATGGCCAACACCGCCTTCACGGCCGCGGTCGGAGCCGCGGGCATCTTCGCCGTTCTCTCGATAAGCTTCGGCGGCTGAGGGGCGGCGGCCGGCGATCCCTGCTAACTTCAGGCGCGTCCCGCGCGACCTCCGCCATGACGCGGCTGAGGCTGTAGAGTTCATTGAAGGTCGTCGTTCCCCGCTGAAGATCCAGCCCGTCGGCGCCGATAAAGAATTGATCAAAGTTATAGGAACGCAAGATCTGCTCCGCCAGCTGACCCTGAAAGCCCTCGGATTTCGGGTCCCAGGTGCCGCCGGTCATCAGCAGGGTGGGTTCATTGACCATGTGCCGAACGGCCTCGGCCACCCGCAGGGAATTGGTCATGATCACCAGCCGGGCTTTTCTGGCCAGCTCCGGCAGCAAATAGCTGGTGGTGCGGCCGCTGTCGATGATGATGCGGCTATTGTCCTCCACCAGCTCTGCGGCCGCCCGGGCAATGGCCTGTTTGCGGGCGGAAGCGTGCTGCAGGGTTTCATCCGCAGCCGGGCCATCCTGCGGCACAGACACGGCACCGCCAAAACGGCGTACCACCAGGCCTTGGCTCTCCAGGTAGGTCAGATCCTTGCGAATGGTGACCGAAGACACCGCCAGCGACGCGCACAATTCGATCCCAACAGCGGCATGACGCGCCTGATGACCGAACGCGTCTCCAAGGCCTCGGCCGAACAGCGGCGGGGCCGGGCCGGACGGCTTGAAGCCGGCATCTGCTATCGGCTTTGGAGCGAGTCCGAGCAGGGTCGCCTGGAGGCGCAGACTCGGCCGGAAATCCTGGCAGCCGATCTCGCGCCACTGGTTCTCGAACTGGCCAACTGGGGCCTGAGTGACCCGCAGAGTTTAAGTTGGCTGAATCTGCCACCGCAGGCCGCCTGGGCCCAGGCGGTGGGTCTGCTCAAGCGCCTGAATGCGCTCGATGAGTCCGGCCGGATCACCGCCCATGGCCGTGCCATGTTGGGGCTGGGCAGCCATCCACGGCTTGCGCATATGGTGCTTGGCGGTCGCCGGCTCGGTCTGGCGCGCACCGCAGCAGAGCTGGCGGCCCTGCTCGCAGAGCGCGATTTTGGCAACCGCGACAGCGTCGATATCGGCCAAAATCTTGATTTTCTGCGCCACCGTCCGCGCCACGCCGTGGCGTCCCGGCTGCTCAAGGCTGCCGACCGGCTCGCCGGAAACCGCCAGGACCGGGCCGAAGTCGATGATGCCGTCGGCCGTCTGCTGGCCCGCGCCTGGCCGGATCGCATCGGTCAGGCGCGCAAAGGGCACCGCGGTCACTTTGTGCTCAGCAACGGTCGTGGCGCGTTTGTCGACGAGGCCGATCCATTGGCCGGCGCCGACTGGCTGGTCGCCTGCGAGCTCGACGGTCAGGCCCGCGAAGCGCGCATTTTTCGCGCCGCTACGGTTGAACTCGGCAGCCTGGAAACCGACCTGGCCGAGCTAGTTGAGCACGTCGACCGCGTCGAATGGGATGAGCAGCGCGGCCAGGTCATCGCTCGCCGTCAGCGCCGCCTCGGTGCCCTGGTACTTGATGAGGTCAAACTCGACCAGCCCGACCCGGCCGTACTTGAACAAGGCCTGCTTGCGGCCGTGCGCCGCAAGGGAGTGGCCGCGCTGAACTGGAACGAGGCCAGTCGCCAGCTACAGGCGCGCATCGGGCTGCTCCATTGCCTGTGGCCCGAGGACTGGCCGGCGGTGGACGATCAGAGCCTGGCTGATTCGCTTGATGACTGGCTGCCGCCCTGGCTGTCGGGCACCCGGCGCTGGCAAGATGTCGCGCGCATCGATCTGTCTGCTGTCCTGCTGGCCATCGTCGGCCACGAACGCCGAGCTGAGCTTGATCGCCTGGTGCCGACCCGACTGGAGCTGCCAACGGGACGCTCGGCACGAATTGACTACGGCCATGCCAGCGGGCCAGTCCTGGCCATCAAACTGCAGGCCATGTTCGGCTGCCAGGCCACGCCCAGCCTGGCCGATGGGCGCCTGGGACTCACCCTGCACCTGCTGTCCCCGGCCGGCCGCCCGCTGGCGGTAACCGCCGACCTGGCCAGCTTCTGGCAAAACGCCTACCCGGAGGTGCGCAAGGACATGCGCGGTCGCTACCCGAAACACCCCTGGCCCGACGATCCAGTCAGCGCCCGGCCCAGCGAAAACCCAAAGCGCCGGGGCAAAATCCAACGCGGCTGAAGAGACCGCACTATTGACACGGGCCGTTCATGCGCCTAGATTAGGCGCTACGATCTCTTTCGTTGGAGGTCCGTGCCGACCTTCGCCGCCTGGCTGGTTTAAGGCTTTTTCGAGGAATCATGTCGTGACTACCGAACTACCCAGCCCCACCCCTTCGGAGCTGAAACTGCTCAAATTTCTCTGGCATCACGGTCCATCGACGGTACGCGAGGTACATGAAGGTATTGATGGGTCGGCTGATCTGAGCTACACCACCACACTCAAGCAGATGCAGATCATGCACGGCAAGGGTCTGGTGATGCGTGACGACTCACAGCGCGCCCACGTCTTCAGACCGACCATTGCCGAAGAGCCGACCCAGCGAGCCATGCTGGACGACTTTTTGGGCCGCGTCTACGAAGGCTCGGCCTCCCGCCTGGTGCTGCAGGCCCTGGGCACCTCACGGCCGGCCAGCGCCGCTGAGCTCGAAGAGATCGATCGTCTGGTTCAGCAGCTGCGCAACCAAAGCCCAGGGGACAAAATATCATGAGCTGGCTGGACCACACGCTGGTCGAACTGATCGGCCTCACCCTGCTGCACTTCCTCTGGCAAGGCGCCCTGATTGGCGCACTGTATGCGGCCTCGCTGCCGCTGACCCAGGCGGCCGAAGCGCGCAGCCGCTACGCCATTGCCGTGGTCACCCTGGCCGTACTCGCCCTGTCGCCGCTGCTCACGTTGGCCTTTTTGAGCATGACGACCACAGCAAGCGTCAGCGCGGCCGCAGCGCTGGAGCCACTGCAGCCGGCAATGCACATCACGGCTGTGACCGATGCCCAGTCCGGCGCCGGGTCACTGCTGTTCTGGGTGGTCACGGCCTGGTCAATCGGCGTGGCAGTGCTGAGTCTTCGTCTGGTGCTTGGCTGGCACTACCTGCGCCGCCTGCGCCGGCAGGCCGATTATCAAATGGCCGCGCCGCTGACCGAAAACCTTGCCCGGCTCTGTCAGAGCCTGGGTATTCGCTCCAGGGTGGCGGTTGCGGTCTCACGCGGTATCCGCTCACCGGTGGTTATCGGCTGGCTCAAACCCTTGGTGCTGCTGCCGCCGGCCATCGTCACCGGGCTGCCGGCGCGCCAGATCGACATGATCCTGGCCCACGAGTTGGCCCATATCCGGCGCTTCGACCACCTGATCAACCTGCTCCAGACGGCGGTCGAGACGGTGCTGTTCTACCATCCGGTGGTGCGCTGGGTGTCGGGCCGCATTCGCATCGAGCGCGAAAATGCCTGCGATGACCTGGCCGTTGCGGTCACCTCCGACCGCCTGGCCTATGTCGAAATGCTGGCCACGCTTGAAAACATCCGCTACCGGGGCCCGCGCCTGGCCCTGTCCATGCACGACGGCCAGGTTTTGAGCCGCATCCGCCGACTGGTTGAACAAAGCCGGCCCGGCCAACAGCTTGGCCTCACCGTGCCGATACTGGCTGCCACCGTCATGCTTGCCGCCGCCGGCGGTCTGCACATGCTGCCCGAGGAAATCCTTGACGAAGCCGTGCCGCCGACGGAGACGAGTCTGTCGCCACCAGGCAAACAACCGGAAACCGGCGACCGGTTGGAAGCCTCCTCAGCGATGCTCGAAGGCGCGCTGGAACCGGCTGAATCACTGCCGGCTGAACCACTGGTGCCGCCCCCGGGAGTGGAAGAAATCCTCGCAGCGCCGTTGCGCCCGGCCGGCGACCAGCGCGCAGCCAGTGCTGAATCAGCACCCGAAACGCAAGCCACGGAAACGGTGCCGTCGACAGCTCAGCCCGCGCTGCCCCAGGCCACCATCGAGCGCCTGCCGCCGCTCGAAGAACTGTTCGGGCAGACCGAACCACTCCAGCTTGCCCGGTATGAACCGCCCCAAGCCGTGCTCGTGGATCTGCCCGAAGTACAGCCGGCCGCCGAGCGCCTCCAGCCGCGCATCAGCGGCGGTGATCTGATCGAACGCATCGAGCCCGACTACCCCAGACAGGCCCGTCTACGCGGCATCGACGGCCGCGTAATGGTCGATTTTGTGGTAACTCCCCAGGGTCAGGTCAGCGACCTGCAGGTGATTGAGGAACAGCCGCGCGGCCAGGACTTTGGCGAGGCCGCCGCCGAGGCAATTGCCCAATGGCGCTTCGAACCGTACCGCCAGGACGGTGAAGTCATCACCCATCAGCAACGTCTCGAAATCGAGTTTACTGCCGAGCAGGAACGAAGCTGCCGCAGCGAGCTGGGTTCACGCATTCCGCGCTGCAACTTTTAGCGAACCTCTGACTGGCGGCGCGAGCACCTGGCCGGGTGTTAACGCCCTGTTCAGCACACGGGCGGTTACAATACGGCAGCGCTCGGGGAACTGGCAGAAAGGACTTCTGGATTGCGTAATTCAGGCTGAAGGAAACTTTCAAACCCATCCCGTTTGGCATCTATTCGATTTTCAAGGAGCAAGAAAGCCATGATTTTTCGCCTCATTACCGCCACCCTGTTTCTGGGTCTGGCCGCCAGTGCGGTCGCTGAAACGCCGAACATTGAACCCGGCCTGTGGGAATACAACAACAAGATGAGCTTCTCCGGCGATATCCCCATTCCCGACCAGGAACAGACCACGGAAGAATGTCTGACCGACGAAGACATCGCCGAAGGCGAGGCCTTCCTCGACAACGTTGAAGAATGCGAGATCACTCACAAGAATCTGCGCCGTGACGGCATGAACTACGTCATGACCTGCAACCAGGCCGAGGGCATGCAAATGACAATGGAGGCCGACATGCAATTCAATGGCGACTCCGCCAACGGCACCATCACCGGCAACATGGAAACGCCAATGGGCGCGATGGCCATGAACATCACCATGACCGGCCGACGCATCGGCGACTGTCCGGGTCAGTAAGACCAAACTCAAGCTTGCTGAAAAGGCCGGGGACTCCCCGGCCTTTTTTATTACGGCATCCGCGTTGCCAGCGCGCCCAGATGCACGCCGGGATTGAAGTAGCGCGTCTCAATACCGCTGGCAACAAAACGATCCGCAGTGACCGGCTCGATGGCACCGCCCTTGCGCGCCTGGCTCACTGACCACCAGCCCGAGGGATAACAGGGCTGAGGGAACCCCAGGGTTCGAATCGTGCTGAATCCGGCCTTTTCCATATTGGCGCGAATGCCGGCAATCAGCGGCTGATGCAGCAGCGGCGATTCACTTTGCTGCACGAACAGGCCGCCGTCGGCCAGGGCGGCAAAACAGTCGGCGACAAACTCCGGCCCGAACAGGCCTTCGGCCGGGCCGATCGGATCGGTGGAGTCGACGATGATTACATCCAGGCTGGCCGCTTCGAGCCGCTTGATATAGGCCAGACCATCTTCGAACCGCAGCTCGGCCCGCGGGTCTGCATTGCGCTCGCACAGCTCCGGAAAATATTTTTCGGCCAGGCGCGTGACTTGCTCGTCGATCTCGACCTGGGTACAGCGCTCAACATTGCGGTGAGCCAGCACTTCTCGCAGAGTGCCGCAGTCTCCACCGCCAATGACCAGCACGCGCTTCGGGTCCGGGTGCGAAAACAGCGCCGGATGGCTCATCATCTCGTGGTAGAGAAAATTGTCACGACTGGTCAACATAACGAAGCCATCGATAACCATCAGTTTGCCCCAGTGCTCGGTCCGGTAGACATCGATGGTCTGATAATCACTGATCTCGCGCGCAAGATGCGCCTCGATTGACCAGGACAGTGCACTGCCGTTGTCCAGGCTGGCCTCGGTAAACCATTTTCGATCGGTGGGAAGGGACATTTTTGCTTCGCCTGCAAACGATTTCAAACTGAAATATTACCTGATTGCCTGCTGCCGCTCTTGACCATTGTTGGGCTGGGCGCAGGCGAAGCAGGTTCAAGGTGCAAGGGAAACGCATGGTTTTTGTGCCTTGCGCCTTGTGCCTTGCCCCCGGAGTAGAGACAATCGCGAATATGAGCAAATCCAACGTTGCGCGAGCCCGGCGCCGCTATGCCATCGACCGCTGGTCGGAGGGCTTTTTCGACCTGAACGAATCCGGCCAGCTGTTGGCCCGCCCGGATCGCAGACACAGCCTGGCGCTGGCCGAAATCGTCGAGCAGGCGCGGCGTGACGGTCTGCGTCTGCCCATGTTGCTGCGCTTTCCCGACATCCTGCGCGAACGCACTCGACAGCTCAGCGACGCCTTCCAGAGCGCCATTGACGAGCATGACTACGCCAACAGCTATGCCCCGGTCTACCCGATCAAGGTCAACCAACAGGCCAGCGTGGTACGCACCCTGGCCGATATCGACGGACTGGGGCTTGAGGTGGGCAGCAAACCTGAGCTGATCACCGCCCTGGCCGTTGGCAAGCCCGGCTCCGTCATCATCTGCAACGGCTACAAGGACTCGGCCTATATCCGCCTGGCTTTAAGCGGCCTCAAGCTGGGGCTCAAACCGGTGATCGTGATCGAGAAACCCGGCGAGTGGCCGCTGATCCGGCGCGAAGCTGAACGTCTGGGTGTACGCCCCGAAGTGGGCATTCGCCTGCGCCTGTCCTCGCTGGGCAGCGGCAACTGGCAAAGCAGCGGCGGTGAGCGCGCGAAATTCGGCCTGGCCGCCAGCCAGATCATGGCGCTGGCCGAGGAGATGCGCCAGGCAGGCTGTCTGGACTGGCTGAATCTTTTGCATTTTCATATGGGCTCCCAGCTATCCAATTTGCGCGACATCCAGCGCGGGGTGCGCGAAGCCGGGCGCTACTTCACCGAACTGGCCGGCAACGGTTTCAATATTCGTCGTCTGGATATCGGCGGCGGTCTGGCCGTGGACTACGAAGGCGGCGGCAGCCGCAGTTTCTGTTCAATGAACTACTCCATGGCCCAGTACGCCCATGCAATCGTCGGTGGAATTGCCGAACTGTGCCGCGAACATGGCCTGGCCATGCCGCAGCTCTTGTCAGAGTCGGGACGCGCACTGACCGCCCACCACGCGGTGCTGATCACCAACGTGACTGCCACTGAAACCCTGCCGCGCGATTTTGACGGCGCCGATGACAATGACAGCACCATCATTCGCGGCCTGGCCGACGTGCTGACGATGGTCGATGAGCGCGCGCCCGAAGAAAGCTTTCTCGAAGCTGAGCACCTGCTCGACGAAGGCCGCAACCTGTTTCTCTATGGCGATCTGGGCCTCAAGGATCGGGCTCGGCTCGAACCGATGTACTACGCCATCCTGGAGCGTCTGGTTGACCGCCTCGACCCGGAACACCGCCGCCATCGCGAGCTTGGCGAACGCATTCGCCATCAGCTCTCGGCCAAATACTTCATCAATCTGTCGATCTTCCAGTCGCTGCCCGATATCTGGGCCATTGACCAGGTGTTTCCCATCGTCCCGCTGTCGCGGCTGGATGAGGAGCCGACCGAACGGGCCGTGCTCGAAGACCTGACCTGCGATTCCGATGGCCGCATTGACCAGTACGTTGACCGCGGCCTGCTCGAATCCACCCTGCCGGTTCATCCGGTCGAAGCGGACGAGACCTATCTGCTCGGCATTTTTCTGGCCGGCGCCTATCAGGAAACCCTCGGCGACATCCACAATCTGTTCGGCGACACCGACAGCGTCGATGTCCACCTTGACGGCCACGGCTTCCGCCTGGCCAACGCTCGCGCCGGCGACAGCGCCGACATGCTGCTTGAACTGGTTGGTTACAATCCGCGTGAACTGATGACCGCCTGCCGCGCCCGCGTAGCCGGCGCCGGCCTGGCGCGCGAGGAAGCCGAAGCGCTGGAGCGCCTACTTGCCGAAGGGCTGTCGGCCTACACCTATCTGGAGACGCCATGACAACAGGCTGGATCGGACTCGGCGCCATGGGCTGGCCCATGGCCGGACACCTGCACCACAGCGGCCATCTGAAGGCCATATGGAACCGCACGGATGACAAGGCGCGAACCTTTGCCAGCGAACATCCGGGCGTGAGAGTCGCTGAATCTCCCGCCGAGCTGGCCGCCGATGTCGAGCTGATCTGCGTGTGCGTCAGCGCCGATGAGGACCTGCGCGAGGTCATTGCCGCGATGGGCGACGTACTGCGTCCCGGCCAGACCCTTGTCGATCACTCCACCGTTGCCCCGTCCACCGCCCGCCGCCTGGCTGCTGAACTGTCGGCGCGCGAGGTGAGCTTTATTGACGCGCCGGTAACCGGCGGGGTGGAAGGTGCCATCAACGGCCAACTGGCCATCATGGCTGGCGGGGATGTCGAAGCCATCGAACGCCTGCGCCCGGTGCTCGCCGGCTACACCCGCGTCCTGCATCACCTCGGGCCGTCAGGTGCTGGCCAATCCGCCAAAGCGGTCAATCAGCTCATGGTTGCCGGAATCGCCGAGGCGGTGTGCGAATCCCTGACCCTGATGAAACGGCTTGAGCTGCCGAGTGCTGCGATGCTGGAAATCCTGTCCGGCGGTGCAGCCGGCAACTGGTTTCTCGACAAGCGCGGCCAGACCATGCTCGACGACTCTTTCGCCAGCGGCTTTGCCCCGCAGCTCCTGCTCAAGGACCTGCGCATCTGTGAACAGATCTGCCAGGAGACTGGCTTCAACTCAGCCGTGCTGCGCCAGGCCTTGAGCGACTACCAGGCCATAGTCGACGCTGGCGAAACCGGCCGCGACATCTCGGCCCTGTTTCGCTACAAGTAAACAGCCCGCGCCTGATCTTCCATCCTTTCCATCTGCGTTCATCTGCGCAATCTGCGGTTTCAGGGTTCCTGTGCAGGCAGATCGGCTGTTGATCTATACTTTGCCGCACAAGCTTAAGGGGTCTGGTCTGACAAAAACCGAGGTGGCCCCATGCATCGTTTCCTTTTGTTTATCAGCCTGCTGGGTCTTGGCGCCGTTCCGGCAAGTGCGCAGTTGCCGAGTGATATTGAGCTAAAGCCCGCCTTCGACGGTATCAGCTTCAGCTTTCCGGTCGGTCTGCGCCACGCCGGTGACGGAAGCAATTACAAGTTCATCATCGAGCAGCGCGGAACGATCCAGGTGGTTGACGCTGCCGGCGCGCTGAGCCCGCAGCCCTTTCTCGATATTCGTTCAATGACCAGTGACGGCGGTGAACGCGGCCTGCTTGGCCTCGCCTTTCATCCGGATTACGCCAGCAACGGACGGGCGTTCATCAACCACACCGCCAGCGGCATCAGCGGCGTGAGCGACGGCGACACGCTGATCGTGGAGTATCTGGTTGATCCACTCGACCCGCGGCGCCTGGACCCGAGCAGCCGTCAAGTGCTGATGGTGATTGCCCAGGATTACGCCAATCACAACGGCGGCGACATTCATTTCGGGCCGGACGGCTATCTGTACATCGGCATGGGCGACGGCGGCAGTGGCAACGATCCCTGCAACCGTGGCCAGACCCTTGATCCAGCGACGGCGCCAAATCCCGGCTGCCGCAGCGATCAGTCCGCCTGGCTGCTGGGCAAGATGCTGCGCATTGACATTGACAGCAGCACGCCGGCGGGCAGCAATAATCTGTGCGCTACCAACGCTAACGGGTCAGCGGCTTACGCCGTTCCGGCTGACAATCCCTGGTTCGGCCAGACACAGCACTGTGGTGAGGTGTGGAGTTATGGCCAGCGAAATCCATTTCGCTTCAGCTTCGACCGAGCGACCGGCGATTTGTGGGTTGGCGACGTGGGCCAAAGCACCTGGGAAGAAATCAATTTCGAGCCGGCCGCATCTGGTGGCGGGCTGAACTATGGCTGGAAGGTCTGCGAAGGCCGCTGGCAACGCGGCAGCACCACCGCGCCCTGCTCGCTGGTCGGCGCAGTCGAGCCGGTGATTGAATATGCCAACGCGGGCGACAACTGCTCGGTAACCGGCGGCTTCCGCTATCGCGGCCCGATTGACGCCATGCTGGGCTATTACGTCTACGGCGACTACTGCAGCGGCCTGATCTGGTTCGCTTCAGAGACTTCGCCGGGCAACTGGATCAGCGAAGAGTTTGGCCGACTGCCGGGCGGCTTTGGCGGCCTGACCGGCTTTGGCGAGGATGAAGCCGGCAACCTCTATCTGACCCGCAGCAATGGCGAAGTGCTGGTGTTCCTCGACGACGTCATTTTCCAGGATCGCTTCGAGCAACCCTGAAAAGCACCGCTCAGGACGGATTCATCAGCCTGATGATCGCCTCGGACTGATCGAGGCCGTCGCGGTAGCCCAGATCAATCAGCTCGCGGCAGAACTCAGCTTCAAACAGCAGATAGCTCGACAGGCGACCGCCGCCCCAGGCGCCGATGCCCTTCATCAGTGCGCGCACGCTGGCCGGAACCCGGTGGGCGTGGCGCGCGGCCACATCGCGCAGATCGATTGAAGGCACGATCAGCAACGTTTCGACGTGCTTCAGATCGGCTGACTGACGCGCTTGTGGCGACAGCAGCGGCAGGGTGCGATTGATTCGGTCGAGCCGGGCCAGATCATTGGCCAGATAATCCATGAAGATCACATCGAGCAGGTAGCCACCGACTTCGCCCAGCGTCGGATAGGCAGTGGCCTCTTCCGGGGCGGCGTCGGGCCGGGCATCGCGGGTGGCGATGATCAACATGCGATCAGCCCCCATGCGAATAGCCGGGCTCAGTGGCGTGGTCTGGCGCATACCCCCGTCGCCGAAATACTCGTGCCCGATCCGGCAGGCGGGAAACAGCAACGGCAGGGCCGCGCTGGCCATCAAATGACCGGGCTCAATCGTGGCGCGGCGCCCGGCCCGCTTGCCGTCGATCCACTCGGGCACGCTGGCAGCGGCCTGAAAAAAGGTCACCGCCTGGGCCGTGGTGTATCCGGATGCGGTCACCAGCAAGGCCTTGAGACAACCGCTGTCGACCGCCTGTTGCACACCCGTGAAGTTGAATTCACGCTCCAGCAGGCGACCGAGTGGATCATTGTCGAGCAAAGAGCGGGGATTGTGGGCGGCACCCAATCCACCCAGAGTCATGGCGGCCAGCCAGTGCAGGCCGCGGCCCAGGTTATGACCCCAGCCGGTGCGATAGACCTGATGACAGCGCAGGCGGCTCCAGAAGTGTTCCAGACGCTCGACGCCGTGGTTGAAATCGGTTGCATGGCTGGCCACAACCGCAGCGTTGATCGCCCCGGCCGAGGTGCCGGAAATGATGGGGAACGGCGTGCCTGATCGCTTGAGCAGTTCGACGACGGCTTTGAGAACGCCGACCTGGTATGCTCCGCGCGCACCGCCCCCGGGCAGGACCAGAGCCGGCAGTGGCGCCGGAGATTGCATTTATCCGCCGCCTCGCAACACCATCGCCTCAAAGCCGTTTTCCAGCAGTTGCCGGCGCGCACCATCGGCTTCACGCGCGCTTTCATACGGCCCGACACGGACCCGATGCCAGGTTGTCGAGTCGACCGTAACCGACTGGATCTGGGCCTGCATACCGAGCAGGGTCAGCTCGGCGCGCAGGCTGTCGGCATCGCTGGCCGAACGAAACGAGCCGACCTGGAGCTGATACGGACCCTGGGTGGCCGCTTCACTGCTGCGCTCCCGCGCGCGCTGCTCGATCTCCTCGCGCGGGACGACCACTTCGTGTTCGGGCAGCACCGTGAAAAAATCGTACTGACGGCTGCGCTCGGTGGCCATTTCTTCGGCAATCGGCGGTTCATCACGGCCGCTGGGTACGGCCGGCCCCGCTTCCCCGCCGCGCCCTGGCAGATAACCGCCCAGCCAGGCGAGCGTGGTGTCGCCGTCTGCCATGGTGCACCCACTCTCGAGGTCGAGACC
>CALEIM010000181.1 GCA_937876395.1 uncultured Wenzhouxiangella sp. | reverse complement strand
GGTCTGGGCCAAGGCCATCAAGCTCGACGAGGTGAGCCGCAAGCAGCAGCACAAGGAGGGTCACTTCGACTCCCTCGACGAGGTGCCGACGCACGCGATCACCCTGACCATCCCGGCCCTGCTGGCCGCCAAGCGGGTTCTGTGCATCGTGCCCGAGGCACGCAAGGCCGACGCCGTGCACGCCTGCCTGACGCAGCCGGTCTCCGAGCAGCGTCCGGGTTCGGTGCTGCGCACCGTCGACCACGCCAAGCTCTACCTGGATCCGGACTCCGCAGCCAGGATCGACTGAGGTGCGAGGCGAGCGGCAGCAGGCTCGACGTCGCGATCACAAGGCTACGGTTCGGTTCAACCGCCAAGGGAGTGCCTCATGAAGTACGTGTTCTCCACCGCCGACACCGGCCGCTTCGCGCGGGGGCCCGGCAACCCCCTGCCGCCGGGCTTGCTCGTGGTTCTGTTCGGCGGTGTCGAGGCGCCGGGCGGTCTCGCCGATCGGTGTGCGGGAGTGCCGGCCGGTGCCGGCGTAGAGGTCGTCAAGTTCGTGCCGGAGGGCGACGGCCCGCTGTCGTTCGGCGTCGGTGGCACGGCCGTCACCCCGACCGGCGGCTCGCTGGCCGGGCGGCTCGTCGTCACCGCCGGCCTCGGCGGCATGGGCGGCGCCCAGCCGCTGGCCATCACCATGAACGAGGGTCACTGCATCGCCGTCGAAGTCGACGAGACGCGCATCGATCGGCGCGTTGAAACCGGCTACTGCGACCGCAAGGCCGGCAGCCTGGATGAAGCCATGGACATCGTGTCCAGCGCCCGCGAGCCGGTTTCGGTCGGCCTGCTCGGCAACATCGCCGAAATCCTGCCGCAAATGCTTGAGCGCGACATCGTACCCGACGCCCTGACCGATCAGACATCTGCGCACGATCTGCGTCAGGGCTATATCCCGGCCGGGCTGTCGCTAGGCGAGGCCAAGGCCTTGCGCGATGCCGACCCCAAAGGCTATGACGAGCGGGTACTCGACTCGATGGAAGTCCACGTCGACGCCATGCTCAAACTGCAGCAACGGGGCGCTGTCACCTTCGACTACGGCAACAACCTCAGAGGCCAGGTCGCCGACCTGCGCGGCATGGAGCGAGCCTTTGATTTTCCCGGCTTTGTACCGGCCTTCATCCGGCCGCTGTTCTGTCGCGGCGCCGGGCCATTTCGCTGGGCGGCGCTGTCGGGCAACCCGGCCGATATTGCCGCAACCGATCAGGCCATTCTTGAGCTGTTCCCGGAAAAGGAACCGCTCAAGCGCTGGATTCATCAGGCGCAAAAGAAAATCCAGTTCCAGGGACTGCCGGCGCGCATCTGCTGGCTGGAGTACGGCGAGCGCGCACTGGCCGGCGAAAAATTCAATTGGCTGGTCGAAAAAGGCAAAGTCGACGCGCCTATCGTCATCGGCCGCGACCACCTTGACTGCGGCTCAGTCGCATCACCCAACCGCGAAACCGAGGCCATGAAAGACGGCTCGGACGCCATCGCCGACTGGCCCATCCTCAACGCCCTGGCCAATACTGCCTGCGGCGCAAGCTGGGTCTCCTTTCACCACGGCGGCGGCGTCGGCATTGGCTATTCGCTGCACGCCGGCATGGTCAGCCTGGCCGACGGCACCCGCTCTGGCCATGAACGCCTACAACGCGTCCTCACCGCCGACCCCGGCCTGGGCGTCATGCGCCACGCCGACGCCGGCTACGAAGAAGCGCTTGAAATCGGAGACGAACGCGGCGTTGATATTCCCATGGCCGGTGGGTCATGACGAGGCTTGCAAGTTTTTCTGATTTTTACAATACTGTCAATCAGCCCGATTCGTGGGCAAGAATCAACCGCATCGGCAACCAGTACACCGGCATGTTCTCGGATGGAAACGATCTTTATCTGATCGATCAGGCCAGAGGCTTTACGCTGCCCGACCGATCCGAACTCAGCGACGGTTCAAGTCACTCAATCTTGACACGTCAAGCCCCTCCCTTGAAAAGCCACTACAGGCGGGCACCGGAAAACAACGGCACCTCGATCCTGGGCAGACCTCCACGCTGGCGCAAATCAAAAATATGCTGGCGCCAGAAGGGCCAGACGTTATGCACTGCGTTGAACTGGGCGAAAGCGCTCAACGCTTCTTCCGACACCGCTGGATTCGTGATCTGATACTCGACTAGATACTGAGCTTCTATTTCAAGAAAAATCGGAGATTCCGGCGATGCATTTTCGCCGTTATGGGACTCAGGTGCTACCAGACGCAAGCCCAACTGGACATAAAATTGCACAATGGGCAAGGCGTCATCGTCGCCGCTCCCAACCTCGTCACGAATCATTTCTACTCCCCAGCGGCCCATCTGTTCCAGCTCTGCACCTGCATCATCAGGAACCGGCTGTGGTCGACGCATGTGGCATTGGAACAGGAAAATATCGCGCAGACGCAAAGCCTCGGTCGCCTCATTGATCAGGCTATGGTTCGCGCTCACGCCACCTTGCTCCAGGTAAAGCCCTCAAGCTCCACCACCTTGTTGCGTAATGGCCGCGAACGATACTCGGAATCATTCATGCTGACACTGCCAACGTGGCTGTATGTGATGCTGGCACCGGGCACGACAGCCTCCAGACCCGCATCCTGGGCCAGACTGCCCAGCAGCGCGGGAAAACGCGCAGTGACTCGCATCAGGCGGTCCATGGCCACGCTCTGGGTCACTTCGCCACGTTCATATTTTGAAAATGCATTGGACCCACCACCAAACAGCTCGGCGGCCTGGCGCTGGGTCAGCCCCAGCGCTTTGCGAATCTGCACGATTTCGTCGCCAGTCAGCAAGCCATCCGCGCGACGACGGGCGTCGGCGAACACGCGATCACCGTGCCGAATCTGGTCAGGCCGGATGATCTCGGCGCCGCAGTGATCGCACAGCCAGCACTGCAAGCCGTCGACGGCAAGCTGTTGACCACGGTACTCGAAGCGATCACTGTAGATTTCAATCCGCAGCGTGCCGGTCTGGCAATCTGGGCAGGTTTCAGAGGCATGGCTCATGATTCACCCTCACTCATGGAATGAACACAGTTGAATAACGATACATTTGTCATCAAGCCGTAGTTTGATGTAAAGGTCAAGGTATCGACCATCTTTGACGCGATACTTGGGCGTGTAAACATCGTGCCAACGCTTGACCGTGTCGTACCAGATGGAATGGGCAAAATCGGCGGCACGCAGGTTTTGCAAACAGTCGCGCACATCTTCAATTCCCAGACCCATCGAGGCCACGTCTCGCGGCACATTCCTGCCCCGGTACTCAATCTGTTGAAAGCCCGCCAGGCGATGTATGGCTTCAAGTGAGTAGCACGAATCATGCTTTTTCTCACCGCAGTATGGGCTAACCATTATGGTTACTCTGGACCGGGAAGTCAATCCGGGCTTGCCGAGATGCTTTGGGACTGAAATAGCACAGCCAGCCGCGGAGCCTGATGACCTGATAAAGCATTGGATTTGATCTGTGAGCCCTTCCCCGATCCTGACCTGATTATGCCATCCAGCCCAAACATTGTCAGCCTGCTCCAAATCCGGCTCCAAATCCGGATTGATCCGGCGCTGTTGGAAAAGCCCGCTATTCAGTTTGGGCCGTTGTAGTATTGCCGTACATTGTAACCTTGGGGCCGGACACGGGCCTGAATCGCCCGGCGTGTGCCTACTTTGCTGTCAGCAGGAGCAAGTTATTTCCAAAATGAATCAAACCGTCACCATTCGCAATCTCTACACCGAGATCGATCAGCGCTGTGCGGCGCTGCGCGATGATCCGTCTGCCGTGCTGCGCTCGCGTGCGGTGGTTGAAGCCGCGCTGGAGCGCGATCAGGCCATTTACGGAGTCAACACCGGCTTCGGTGCGTTGGCCAGCAAACGCATTGGCGATGATCAGCTCGGACAACTGCAGCGCAATCTGCTGCTGAGTCACGCCTGCGGCACCGGCACTCCGGTGCCGGTCGAGATCACCCGTCTGATGATGAAGCTCAAGGTTCACGCACTGGGTGTAGGAAATTCAGGCATTTCCTTTCCCATCTTCAAGCAGCTTCTGACCTTTTGTGAGCTCGATATCCTGCCCTGGATTCCCAGCCGAGGCAGTGTAGGCGCCTCAGGTGACCTGGCGCCTTTGGCCCATATGAGCCTGCCGCTGATCGGCCGTGGCCAGTGCTGGAACGCCGAGCTCAGCGGGCCGGAGCCGGCCACCGATACGCTGGCCCGACACGGTCTGGAAGCCATCGAACTTGGCGCCAAGGATGGGCTCGCGCTGATCAACGGCACCCAGCTCATGTCTGCTTACGGCGCTTTCGTGCTCAAGCGTGCCCAGCAGCTAGTGAGCTGCGCCGATATTCTCGGCGGCATGAGTCTTGAAGCGCTGCAGGGTTCGGCGCGGCCCTTTGATGCGCGCGTTCATCAGGTTCGGCCGCATCCGGGCCAGCAGGCCGTGGCCGCCAATATCCGCTCGCTGCTGGCCGATTCCCGAATTCTGGAGTCCCACCGCCACTGCGGCAAGGTTCAGGACCCCTACAGCCTGCGCTGCATTCCGCAGGTGCACGGCGCCAGCCGCGACGCACTGGGCCATGCCATCGAAGTGATCGAGCGCGAAATCAATTCGGTGACCGACAACCCACTGGTGTTTGCCGACGGCGATATCATTTCAGCCGGCAATTTTCACGGCCAGCCGCTGGCCCTGGCGCTGGACTATGCGGCCATGGCCCTGGCCGAGCTGGCCAGCATTTCCGAGCGCCGCACCTACCTGTTGCTGGAAGGCCATGACGGCCTGCCCAAGCTGCTGATGAGCGATACCGGCATCAATTCAGGCTTCATGATCCCGCAGTACACGGCCGCCGCCCTGGTCAGCGAAAACAAGGTGCTGTGCCACCCGGCCAGCGTTGATTCAATTCCAACCAGCCTGGGCCAGGAAGATCATGTTTCCATGGGCTCGATCAGCGCACTGAAGCTGCTGGATGTGTTGCACAACGTCGAGCGGGTGATGGCCGTGGAGCTGCTGACCGCCGCCCAGGCGCTGGATTTCCGCAAGCCGCTGAAGCCCGGCCGTGGCGTGCTGGCTGCCCACGGCTTTGTGCGCCGCCACGTCGACCACGCCGAGCAGGATTACGAAGTAGGCCCGGACATTGACATCTGCACCCGGCTGCTGCGCTCCGGCGAGCTGCTTGAGGCCGTGCAATCCACCGTTACTGAGCTGGTTTGACCGATGAAACTGCTGGAAAATATTTCGACCCTGTACCGCGTTCCGCCCGATGGCGGGCATGACGAAGTTGACGCCGTGCCGGATGCGGTCGTGGCCTGGCAAGGCGACACCGTGCGCTACGCCGGCCCGGCTTCCGAACTGCCTGAGCGCTTTGCTGACGCCGAGCGTTTTGATGCCGGCGGCGGCAGCGTCGTTCCTGGCCTGATTGACTGCCATACTCATCTGTGTTTTGGCGGCTGGCGCGGCGACGAGTTTGCCGCCCGCCTGGCCGGCGCAAGTTATCAGGAAATTCTTGGCTCCGGCGGCGGTATCAATTCGACCGTGCGCGCAACCCGCCAAGCGGACATTGACTCACTGCGCGACAAAGCGGCCACAGCCCTGGCCGAAATGGCCGCGCTCGGAGTCACCACGGTCGAGGCCAAATCCGGCTACGGCCTCAATCACGCCGATGAAATCAAGCAGTTGGAAGTCTATCGCCAGCTCAATGAGCGCCAGGCCGTGGAAATCGTGCCCACCTTCCTCGGCGCCCATCTGGTGCCCGAAGAATATCGTGACCGGCGGGCCGACTATATCGAATTGCTCTGCAACAGCGTCCTCCCCGACGTGGCTGAACGTCGACTGGCGCGCTTTTGCGATGTATTTATCGAAGACAATGCCTTCACTCTGGCCGAAGGACGGCGCATTCTCGAACGGGCGAAAGCGCTGGGGCTGGGCCTTAAAATTCACGCCGACCAGCTCTCGGCCGGCGGCGGCGCGGGCCTGGCCGCCGAGCTTGGCGCGGCCTCTGCGGAACATCTGGAGTATGCCAGCGACACGGATATTGCCGCCATGGCCGAGTCCGGCAGTGTTGCTGTCAGCCTGCCGATCGCTTCACTGTATCTGCGCGAACCCTTTCTGCCGGCGCGCAAATGGATTGCAGCCGGGGTTCGGGTGGCCGTAGCCACGGATTTCAACCCCGGCTCGGCCCCCAGCTATCACCTGCACCTGGCCATGACCCTGGCGGCGCTGCACCAGAGAATGACCCCCAGTGAGGTGCTACGCGGGGTGACCAACCATGCCGCGCGCGCCGTGGGTCTGGAAAATTCGCACGGCAGCCTGTTGCCGGGCTATCGCGCCGATCTGGCGATCATCGATGCGCCGGACATCAATCACTGGCTGTACTATTTCCGACCCAATGCCTGCCGCGGGACGCTGAAATCCGGCGAATGGATTCAGGCGAGCTGAGGTCGGAGGTCGGAGGTCGGAGGTCTGGTTCCCGTAAACCGTTGTTTTTCGCCTTGCGCCTCGTTTAATGAACGAAGCTGAACTGGCCGATCATCGGCTCGACCAGGCCGTCGAAGTTCTCGCGAAAGATCGAGTCTTCACCAATCTCCAGCTCGAAGGGAATGCTGCTGCCGTCCTGTCCGAAAATGATTCGGCCGCTGAAGCGCTGGCCTGACTGCATGACTCCGGCTGGCGCAAGGCGCAGTACCACGCTGGCCAACGGACCGTCGCCAGCATGAAAGCTGGCCCACGCGACCGGCTCGCCGGCACTATCGAGCAGTTGCCAATCTTCCGGCGGCGCGGCCAGGCGGCCTGAATGGAAGCTCAGCTCCTGACTGCGACCCAGCGGCAAACTCAGACTCAAGCTCACCAGGCGCTGACCGTTGCAGTCAGGATTCACGACCGAATGCGGCGCAAGCTGCGGGGCCAGCAGGGCCAGGCCGTCAATCGCTGGACGCATCGCCACCGCCTGCGCATTCAGCAGGCAATCTCCGGATAGCCGGGATTCTTCGGCGTAGGCCAGCAGTGCCGGTGAAAGGACCAGCAGGCAGACCAGAATGCGTACAGCGGCGGTCAAGTGATCAAATCCCCGATCTTCGGTGCTCCAGAAGGCTCCATTGTAGTGCACCTGAGCGCTCAATTGAAATGCCCGGATCCGGCCAGTATCAGCCGCAATGGTGTAGCATGAGAGACCGTTTTTCATCAAACCTCAGTCAGCCTGACGCAATGGATCCGCAGGGCAAATCTTCCGCCGAACTCGACACGCTGATCAAACAGGCCAGTGAGCGCGGCGACGTGTCGATGTCGAGCCTGTTGCCGCTGGTCTACGACGAGCTGCGCGCGCTGGCCGCCCGTCAGCTTTCGCGCCAGCGCAAGGACCATACCCTGCAGCCGACCGCGCTGATCAACGAGGCCTATCTGCGTCTGGCCGGTCAGGATTATGAAACCTGGGAGGACCGCAGCCACTTCGTGCTGGTGGCCGCCACCGTCATGCGCCGGGTGCTGGTCGACTATGCACGCAAACGCAGCGCGGAGAAACGTCCCCAGGCCCATCTTCGGGTCGATATTGACGAGTCGCACGCGGCTCAGGTTCTGGGTGCCGAGCTGGTTGCCATCGATGAAGTGCTTGAACAACTGGTCGAAATCGACGAGCGCCAGGCGCGCATCGTCGAGCTGCGCTATTTCGCCGGCCTGAGCATGGAAGAAACCGCCCAGACGCTCGATATTTCCCGCTCAACCGTAGCCCGCGAGTGGCGCATGGCCAGGGCCTGGCTGAAACGCCGCCTGTCCGAAGGCGAGATTAGTTAGCGCGGAGATCTTCCAGCTTGCCGGCCAGGCGCTCGGCCAGCACCGGCCACTCCTCGGCACCCTCAGCCCCGAGCACTTCCAGCGCCTTGGCATAGGATGCATGCGCCATCTGTCCATGGCCTTGCATGCGCTCGGCATCGGCGAGCACTTCCAGGGCCGAAACGCGGTACATGGTTTCAACCCCACCGATGGCCAGATCCCGTCGTTCAAGATCCGGCAGAATTTCGCGCACCAGGCCCTCGGCTTCGACCGCTTCACCGGCGCGCAGCTTGAGCGCGGCCAGGTTGGTGACTGAAAGACGATACAAATAGTGATCGCGGCCGGCGGACCGTTCGATCATTTCGGCGGCGCGGGCAAAGGAATCCATGCTGTCCTGGTCGCGACCGATTCTGGCCAGAGCCACGCCGAAGTTGCCAATGGTATTGGCCAGGCGCTGGCTCGGTCCGACCATGCGCTCATGGTCGGCGATCAACTGCTCAAACATGGCAACGGCCGCTTCCGGATCGCTGAGCATCAGCGCGGTTGCGTGAACGTAGCGGCCACGCAGCCGCCTGGGGTCGTCTTCGTGATAAAGCGATTCGGCGAGAACTCGTGCCTCGGACGCCGTACTCAAGGCCGCCTCGGCCTGCCGGCCAAGCACTCGTGCTCCGACCAGCGCGGCCTTGGCCTCGAACAGCAGCTCGGCATCACCCTGCCCTGCCTGAAGCTCGGCGACAATACCCTCCAGCCCGGCCACAACCTCCGCGAGCGGAATATCGAGCACATTGCCGTGGTTGCGCAATTTGCGGATTCCGCTGCGAAATATGGCTGTGCGGTGCTCATCAGGCGCCTGCCGATACAGGGCCAATGCCCGCTCATCGGCCGCGATGGCCTCGCCGGCGCGGCCGGCCGAGTCATAGGCGGCGGCAAATTCCGCTTCGATGGCGGCCCGACCGCTCCGATCGGCCTGTTCGGTGATCGCCTGACGAGCCCGCTCCAGCAGCGGCAGCGCCTGCTCGCCCAGCCCCAGCCCGTTGTAAGCCTGGGCCAGCGCCATATACATTGAGCTGAGCATGGCTGGATTATCGCCGTCGGACTGTTCGAGCTGACGCGCACCCAGGTCCAGAATCTCGCGCACGGTGACCTCATTGCCGCGTGACGGCAGCGAATCGGCGCCGGCAAACAGCTCATTCATGAAGCCGGTCACCGCCTCGGCCCGATCGCGCTCCCAGGCGATGCGCTCAAACTGCATTTCACGATCTGCCAGGATGGCCAGCAACAGCAGCAGACCAGCAACCGTGGCCGACAGGCCAAGGCGATGGCGACGGACAAAACGCCGCGTCCGATAGAAGGCGCCGCCGCCCCGGGCAATCACCGGACGATGAGCCAGGCAACGGCGCAGATCATCGGCCAGGGCACGAACCGATTCGTAGCGCTGATCGGCATCGCGATGCATGGCCATACCGACAATGGCGTCGAGATCGGCGCCGACCCCGGCTTTCGAAAGGCTGGACGGCGGCGTAAACCGGCCTTCAATAACCGCCTGCCGCAGGGCGGCTGGATCGTCGTGACCGGTGAATGGATTGGTATCAACCAGCAGCTCGTAGAGCAGCACGCCGAGTGAGTAAACGTCGGTGGCGGCACTGAGACCACGACCTTCGATCTGCTCAGGGCTGGCGTAGGCGAGCGTCAGGCCGTGAGCGGCGGCCTGCGTTGCGCTGTTTTCTTCTTCTTCGGCGTCGAGCAGCCGGGCAATGCCGAAATCGAGCAGCTTCGGTTCACCGCTGCGGGTTACCAGAATATTGCCGGGCTTGAGATCACGGTGTATGACCATATGGCGATGGGCGTAGTCCACCGCCTGGCAGACTTTGAGAAACAGCTCGATGCGCTGCTTGATAGCGAGATTCTGCTCACGGCACCAGCGGTCGATGTGCTGACCATCAACAAACTCGGTAGCCAGAAACGGGCGCTTCTCGGCGGTCAGGCCACCGTCTATCAGATGCGCAATCCAGGGATGGTTGAGGCGCGACAGGATGCCGCGCTCGCCGGCGAAACGGCGGATTACCGCCTCGTTGTCGACTTCGGTCAGATGCAGCAGTTTGAAGGCGACCGGCTGCCGAATATCGCCATCGACCCGCTCGGCCAGGTAGACGATGCCCATTCCGCCCTGGCTGATCCGGCGCAGCAGCCGGTAATTGCGCGGCAGGGGCACTTCCAGCGAGACCTGGCGTAACGCACTGCGGGCCGCGGCCTGAAAGCTTTCCGGAACGTCGTCCTCGCCGTCGTCCTCACCGGCAGCAATCAGCCACTCGACCTCGCGGCGCAGCTCGGCGTCGTCAGCGTAGCGCTGGTCCAGCCAGGCAACCCGCGCGGCCGGCGGCAGATCAAGGGCCTCAAGGGCGATCTGCTTGGCCAGTCGGTAGCGATCAATGCGGGACGGTTCGGAATCCACGGGCGGCCGGGCGAGAAGCGAAACTCAAGGGTACGCCAATCCGGCCTGATAAATCAGTCGTCGCCGGGCCTCAGCAGGGAGCTGCGGACGGTGAGATAGAGTCGGCTGTTCTCTGGAGCCTCTGGAGCGGGATCGCTGTTGCCGCCACCCTCGACCAGCGACAGGCTGCTGCTCTGCCCTTCCGGCATGCCCAGCAGGGTATCGGTCAGATGCTCCCATTCGCCGTTGGCCAGTTCGGCAACGGCAATATGCAGCCAGATGGCGCCCTGCGGTGCACCTTCGGACGGATCAGGCGGTTCGACCTCAAGCTCGATTTTCCAGCCGCTCTGAGCGTCCGGATCAGTCGACATCAGTTCGGCCGCTTCGCCGGCTTCGACGACCAGCCTCGGGGTGCCGCGTTGCTCACCGTCGATCCACAGCTCCATTTCAACCATGTAACGCGGAGCCTGGGCGACCGCACTGCCCAGGCCCAGGCTGACGGCCAGAATCAGGGCAAGGCTGCGCGCGCTGGCGATCATCTCAGACGCCGCGGTTGCGGAAGCGCTCGGGCAGGACTTCCGTTTCCGATTTGCCCGCACCTTCTCTCACGACCGGCATCAGATCGCGCTTGGAAATGCCCAGTTTGAGGGCCAGTCCGCCAGCGATGTAAACCGAGGAATAGGTTGCGATGATGATGCCAACGATCATCGTGTAGGCAAAAGCGTGGATGACCTCGCCGCCAAAATAAAACAGCGCAACCAGCACCACCAGAGTCGACAATGAGGTAACGATCGTCCGGGACAGGGTCTGGTTGATCGACAGGTTGATCAGCTCTTCAGGCTCACCCTTGCGCTTGGTTTGCAGGTTCTCTCGCAGGCGGTCATAGATCACGATGTTGTCGTTGATCGAGTAGCCGACGACCGCCAGGATCGCCGCAATCACCGTTAGATCGAAGCTGATCTGGAAAATTGACAGCAGGGCGACAATCACCATGACATCGTGCAGCAGGGCCAGGACCGCACCCAGCGCCAGCCGCCACTGAAAGCGGAATGAGACATAGAGCATCATGCCGATCAGCACGTAAAGCAGTGCCAGGCCGCCCTTTTCAGCCAGCTCCTGGCCCACCTGCGGACCGACAAACTCGACGCGTCGCAGATCAACGCCTTCACTATCCCCGCCAAGAACCTCCAGCACGTGATCGCTGAGATCGGCGCTCGACTGGCCACCCCGATCAACCGGAACGCGCACGATAATATCGCGGGCCGTACCAAAAGTCTGGACCACCGCATCATCGAAGCCGCCGGCCTCCAGCGCCAGGCGAATATCGTTGAGCTCCGGTGCCTGTTCGTAGTGGACCTCGATCAGGGTGCCGCCGGTGAAGTCCAGCCCGAGATTCAGTCCGCGGGTGCTCAGCGAAACGATTCCGGCGATAAGCACCACAGCGGACACCAGCAGGCACAGATTGAGCGACTTGAGGAAATCAATCCTGGGTACATTCTTGAATAGTTCCATGACGGGCTCCTCAGATGGACAGTGACTTGACGCGCTTCTTGCCGCCATAGATCAGATTGACGACGCCGCGCGTGCCGACGATGGCGGTGAACATGGAGGTGGCGATCCCGAGGCTTAGCGTTATCGCAAAGCCCTTGATCGGACCGGTTCCGAACATGAACAGCACAACGGCCGCGATCAGGGTCGTCAGGTTGGCGTCGATGATGGTGCCCATGGCCTTGTTGAAGCCGGCGTCGAGCAGGTAGTAGGGGTTTCCGCCCATTTGCTTGACAGCGCGAATCTCGGTGACCAGGTAGCCGCTCTCGG
>CALEIM010000180.1 GCA_937876395.1 uncultured Wenzhouxiangella sp. | reverse complement strand
GTGATGCCCTGCTGCTGCGCGTAATCGGCTCGCCCGACCCCTACGGCAAGCACACCGACGGCATGGGCGGGGCAACTTCCAGCACCTCCAAAACCGTCATTCTGGCGAAATCAGAACGAGCAGGTCACGATGTCGACTATCTGTTCGGCCAGGTGGCCATCGACCAGGCGTTTATCGACTGGTCAGGCAACTGCGGCAACCTGACCGCCGCCGTGGGCTCTTTTGCCATCAGCAACGGTCTGGTCGACGCCGATCGCGTTCCCGATCTTGGCGTTTGTCAGGTACGCATCTGGCAGGCCAATATCGAAAAAACCATCGTCGCCCACGTCCCCATCAAGGACGGTCAGGTCCAGGAAACGGGCGATTTCGAGCTCGACGGCGTAACGTTCCCGGCGGCCGAAGTGCGGATCGATTTTCTTGCCCCGACGGGCGATGAGCCGGTGCTGCCCACCGGCCGGCTGATCGACGAGTTCGAGGTGCCCGGATTCGGCCGTCTCAAAGCGAGTTTCATCAGCGCCGGCATCCCGACCATCTTCGTCAACGCGGCCGACATCGGCTTCGACGGCTGCGAACTGCAGCCGGCAATCAACGACCACCCTGAGCTTTTGGCCAAACTGGAATTGCTGCGTGCTCACGGTGCGCTGGCAATGGGCCTGATCGAACACGTCAGTGAGGCCCAGCAGCGCCAGCACACGCCGAAACTGGCCTGGGTTTCACCGCCGGCGGACTATATTTCCTCCAGCGGCAAGCCGGTGGCCGCTGCCGATATTGATCTCAACGTGCGCGCCATGTCGATGGGCAAACTGCACCACGCCATGATGGGCACCGCCGCCGTCGCCATTGCTGCGGCCGCGGCCATTCCCGGCACCCTGGTCAATCTCGCCGCGGGCGGCGGAGCGCGCGATCAGGTCTGCTTCGGCCATCCTTCGGGCACTCTGACGGTTGGCGCCGGTGCCAATCAGGATCAGGGTATCTGGCAGGTAGAAAAAGTC
This sequence comes from uncultured Wenzhouxiangella sp., assembly GCA_937876395.1. Classification (GTDB taxonomy): domain Bacteria; phylum Pseudomonadota; class Gammaproteobacteria; order Xanthomonadales; family Wenzhouxiangellaceae; genus Wenzhouxiangella. Next base: position 5,616 of record CALEIM010000180.1, on the reverse strand, counting down.
AGCATGAGCCGCAGCGCGCGGGTGTTGATGGAAGGCTGGGTGCGAGTGCCGGTCGCGGTCGGGTAAACCTCTGCAGGCGATCAGATGTTGGTCTGTTCCGGCGGGATGCCGTCCGGCAGCCCGGCGCTCTCTTTTCCGTAGCGCAGTTCCAGACCCGGCAGTCCGACGCCGTAGCAGCTCATTGATATCGAGCCCATGGCATAACCGCGCAGCAGGGGCCGGGCATCGCCGTGTTCGGCGGCCAGGGCGGCGGTGTAGAGTAAGGGGATGAAGTGGTCGGGGGTGGGTACGGCCAGATCGTAGTCGGCATGTTCGGTGGTTTTCAGAATGTCGTCGGGAGCTGCGCTGATTTGCTCGGCAACCGCGTCATCAAAGCGTCTGGCCCAGTCCCGGCCTTCGCCGGGCTTGTTCCACTCGACCCGTTTGAGATTGTGCACGACGTTGCCGCTGGCAAGAATCAGGATGCCGCGCTCGCGCAGGACGCGGAGCCTGGCGCCCAGTTCAAGGTGATACTCCAGCGGTTTCAGAGCATTGATGGACAATTGCACTACCGGCACGTCGGCTTCGGGAAACAGGTGGGCGAGTACGCTCCAGGTGCCGTGGTCAAGCCCCCACTGATCTTGATCGGCGCCGACCCACAGCGGTTTGGCCACCTCGGCAACTTCTTCAGCCAGCTCGGGCAGACCCGGCGCCGGGTAGTCAAAGGCGAACAGCTCGTCGGGAAAGCCATAGAAATCGTGAATCGTGCGCGGTCGGGCCATGGCCGTCACCGCCGTGGCGGCCATGTACCAGTGCGCCGAGACCACCAGCAGGCCACGCGGGCGCGGCAGACGCTGGCCCAGCTCACGCCAGCTACGCGTATAGCTGTTGTCCTCCAGGGTGTTCATCGGGCTACCGTGGCCGATGAACAGCGCCGGCATCAGCTCGTCGTTCTGGCCTCCTTGCGACACGGATCAGCTCAGGATTTGCGCGGGTAAACCGACAGCACCCGGCCGATGAAATCGCTGAACTCGCTCATGTAGTTGCGCAGAAAATCTTCAGTCGACTCGACGCTGACCTGGCCGTCATCGGAAATCAGGCCGTCGCTGAACTGAATATAGGCTTCCACGGCGTTCATCATCGGCGAGTTGCAAAAGCTCATGATGCTCTTGAGATGCTGCTGGCCGACGGCCGTGCCAATTGCACCGATCGAGGTGCCAATGATGGCGCAGGGCTTTTTGGTGAAAGAGTTCTGGCCCCAGGGCCGGCTGGCCCAGTCGATGGAGTTTTTAAGCGCGCCGGGAATGGAGCGGTTGTACTCCGGCGTGACAAACAGCACCGCATCCACGTCGGCAATTGCCGCCTTGAACTCTCTGGCGACGGTCGGGTAGTCATCATCGTAATCGTAGCTGTACAGCGGCAGCTCCGAAAAGCCGATCTCGCGCATCTGCAGTGCGTCGGGCGCAAGGTTCACCAGGGCCTTGGCCAGCTTGCGGTTGATCGAGCCTTTGGCCAGGCTGCCGACAAAATATCCAACGGTGTAATTGCTCATGATTTTTCTCCGTTTTTCAGAGCGGAACTTGAACTCTGCCTACAGCATACGCCTCAGCACACCGTCTTTTCTGACAAAGTGGTGAAACAGGGCCATGCCGATATGGCCGATGAGCATGATCACCAAAAGCCAGGCCAGCGGTGAATGGACGCTGCCGCCGAAGCTGGCCAGCCACGGGATTTCCGGGCCAGCGGCGATCAGCTCAACGCCAAAAACATTCAGCGCATAGCCGCTGCCAATCAGATAACTCATGCCGGAAAGGGGCATCAGCACCAGGGCGCAATAGAGCAGAAAATGCCCGGTTTTGGCCAGTATGCCCAGCAGCGGCGGAGGCGGCCCCTCCGGGCGATTGTTGTGTTGGCCAAGCGCCCAGACAATGCGCAGCACGATCAGCACCAGCAGCAGGCTGCCAATGCTCACATGCCAGGGCACCAGATTCTGGCCCACCCAGTGCTCACCGTCATTGATGCGGTCGAAAATCTTCATCACCTGCCACAAAACCAGCAGAGCCACGCCCCAGTGAAACAGGCGTGAAACAAGGCCGTAGCGTTGTTTGGTGTCGACAATCATTGCATCTCCTCCTGATCTGAAATGGGTTTCCCCATCTGGCCCGGCGGGCCGGATGGTTGCCAATATACATGAGCATTCTGCGGTCAGGCAATTTGTGGGTGGTGCTGTACCTGCCCGGCTAATGCGCGGTTTTTAAGGCTCTGCGCTGTGAACCGCCGGGGTTTCAAAACGATCATCAAAAATCTCGGAGTCGATACGCCGTGTAAAGATCAGGCTTTCGGGCTTGTCGAGACCGGCACTGCCGGCCCGGATGAATGCGTTGACAAAGGCGCCAGTGTTGCCGTCATAGCGGAGCACGGCATTGTTGTTGCGGCTGATGACGTAGAGATTGCCGTCGGGCCCGAATGCCAGATCACGAGCAAAGTTCAGGCCACCGCTGCCGGCCGATACAAAGACCTCGATTGAACCACCGGCTGGCGGCACTCTCAGCACGTTGCTGGCCTGGCCATTGGCGATATAGAGCCCGCCGTCGGGACCGAAAACCATGCTGCGGGGGTCGGTCAGCGCAGCAGCACCAGGCGGAACCAGTTCGCCGCCATAGTCGGCCGGCTCGTAGCCGGTGTAAACAGCGATCCGGGCCGCCGCCTGATCAACGATGTAATGGTTGCCGCTGCCATCGAAGGCCGCCGCGCGCATGCGGACCGGAAGCTGTGGTTCAGACGGGTCGTCGACGTCAGGCAGACCGTAGCGGATTCTGACCGGGGAGGCCAAATCATTGTAGACCTGGACGTTGTCCTCGCCCAACACCAGCAACTGCTGTTGGTCGGGCGAGAAGCTCATGCTGCGCGGGAACCCGTCGATCAGGCTGCCCGGCGGCATGAAGGGCGGTTGGGAGTCCAGGTAATTGTCAAGTTCCAGCCCTGAAACCCGATCAAAGCGGCGCACCGATGCGCTGGACAGCATGTAGACCAGACCGTCATCACGGACCAGCATGCGAGTAAACTCCGACAGAGCGGGGCGCTTATCCGGAAAAGGCAATGGTTCGGCCTGGATCACCGGCCCACGCCAACGACCGTTCATGCGCCAGGCATGGACCTGATCGGAGCCGCTGGAAGCAACCAGCAGTTCAAAGTGGTCGATCTCACTGCCGTCCATTAACGGCGGTGCAACGAAGGCCGGGGGTTCCGGCGTTGGCGGGGGATTGCCGTTGTGCGGGTCAAAGGGGTAGGGGTCGGTCCAGTCGTCCTGGCCATCTCCATCGCTGTCGGGAAAGGAGGGTGCAGGCCGCGTCTGCGTGCCGGGGTGGACCGGTTCGGCGTAGCCGGCCACGATGCCAGCGTAATCGTTCATGGCCTGCGCCACGTTGGTTTCTTCGCCCGGCGCCATGGAGCCACAGGGCAGCCCCCCGCACTGAATGTCCGGGTTGGAATACACACCCATTCTCAGGTAGCGATTGCGATCGCTGCTGCTGAAGCTGCCCATGATGGTGTTGAGCACTTCGGGGATGACATGCGCATAGTTGTAACCTGTGACCCCGGGGTAGCGCTGGTGGCTCGCACCCAGATTGTGGCCAAATTCATGGGCCATAACGTGGTCTGAGCAGACCGACCAGTTGCTGATGCCGTCGTTGGTTACATGCACACCAAGGCTGGGATCATATTGGCCTGAGAGGTCGTCAAACTGCGGAAGATAAGCGACCCCGCAAGCACCTCGGGTTTCGATATCGTGCGGCCAGACAAAGACGACCAGGTCGGCGCCATGCGCCGCTCTGAGCTGATCCAGCCCGGAAAAGACCCCGGCGTCTTCCCCGCTCAGGCCAAGGCGCATGCCGTCCAGGGCATCAAAGATATCGGGCGAATCCGGCGTTGGCACTTCGGCCTGGTGGACTTTGCGAAACACGATATCGACTGCCGAATCCACCGTGGCCTGGTTGGCCAGTGCGAGCAGGTGATTCAGGCGGGTATTGAGCAGGCTGCCGGGGTAGCGCTGGCTGATCTCGGGTGAGTAGAGCAGGATGACATCAATCTGTTCAATGCTGCCGCGTTCGGCCAGGCTATCGGGTGGTGGAACCGGCGCATCCAACTCGGCATGCTCGGTCACACCGCAGCTGGTATCGACCGCCAGGCGCGGATCATCCAGGTGAATCATCCAGCTACCCGAAGCATCCGTCAGTATCTGGAACAGGCCCTGCGGGCTGCTCACCTGGCCGAACAGGCCGTTCGGACCGACCGTCAAATGTGCATGTCCGCCACGCTCGCCGTGCAGATGCAGCGTTGTATCGGCGTTGCTCTGCTCCTGGGCCGTATGGACATCCGCTGCAAATTCGTGGCCGCCCGGCAAGCGCAGCTTGAACGTCTGGGCTTGGCGAAGCCGATCCAGTTTGGGTTCAATCGCGAACCAGCTCCCCGGCGGCAGCTCGTCGACCATGCTGGTCTGACGTGTTGCTAAAGGGCGCTCGACAAAGTCCCAGGCCGGCTCGTCGGCAAGCAACAGCATGGGGAAAAGCAGCAGGCTGATCAACAGGTTCGTTCTGAGCATGGAAAAGTTACCTTGGGGCGGCTGAGGTTTGGGCGATGATAATGGTTTCTGATCGCCTAGGTGTATCAGCCATTGTCGAGAGTGCTTGCATGGACCACCATGGTCCGTCGGCCACGTCGGGCCGACCTTGTTCCCGATTTGTAGCTTGGGGGCAGCGTAGCTCAACGCCGCATTACGGCTTGCCGCAGGCAAGAAGCATTGCAGCAGAGAGCGGCCACGCGCGCTCCCGACAGAGCACCGATATTCGCTTGCGTTCGGTCAGGCCTCCCGCATTCGGTAGCTGCCGTTTTCGTCGGCGCTGACCATGCCAAGGTCGGCCAGGGCTTCGAGTACCTGGGTGACGGGCTTTTCGGGATTGCGTTTGAAGCTGGCGGCCAGGGTGGGTGCATTCATCGGCGCGGTGGCAAGCTGGCTGCGCACGGCGCGGATTTGTTCTTGCAGGGTTTTGGGCCAGGGCAGTTTGGCCGTTTGGTCAGTTGGTCGCTTGGTCGCCTGGTCGGGGGTGGGCTGGTCGGTTTCGGTCGCCAGTTCGGTTTGTTGTACTGAGTTCTCCGGGGCCTGGTAGTCGGGTCTTAGCCAGCGGATTTTGCCTTTGGCTTCTTCGGCGGCGCGTTGGTGGTTCAGGTCGACGAGGCGCTGGAGGAGTTCTTCTTCGGCTTTTTGCTGGTCTTCGGGTTTTTCGGGCCAGGGGGTGGTGGCGCCGGGCTATTCGCCCGGACTGCAGGAAGTGGCCTCCTATACCCAGACCACCGACGGGGTGCTGGAGATCGAGATCGGCGGCTACGGCGCCGGCGGCGGTTATGACCAGCTCAACATCAGCGGCCATGCCAGCCTCGCCGGGCAGCTGCGGGTGGTGATCCTCGATGAGTTCCGGCCCCGGGACGGCGATGTCTTCGACATCATGACCTTCGGCTCGGTGAGCGGCGGCTTCGAGCTGGCCACCGGGTTGTTCGGCTTCAATGACGATCTGTATTTCGAGGTGGTGCAGCAGGCCGACCGCATTCAATTGGTGGCCCACGAGATCGTGGTGGGCAATG
>CALEIM010000179.1 GCA_937876395.1 uncultured Wenzhouxiangella sp. | reverse complement strand
GCGACCGCGCAGTACAAGTCGATGGCCAAGATGCGCAAGTTCCAGCCGCGCATCCAGCAGCTCAAGGAGCGTTACGGCGACGACCGGCAGAAGTTCGGTCAGGCGATGATGGAGATCTACAAGAAGGAAAAGGTCAACCCGCTCGGCGGTTGTTTGCCGATCCTGGTGCAGATCCCGATCTTCATCTCGCTCTACTGGGTGCTGCTCGAATCGGTTGAGCTGCGTCAGGCCACGTTCTTGTGGGTGCCTGATCTGAGCCGGCCCGATCCGTATTTCATCCTGCCGATTCTCAACGGCATCTTCATGATCATCACCCAGCGGCTGATGCCCTCGGGCGGCATGGACCCCATGCAGCGCCGCATCATGCAGGGCCTGCCGGTGGTGTTTGCCTTCATGTTCGCGCTGTTCCCGGCCGGTCTGGTGCTCTACTGGGCAACCAACGCCGGGCTGTCGCTGGCCCAGCAGTGGTACATCCTCAAGCGCCTGGACAAAGAAGACGAACTCAAGCGGCGCTGATCAAGCCGCCCCATCGCGGCTCCCGGTCATGGCAGAATTCTGCCATGATTGAAGCCATCGACACCATCGTCGCCGTCGCCACGCCCGCCGGTCCGGGCGGCATCGGCGTCGTTCGCCTGTCCGGACCGGACAGCTTCGCCATAGCCGAACGCCTGTGTGGCCGACTGCCCGCAGCGCGCAGCGTCCGTTTGCGCCGCTTCACCGATGGCGGCGGAGAAACCCTGGATTCGGGCCTGGTGCTGGCCTTCCCCGGACCGGCCTCATTTACCGGTGAAGATGTGGTTGAACTCCAGGGCCACGGCTCGCCGGTCGTTCTGGAAATGCTCGTCTCCGCCTGTATCAAGGCCGGCGCGCGGCGCGCTGAACCCGGCGAATTCAGCCAGCGCGCATTCCTGAACGAACGCATGGACCTGGCCCAGGCCGAAGCGGTGGCCGATCTGATCGATGCCTCCACCCAAGCCTCCGCGCGTGCGGCCTGGCGCAGCCTGGAAGGCGAATTTTCCCGCGAAGTGGAAGCACTGGTCGAAGCGCTGATCGAGCTTCGGGTCTGGGTCGAGGCGGCACTGGACTTTCCAGACGAAGAAATCGACTTCCTCGAAGACGGCCAGGTCGCCCTACGCGTCGCCGAACTCTGTCAGCGCCACGCCGAGCTGCTCAAACGGGCCGGCGCCGGGCGCCTGTTGAGCTCCGGCATACGCATTGCCATCGTCGGCCGCCCCAACGCCGGCAAATCCAGCCTGCTCAATGCCCTGAGCCGCCGCGATGCCGCCATCGTCACCGACGTGCCCGGCACCACACGCGACGTGCTGCGCGAAACCATCAGCATCGCCGGTTTGCCGGTCATCCTGGCCGACACCGCCGGCATACGCGACACCCATGACCAGGTCGAAATCGAAGGCGTGCGCCGCGCCGAACGCGAAATGCACCAGGCCGACCTGATTTTCTGGGTTGTCGACGCCGCCGATCAGGACGCCCGCTCCCTGCCGGGCCTGCCTGAAGACATTGCCCTGATTCGCATCGACAACAAAGTCGATCTGACCAACGAACCGGCCAGCCGCAACGGCCGCCACGTCCGCCTGTCCGCCCTGACCGGAGACGGGCTTGAACTGCTCGAACAGACTGTCATCGAAGAACTCGGCCTGGACACCGGCGGCGGCGAATACACCGCCCGCCAGCGTCATGTCGACGCCATCGAAAAAGCCGGCGAGCACTTGCGGCGCGGTCAGGCCGAACTGGCCGCCAGCGGTTCGGGTGAACTGCTGGCCGAAGAACTCAAACAGGCCGCCGATGATCTGGGCGAAATCACCGGGCGCATTACTTCTGATGAACTACTGGGAAAGATCTTCTCAGGGTTTTGTATTGGAAAATAGCATCGGATTCGGCTTCAAGCCATCAACAGGCCCGACCAATGCATCCGCCTCGCTGGGGCGGCGAGCCCAATACGCAATTCAGGGATAGCTGGCACGACGGGGCCAGCCCCGAACTACGCATTTTGCTGCTTGGCCGCAACCTCCTCAAGTTGTTCAGCGACCTTGCTCCAGCCCGGGCGAAAGCCCATTTCCTCGTGGCGCTGTTTTGACTCTGCGTCCCAATGATGGACAGTTGCACGGTAGAGGGTGCCATCGTCGTTCGGCATCAGTTCGATGATTGCGATCATGAATGGTTTGCGCGGTATCCAGTCCGGCCCCAGCGCGTCTGTGAATACGATCCGTCGCTCCGGAACCACCTCCAGGAACACACCGGCACCTTCGTCGACGCGCTGGCCGTCGGGGCCTTCCATTACCACATGGAAGCGGCCGCCGGGACGGAGGTCAAGTTCGGCTTTGACCGTTTTCCAGGGTGCCGGTGCGAACCACTCTGTCAGGTGTTCCGTCCAGGCTTGCCAGACGGCCTCGGGTGGTGCGGCCATGTGACGTTCAATCGACAAGGCATGTGCTGCATTGTTCATAACGTTTGTTCTCCCTGGTGTG
>CALEIM010000178.1 GCA_937876395.1 uncultured Wenzhouxiangella sp. | reverse complement strand
AGGTGCACGGTCCGTGCACGCGACAGGGCCCGCATCCCGGTCGGGATGCGGGCCCGGCCCCCTGCAGGGCCCCGCCGCGAGCGTGCGAGCGGTGGGGGCACGGGGGCCCTTTCTCAGGCCTGGCCGACCTCGAAGCGCGCGAAGCGCGTGAGCTCCAGCCGATCTACCTGGAGCGCGACGAGCGCGTTCGCGAGCTGGCCATCGAGCCGCGCGGCAGCTATGCGATCATCGAGGTGAGCAAGCCTTCCGACGACGCGCGACGCACCCTGATCCCCGACTGGGTCACCGCGTCCGGCTACACCGAGACGCTCGAGATGCGCTCGAAGGTAGGCGACGCGACGCCGGAGAACAGCCGCCTCGGCATCGTTTCGCTCGACGACGGAAGCGTCGAATGGCTCGACCTCGCCCGCGCGTCCGGAGATACGGCTCGCACCTTCTCGCGCTCCGGCTTCCTCGGCTGGAACGAGCAGGGCACGTATGGCCTGATCGGCGCACTCGACGACGAACGCCGTTTGACCGCCGTCGGCCGCCAACTGGCCCGCCTGCCGGTTGACGCGCGCCACGGCCGCATGCTGATTGAAGCCGCCCAGCGCGGCGCGCTCGGCGAGTTGCTGGTGCTGGTGGCGGCCCTGTCGATTGCCGACCCACGGGATCGCCCGCTCGATCAGCAGCAGGCTGCCGACCAGGCCCATGCGCAGTTTGTCCAGGCCGATTCAGATTTCATGACCCTGCTCAAACTTTGGCAGTGGTGGCAAAAGCAGCGCGCCGAACTGTCGCGCAGCCAGGCCGATAAACGCGCCCGGGCGCACTTCCTTGCCCCGCAGCGACTGCACGAATGGGGGCAGCTCCAGGCCCAACTCAGACAGATTGCACGCGAACAGGGCTGGCCGCTGAACACGCCGGGCAAGGCCGCTGCCGAGGCGGTGCACCGCAGCCTGCTCGCCGGCCTGCTGGGCCGCGTCGCCCAGCATCAGGAGGGCGGTGAATACCACGGTGCGCGCGGCCACAAGCTGCGTATTTTCCCCGGTTCGGTGCTGGCCGGTCGCCGGCCGGGCTGGATCATGGCCGCCGAGCTGGTGGAAACCGCTCGGCCCTACGCGCGCCAGGTCGCGCCGGTCAATCCGCACTGGCTTGAAGATCAGGCCGCCCATCTGCTGAAAAAACGGGTTTTCGACCCGCACTGGGATCGGCGCTCGGGACGGGTGATGGGCTATCTGCAGCTCAGCCTGCACGGCCTGGTGCTGGTCGAGAAACGGCGCATTTATTTTGGTCCGCATGACCACGCTACGGCCCGCGAGATTTTCATCCGCCACGCGCTGGTGCGCGGTGAGATCAATTTTGCCGCCGACTTTCTTCGCCACAACGCAGCGCTGAGTCGTGAGCTGGCCGAGCACGAGCACAAGCGCCGTCGGCGCGATGTGCTGGCCGAGGAAAGTCGACTGGAAGCCTTTTTCGACGTGCGCCTGCCGGCCGATATCTACACCAGCAAGGCCTTTGGTCGTTGGTATGGAAAACTGGGCCAGGGCGAGCGTGAATCATTGCTCTACGACCGTGCCACCTTGCTCCGGGAGGATGCACCGCTGGCCGGGCAGGTGGCCTTCCCGGAGCACTTGCAGATGGGGCCTGAGCACTTCAGGCTGCACTACCATTTTGATCCGGGCAGTGAGCGCGATGGCGTGACCCTTGATTCTCCGTTGCACCTGCTCAACCGCCTCGATATCGCGCGCATGGAGTGGCTGGTGCCGGGCCTGCTGGAAGAGAAGATTACCGCGCTGATCGCCAGCCTGGTCAAATCGAAGCGCCGCGCCCTGGTGCCGGCGGCCGAATACGCCCGGGCGGCGCTTGATGCCTTGGGCGAGCCTGAAGGCAGCCTGTTTGAGAAACTGGCCGGGGAGCTTTCGCGGATGTCGGGCATGACCATCGAAGCGAGCGATTTCAAGCTTGACAAGCTGCCCAGGCATCTGCATTTTCGCCTGCGGGTCTTTGATTCCGAGGCTCGGATCCTCGGCGAAGGGCGTGATCTCGATTCCCTGATTGCCCGCTTCAGTGCGCAGGCCAGGCGCGAGTTCATGGATCGTCAGGCCGGTCAGTGGCAGCGTGACGGTCTGGGGCCGGATGATTTCCCCGATCTGCCGGAAGTGATCACCACTCGCGGCGGCCACCGGGCCTGGCCGGCGCTGGTTGACCAGGAGCAGCGCGCCGGTCTGCGACTGTTTGACAGTGAAGGCGAAGCTCGCCTGGCCCATCGTGCCGGGCTGGCCGTGATGCTGCGTCAGGCGCTCGGTGACAAGTGGAAGTATCTGCGCAAGCATCACGGTCTCAGCCGCGAGGCCCAGCTTGCCTGGACCCGTATCGAAGACCTGTCGGCCGCCACGGAGGCGCTGCGCTGGATGGCGTTGAGAAGCTTTCTCGATGATTCCTGGTCAGTGCGCGATGGCCACAGCTTTGCTCGCCTGACCGCCAGCGTTCGTCAGCATCTGCTCGGCAGATACGCTGAACTGGCCGCCACCCTCGATCAGTGTTTCAGGCTCTGGCATGAGCTGCGGATTTGGCTCAACAGCCTTTCGCAGGCGGTCCCGGCGGCAGTTGAAGACATGCACAGCCAGCTCGATGACCTGATGTACGCCGGCTTTCTCAATGACCTGGAAGATCGGCGCCTGGCGCATTACCCGCGCTACCTCAAGGCCATAGCCGTGCGCCTGGAAGCGCTGGAGCACGATCCGCGGCGCGACCAGCAGCGTATGGAGCAGCTTGCGCCGTGGTGGCAGCGCTATTTGAATTTTCTTGCTGGCGGCGGTGTCTATAGCGACTCGCTGGACAATTATCGCTGGCTGGTCGAGGAGTTTCGCGTCCAGTTATTCGCCCAGCGACTGGGGACGGTGGGCAAGACATCAAAGCAGCGACTTGAAACGGCCTGGCAATCGGTGCTCGAAACGGAGCCGGCGAGAGCGTGATGTGATTTTCAAGTAATTCGCCCGAAGAGCCTGAATTAACGGAACTTTTATTTCCTTCAAACTGTCTTCTAGCTTTTGAAAGCGGTACAATACCGCCGACCTGTGTGCCTGACCCGATGGATCTGAATGTGACTGTATTACGTACTTTTTGCCAATTGACGCCCCTGCTGCTTGGCGGCCTGCTGATCGGCATGGTTTCGGCCGCGCCCCTGACGTCCACCAATCTGATGTTCACGATCGACGGCGCCGACCTTGGCATTGTGCCCATCGCACTGGAGGACGGCAGCACAAACCCGGTGGAATACGACCTGAGCAGCGGTCAGATCAGCCTGACGGCCGCCGATGTTTTTTCCGGCCAGTATGACGATCCCCTGTTCTGCTTCGACTTTAACGCCGGAACCGTTCCGCCGGTGTCTCTGTATGTGCGCGATGCCAACGGCCATTCGGTGCTTGACGGGCTGACCATCAGCAGCATGTTCCAGTACTTTCCGGTCAATGATGAGATCCGTCTTGCGGCCCAGAGCGGCACCAAGTGTTTCTATCGTGGCGTCAGCAGCAACCAGTTTGGCCTGTTTGGCCAGCCAGCATTCCAGTCCACCAGTGGCGGCAGTCCGACGCCGGGCGACTCGGAGGGCGCGCTGGTCCTGGTATCGCAGAAGCTGGGCCTGGACTGCGAGCCGATCGCCAATCCGACCGGCATGGTGCTCTCGTTCGAAAACGTGCCGGCTTTCGCCAGCGTTGGTTCGGAGGTCGTCTATCGCCTGACGCTCAGCAACCCGGTTGGTCGCACGCTGGAGAACATCGGCCTGCAGGAGCTGTTTCCCGCCAACGGCGACGTTTTCGACGCCACGCTCAGTGACGGCAGCTTCGTCTGCAGCGGTTCAAACAGCTGCTCGATGATCGGCCCCAACGGCAGCGGCTCACTACGTTTCCAGG
>CALEIM010000177.1 GCA_937876395.1 uncultured Wenzhouxiangella sp. | reverse complement strand
GGCGGTGGGTGGGTACGACTTTTTGCTGGACGTGTCGGGCATCAACCCGTCCGATGCTGGATTGCCACAGATACAGGTTGTACTTAATCCTCTGCGTATTTCTCACGCAGCCGGTCAAATTCCAGGCGGGAAAAGTCGCTCAGGGCGTTGGTCTGGACGTGTGTGCCGTCGGCTGTGGTGAAGTTGGTGACGCGAGCTTCGAGCTGAATATTTCCTGGCAGGTCGACGTCGGAGCGCCAGCCGCCCGTGCGGTCGATATGGAAATCGACGGGGCGGGTTTCTCCTGGTTCGATGCCGCCTGGAACTTCTTCAAGCCCTTCGAGGACCATCCACGGCGCTGAGCGGTTTGGGCTGACCAGCCTGATTTCAGCCCGAAGACGGTGCAAGGCCAGATCGGTGCCGTTATGGAGCCGGCCATTGATGCCAACGCCATCGGCGGAGGGGTCGTCAGGAATGCTGAGGGAGAGATCGGTGAAGCTGAGAGCACCGAGCAGCACTGTGGCGCGCTGATCTTGCCGGTATATATCCAATAGCTCCTGATAGCGCGCCAGGTCTTTTTCGCGCTGGCTTTCCAGCAGCGGACGGGCCAGGGCGATAATTTCGCGGCCGCTCTTGCCGTCGAACTGCTCGGTGACTGAATCCGGCAGCGGTGCGGACGGATCGGCGGCAATTTCCAGCCCGAGCGTCAACGGATTGGCGCTTTGCATCATCAGGGCCTCGATAGACTGTTCGAACAGTTCTTGATCTGCTTCCGGAAGCGACCGCTCGACCCGGTCCATTGATTGCTTGAAGGAGGTCGCGCTGCCCGTGTCAATCTTCGGCTCACCACAGCCGGTCAACGCTACTATCAATCCCAGAATGATCCAGCGGTGCATGGTCGTCTCCTTGAGGCCTTGTAGGTCGTGTGTGGCTTCAGTTGGCGCTGCGCGCTCTGGAGCCTTGCAGATCCTGCAGTTCATCCCCTTTTGATCGCCGTGCCACGGGCACAAGACGCCGGCCATGAAAAGCGGGGCGCGCGCCACCCATCCTGAGTATTGACCGCGCCCAACCGACCGCTGACAAACGCGGTTTCCAAAGATAGCATGAAGGCTTGGGAACCATCATTCGAGTTGAGCTGCAAAACCCGCTAGCCCAGGTGAAGCACCATCACCATCGCGTCTTCGCGGCCTTGCTCGCTTGGGTAGTAGCCAGGGCGGCGGCCGATGACGCGGAAGTCGTTGCGGCGGTAGAGGGCGACGGCGGCGCGATTGCTGGGGCGTACTTCGAGGAATATCCGGTCGGCGCCGCCGAGCTGTGCTTCGCGGATGACTGCATCGAGCATCAGCCGGGCCAGTCCCTGGCGGCGGTTGTCGGGATGGATGCACAGGTTGAGCAGGTGCGCTTCGTCCATCGCGTGGGAGACGATGCTGTAGCCGACCAGGTTCTGGTCAACGATCAGGACGTGGCAGCGGTAGCCAATGCGCAGGCAGTCGTGGAAGATACCGCGGGTCCACGGGTAGGGGTAGGATTTGGCATCGATGCGGCTGACCTCATCGAGATCAGCGCGGGTCATGGCGCGGATGAGTACGCCGGGCTGGAGCACGGCCACCATCAGCGCATCAGTCTGGCGGACAGCATTTGCCAGAGCTGCCGTTTTGCCGGGCCGCTGTGGGCCAGCACGTCAAGCGCCGGGGCGACCAGCAAATCATCCTGATCCTGATCCATATCGGCCGGCGGGGTGCCGAATATCAGCAGATGATGAACGCCGCGCGAGCCAAGTTCGTTGACCGCCACACCGGCCGATTCAGAGTGGGCCCATTCGCCGAAGCGGCAGCGCGCGGTGCCGATCAGCGCCTGGATATCGTCGAGCAAAACCGCGTGCCGCCCGTCCCAGGGTGCATCCTGGAGCAGCAGCCAGTCACCCTGCCCGGATGCCAGGCGGACTCGGACCGAGTGTGGGTGATGCTCAGCCGTTTCCGGCCGCGCCGGCGACGCGGACGCCTGGCGGTCGGCGCGGCTTTTGAGTTGCCACACATCAATACCCAGCGTTGCCAGCCGATCGCGCGTGGCCGGGCTGTGCATCAGATTCGTCCTCCGTCACGGCGCCGCCGGGCGCGCTGGCGGTAGCGGCCGCGAACCGTGATAACCGGCCCGGAAAGGACGTAGAAAATCCCGATGGTCAGCAAAACGGCGGGCAGATCAATCGCCAGCAGCACCAGCACCAGCAGCAGCACGAACAGCCAGGCAAACGGCACGCGGCCAGCGCGCGGGCCGGCCTTGAAACTGTAGTAGCGCACCCGCGAAACCATCAGCGTGCCGAGCAGGACGGTGACGATCAAAAGCGGCCACGACAGGATTTCCGGCGAAACATTTCGGTCTACGGCAAACCAGATGATCGCCACCAGCGTGCCGGCGGCCGCCGGGCTGGCCAGACCCTGGAAATAGCGCTTGTCGGCCACGCCGGCCTGAGTATTGAAGCGCGCCAGGCGGAGTGCGGCGCAGGCGGCAAAGAAAAACGAGGCCAGCCAGCCGGCCTTGGCAGATGCTGATTCCAGCTCGCCGATATAGCCCAGCGTCCAGGTAAACACCAGCACCGCCGGGGCCATCCCGAACGACACCATATCCGACAGGGAATCGTACTGAACGCCGAACTCGGACTGGGTTCCGGTCAGGCGGGCCACGCGGCCATCGAGTCCGTCGAGCAGGCCGGCAACGACGATGGCAATGCAGGCCGCCACCCACTCGGCGTTGATCGCCGCTACCACGGAATAAAACCCGGCCATCAGGGCGCCGGTGGTCAGGGCGTTGGGCAACAGGAAGGCGCCGCGCGCCGGTGTCTTGCCGGACTGATCATCTTGAGCCATATCCATAGTGTACCTGCCCCTTGCGCTCGGCGGCGGTCTGGGGCACAGTCAAATCCGGTACTCATCAGAAGGACTTTCATGATCATGAAAGCAATTGCTTCGGCTCTGATTGTTGCAACTCTGGGGCTGGGATTCGTCACCAGCGCTGAGGCCCGCGAAACCATTTTCAAATGGACCGACGAGGATGGTGTGGTCCACTACGCCGCCCAGCCGCCGGAAGGCATTGACTATGTGGAACTCGGCGTGGACACGACCAGCGAGCCACTCGCTGAACCGCCGGAACCGGAGCCTGCTGACGCCCCTGCGATTGCCGCTCAGCCGCCAGAACAGCCGGAAATGACGCGCGCCGAGCCCGACCCTGTAGTGGTTGCCGAGCGCTGCGAACAGGCGCGCAGCAACCTCGAAAACCTGACCCGCCACACGAACATTGTGGTCAACGAGGATGACGGCCAGCAGCGCGCACTCAGCCGCGAGCAGCGCCAGCAGATGGTCGACGAGACGCAAGCGTTCATCGACGAGTGGTGCTGATCGGGTGCGAGTGTTCGGCGACTCAGCGATCAATGTTTTCAGGCCCGATCCGCACTCGCTGCGGCCCATTTCGGGTGCCCGGCTGCTAGAATCGCCCGCCTGACTCCCACATACAACAGCCATCAACAGGCCCGTTCATGAAAATCTCCCGTTTCCACCTGGTCACCCAGCGCGAAGTGCCGGCCGATGCCGAAATCGTCAGCCATCGACTGATGCTGCGCGCCGGCATGATCCGCAAGCTCACATCCGGCATCTATAGCTGGACGCCGCTGGGGCTGAAAGTCCTGCGCAAGGTCGAGCAGGTGGTGCGCGAAGAAATGAACGCCGCCGGCGCGCTGGAAATGCTGATGCCGGCCGTCCAGCCGGCCGAACTGTGGCAGGAAACCGGGCGCTGGGACGATTTTGGCCCGCTGCTGCTCAAGATCACCGACCGGGCCGGGCGTGAATTTGCTTTCGGGCCGACCCACGAAGAGGTCATTACCGAATTTGCCCGCGCCGAGCTGCGCTCCTACAAGCAGCTCCCGATCTGTTTTTATCAGATCCAGACCAAGTTTCGCGACGAAATCCGGCCGCGCTTTGGCGTGATGCGGGCGCGCGAGTTTCTGATGAAAGACGCCTACTCTTTTCATATCAGCGACGAAAGTTTGAGCGACTACTACCAGGAGATGTACCAGGCTTACTGGCGCATCTTCGAGCGCCTCAAGCTTCGCTTCAAGCCGGTCGAGGCCGACTCCGGTGCGATTGGTGGCGCGCTCAGCCACGAGTTTCACGTGCTGGCCGATTCCGGCGAAGATGCCATCGCCCACGTACCCGACAGCTCCTGGGCGGCCAACGTCGAGCTGGCCGAGGCGATTGCCGTTGGTGAGCGCGCCACACCGGCTGAAGAAATGCGCCGGGTCGACACTCCACAGGCCAAAACCATTGCCGAGCTGGTCGAGCAGTTTGATCTGCCAATCGAAAAAACCGTCAAAACCCTGGTGGTTGAAGCAAGCCAGGACTGTGACAGCGGCCTGGTCGCGCTGCTGCTGCGCGGCGATCATGAACTCAACGCCATCAAGGCGGAAAAACACCCTTGGGTGGCCGCGCCCCTGCGCATGGCCAGCGAAGGCGAGATTCGGGACGCGATCGGCGCCGGTCCCGGCAGCCTCGGCCCGGTCGAGCTGTCGATTGCCTGCCTGGCCGATCGTCAGGTGGCGCTGATGAGCGACTTTGCCGCCGGCGCCAATCGCGACGACCAGCATTACTTCGGCATCAATTGGGAGCGCGATGCGGCCGTGCCTGAAACGGCCGATCTGCGCAACGTCGTTGCCGGCGATCCCAGCCCGGAAGGCAGCGGATCAATCGAAATCATTCGCGGCATCGAAGTCGGCCACATCTTCCAGCTGGGTCGCAAATATTCCGAGGCGATGAATGCGGTGGTCATGGATGAAGACGGCCGCGCCGTCCATCCCACCATGGGCTGCTACGGCATCGGCGTGTCGCGGATTGTCGCCGCGGCCATCGAGCAGAACCACGATGAGGCCGGCATCATCTGGCCCGAGCCGATGGCGCCCTTCCAGGTCGCCATTTTGCCGATCAACGGCCATAAATCCCATCGCGTGCGGGAACAGGCCGAAGCGTATTATCAGGAGCTGGAGGCCGCCGGCATCGAGGTGCTGTTCGACGACCGCGCCGTGCGCCCCGGGGTGATGTTTGCCGACGCCGAGCTGATCGGCATACCGCATCTGCTCATCATCGGCGAGCGCGGCCTGGATCAGGGCATCATCGAATACCGCCGGCGCGGCGCGGATTCTGACGAGTGGCCGATTGATGAAGTTATCGCCCGCCTGACCCGCCGCCAGGGCGCCTGATCGAAAGGTTTCAGGCTTCGGAATCTTCACGGTTTTCGGAATTTTCGGCATCCGCCTGCCCGCCGCGCATCCAGACAGCAAGGTCAAGCGTGACCGCCGAGGCGGCCGTCACAATCGATTATTCCACAGCCAATCTTTGCGCGGCACCTCTAAAAATTTGTATCGGACTGAATTGGCAGTTATAATTGACCGGATTTGCCTGCGGCACGTGAGTGCTTCAGGAGTTTGAAAATCAAAAAAACACACGCTGGTCGGCACATGCGACGGGGTTGTTTCGAAGACGAACTCTTCGGGATTCGCCGCATGGGGCCAGCGGAGGCTTAAACCCCGGACAATTTGCGCTTCGCCACAATCCTCGGCCCGGAAGGCCGCTGCGGGTGCATTGTCCATATTCCATGGAGTTCAGACATGCCTAACGTCACCATGCGCCAGATGCTTGAAGCCGGCGTGCATTTTGGTCACCAGACCCGCTACTGGAACCCGAAGATGGCACCTTACATCTTTGGTGCCCGGGGCAAAATTCACATCATCAACCTCGAAGAGTCGCTGCCGCTGCTCAAGGAATCGCTTGATTTCATGAGCCGTCTGGCCAGCCGTCGCGGCACGATCCTGTTCGTTGGCACCAAGCGCGCGGCCAGCCAGGCCGTCGCCGAAGAGGCCCAGCGCTGCAACATGCCGTATGTCTCGCATCGCTGGCTTGGCGGCATGCTGACCAACTTTCGCACCGTGCGCGGCTCGATCAATCGCCTCAAGGAACTTGAGGCCATGGACACCGACGGCACCTTCGAGAAACTGGTCAAGAAGGAAGTGCTGCAGCTGACCCGCGAACGCGACCGGCTGGAAAGCACGCTTGGCGGCATCAAGAACATGAACGGCCTGCCCGATGCGATGTTCGTGATCGACACCGGTCATGAGGACATTGCCGTGGCCGAAGCTCGCAAGCTCGGCATTCCGGTTGTGGCGGTGGTGGATACCAACCACAACCCCGACAACATCGATTACGTGATTCCGGGCAACGATGACGCCATCCGCGCCATTCGCCTGTACACCCAGCTCGCCGCCGATTCGATTCTCGAAGGCCGCGCCTCGACGCCGCTGCCAGCCGAGGGTGACGCCGACGAATTCGTCGAACTCGATGCCGATGGCAAGCCGGTGCAGGCGGAGCCTGCGGCGAAAAGGCCGGCCAGCAAGAAGACGGCGCGGAAAAAGGCTGCGGTCAAGGCACCTCCTGCGCCCGTGGCTGAAAGTGCGCCGGCACCGGCTGCCAAAGCGGAGCCGGTCGCCGAGCCGCAGCAGGCCAGCCAGTCCGAACCGGCAGTTGAGCCGGAGCCGGAGTCCAAGCCAGCGCCCGAGGCCGCACCGGCCGAAGACAGCGCCGAACCGGCCAAGGCGGATGCTGACGCAGATGCCGAACAGCCCAGGACCGCCAGCAAGAAAACAGCGGTCAAGAAGAAGGCAAGCAAAAAGACGGCGGTCGAGGCCGACGACTCAGGTGACGAGTCCTGATCCTGTAGCGAACCTGATTCTTCTTTCTTTTTAGGAGTTACAAGCAAGTCATGAGTATTACTGCAGCACAAGTCAAGGAACTGCGCGAACGCACCGGTGCAGGCATGATGGAATGCAAAAAAGCCCTGGTTGAAACCGGCGGCGATATGGATGCGGCCATCGAGCACCTGCGGAAAAGCGGCCTGGCCAAGGCCGACAAGAAGTCGGACCGCGTTGCCGCCGAAGGCGTCATTGTCATGGCCGAAGGTGGCGATCACGCGGCGCTGGTCGAAATCAACTGCGAGACCGATTTCGTAGCCAAGGATGACAGCTTCCGCGGCTTTGCCGAAGAAGCGGCCGAGCTGGCGCTCAAGGCCGACGACATCGACGCGCTCAACGCCATGGCCACCGCCAGCGGCGCAAGCGTTGCGGAAGCTGCGCGCGAGCTGGTGGCCCGCCTCGGTGAGAATATTCAGGTACGCCGCATGGCCCGCCTGACCAGCGGTGACGTCCTGGGCGGCTATATTCACGGCGGCCGCATCGGCGTGCTGGTGGCGCTCAAAGGCGGCGACGCCGAACTGGCCCGCGATCTCGCCATGCACGTGGCCGCGCTCAACCCGGCCTTTCGTGATGCCGCCGATGTTCCGGCCGAAGTGATTGAACGCGAGAAACAGATTCTCGTCGCCCAGGCCGAAGAAAGCGGCAAGCCGGCTGACATCATCGAGAAAATGGTTACTGGCCGACTCAACAAGCATCTGGCGGAACTGACCCTGACCGGCCAGCCCTTCGTCAAGGACGGTGACGTCACCGTCGGCAAGCTGCTCAAGGACCGGGATGCCCAGGTCATGGAGTTTGTGCGCCTGGAAGTGGGTGAAGGCATCGACAAGGTGGAAACCGACTTTGCTGCCGAAGTCATGGAGCAGGTGCGCAGCTGATCGCAACCGTCGTTTCGGCCGTCGCTTGCCGGCGGCCGAAACGCCGGATTTGGTGCCGCAATCAGGCGGCGGGATTCACGACTACGGGGAGAACGCGGCTGATGGACGACAACACCGAATACCGGCGGGTGCTGCTCAAGCTCAGCGGTGAAGCGCTGCTCGGCGAGCTTGACTACGGCATTGACCCCAAGGTCAGCTCGCGCATCGCCCGCGAAGTGGCTGATGTCGTGGCCGCTGGTGTCCAGATCGGCATCGTGATCGGCGGCGGCAACATCTTTCGCGGCGCGGGTCTTGCCGCCTCGGGAATCGATCGCATTACCGGCGATCACATGGGCATGCTGGCCACGGTCATGAATGCCCTGGCGCTGCAGGATGCGCTGGAAACCGCCGGGGTGACCACGCGGGTGATGTCGGCCGTTTCAGTGCGCGACGTGTGCGAAGACTACATCCGCCGCCGGGCCGTGCGTCACCTGGAAAAAGGTCGGGTCGTGATTTTCGCCGCCGGCACCGGCAATCCGTTCTTCACCACCGATACGGCAGCGAGCCTGCGCGCCATCGAAGTCGGTGCCGATCTGATGATCAAGGCGACCAAGGTTGACGGCATCTACTCGGCCGATCCGGTCACCGACTCGACTGCAACTCGCTACACCCGGATCAGCTACGATGAGGTCATTGAGCGCAAGCTTCAGGTGATGGACACCAATGCCATCGTGCTGTGTCGTGACCAGTCCATGCCCATCCGCATCGTCAATCTCAACCGCGCCGGTGAATTGGGGCGCGTCATCGGCGGTGAAGACCTGGGCACCCTGGTCAGCTACTAATGCCATCGAGCGGGGGACTGCGCTACGCAAGCAAGCAGATTACAATCGGCCCAGACCATTCCTGCGCCTTGACCAAGGCGCTGAATCCAGAGGTGAGACATGCTCAATGAAATCAAGAAAGACGCGGGCAGCCGCATGGCCAAAAGCATCGAGGCGCTGAAGACCGAGCTGGCCAAAATCCGCACCGGTCGCGCCCATCCCAGCTTGCTTGAACACATCACGGTCAACTACTACGGCTCCGAGGTTCCGCTCAACCAGGCGGCCAGCATCGGCATTGAAGATCCGCGTACCTTGAGCGTGGTGCCGTTCGACAAGTCGATGGTGAGCGCCATTGAAAAGGCGATCATGACCTCCGACCTGGGGCTCAATCCCGCCACTTCGGGCGCCAATATCCGCGTGCCGCTGCCGGCGCTCAACGAAGAACGACGCACCGAGTTGGTCAAGGTTGTCCACGGCGAGGGCGAGCAGGCCAAGATTGCCATCCGCAACATTCGTCGCGACGCCAATCATCAGCTCAAGGAATTCCTGAAGGAAAAGCAGCTCAGCGAAGATGATGTGCGGCGCGGCGAGGCGCTCGTCCAGGAGCTGACCGACAAACACGTCGGCCAGGTCGACGAGCTGATCGGTGTCAAGGAACGGGAGCTGATGGAAATCTGAGGCCGGCCCACTCGGCTGCCGATGGCCAGGAATTCACTTTGTCCGATTCCGCTCCACTACCAAATCATGTTGCCATCATCATGGACGGCAACGGGCGCTGGGCCATCCGCCAGGGCAAGCCGCGCTCGGCCGGTCATGAAGCCGGCTCCGATGCGCTCAAACGAACCATCCGCTCGGCGCTGGACCATGCTATTCCCAATCTGACCGTCTACGCATTCTCCAGTGAAAACTGGAGCCGGCCGCGCAGTGAAGTTCGTCAGCTTCTGGATCTGTTTCTCAAGGCGCTCAATCGCGAGATCCGTGAGCTCGACCAGCACGGCGTCCGACTGAACTTTGTCGGCGATCGCAGCCCGTTCAGCCGCAGCCTGCGCGAGGGCATGCTTCAGGCCGAGCGGCGCACCGCCGGCAACCGGCGTCTGCGGCTGAACGTAGCGGTCAACTACGGCGGTCAATCCGAGATCATTACTGCGACCCGGGCCTTGGCCGAACGCGTAGCGGCCGGCACCCTCAACGTGGAGCAGATCAACCGCGAGCTGTTTGAATCCGTGCTTTCGATGAGTACGATGCCGCCGCCGGATCTGTTTATCCGCACCGGCGGCGAACGGCGCCTGTCGAACTTCCTGCTCTGGCAACTGGCCTATACCGAGCTGTATTTCAGCGATGTACTTTGGCCGGATTTTGATGAGCTGCACTTTACCGCTGCCCTGGCCGATTTTGCCTGCCGCGAACGCCGCTACGGCGGGCTCAGTCAGGTCAAGCATGCTTGAAACCCGGGTTCGCACCGCGCTGATTCTGGTGACGGTTGGCCTGGCGGCGCTGTTCTTGCTGCCGCCGACCGGTTTTGCCCTGGCCGCCGGGCTGGTGCTGCTCATCGGCGGGGGCTGGGAAGCGGCCCGTCTGGCCGGTTTCGAGCAGACGCTGGCACGCTGGGCCTTTGCCGCATTACTCGGCCTGCTGGCTGCGTTGATCTGGTATCTGGAGGCCGCCGCCAAACCGCTGCTGGCGGCCGGCTGTGTTTTGTGGCTGGTCAATTTCGCCTGGCTTGGCCGACCTGAAGGCGGCCGTTCATCAGGCCGATGGATGGTCGCGATCAAGGCGGCGGTGCTGGCCATCGTCCTGCTCGGCCTGTGGCTGGGCCTGGTCGAACTCAAGGCCGTTTCGCCCTGGCTGGTCCTTTTGCTGCTGGTAACGATAGCCGCGGCCGATACCTGCGCCTATTTTACCGGGCGGCATTTCGGCGGAACAAAGCTGGCCCCGCGCATCAGTCCCGGCAAGACCCGTGCCGGAGCAATCGGTGGCGTGATCGGCGCGGCGGTGTTCACTCCGCTGGTCAACGAGTTGATTCCGGCCAGTCCGTTTCACCCCGGATGGATCGCCGCGCTGGCCGTCGGCCTGGCTCTGATTTCAATTGGCGGCGACCTGTTCATCAGCCTGCTCAAACGCCAGCGCGGTCTCAAGGACACCTCGAATCTGCTGCCCGGGCACGGCGGCATCCTGGATCGCTTCGACAGCATGGCCGCGGCGGTGCCGTTTTTCACTCTGGCCGTGCTCTCGCTGTTCGGGGTGCAGGCGTGAGGCCGGCCCAGTATCTGTGTCAGCAGTTACAATGACATTCCTTGGTTTCTGCAGCGCCGGGTCAGCGCCCGGCTCCAGCACACTGAACTGACATGTTTGATTTTTTCGGACCCGTCCTGTGGCTAATCGTCGCGCTCGGACTGCTGATCACATTTCACGAGTTTGGCCACTTCTGGGTGGCCCGGCGCGCTGGTGTGCGGGTGCTGCGTTTTTCGATCGGCTTTGGCCCGGCGCTGTGGTCGCGCTACGGGCGCGACGGCACGGAATATCGGATCGCGGCGATTCCCCTGGGCGGCTACGTCAAAATGCTCGACGAGCGCGAAGCGCCGGTCGCCACCGACGAGCTCGACCAGGCCTTCAACCGCAAATCGCTGGGCTGGCGTACGGCGATTGTTGCCGCCGGCCCGGCATTCAACTTCATCTTCGCGATTGCGGCGTTCTGGCTGATGTTTGTCATCGGCATTCCCGAGACCCGCCCAGTGGTCGGCGAGGTGACCCACCTGGCGGCCGAAGCCGGGCTGGAATCGGGGGATCTGATTGTCGGCGTCGAACAGCAGCAAACCCAGACCTGGACGCACGTACTGCTGGCGCTGATGCCGCGCGCGCTCGACCGCGAAACGACCGAGCTGACGGTTGAAAAGGCCACCGGTACGCAGCGCCAACTGCGCCTCGACCTCTCCAGGCTGGCTGCTGGGTTTGATGAGGCACACACCCTCGAAACGATCGGCATCCAGCCCTGGCGGCCGCAGCTACCGGCGGTGGTCGGCGAGATCAGCGCGGACCAGCCGGCTGATCTCGCCGGGCTGCAGCCCGGCGATCGGATTCTCGCCGTTGCCGGCCACAGCGTGGAAAGCTGGGCCGATGTCAGCCGGCTGATCCCGGAGTTCGGCCGCGATGCGCAAGGAGCGGCGCAGGCACTCGAACTGGACATCGAGCGCGCCGGGCGCCGCTTCGGGCTGGAAATGGTGCCGGAAATTGACGACGGCCGGGCCATCGTCGGTATTCTGCCGCAGCCGCCCAACGCCGATCTGCAGGCGGATATCGAGCGTGCATTCACGATTCTGCGCCACGGTCCACTCAGCGCCTTCGGCGAAGCCTTTGCCGAAACCGGACGCCTGACCACGGCCACCTTCGGCATGCTCGGGCGCATGCTGACCGGCAAGGCCAGCCTGAGCAATCTGTCCGGACCCATTACAATCGCCCAGATGGCGCATTCTTCGGCCCTGCTGGGCCTGACGCGCTTCCTGTTTTTTCTCGGTCTGGTCAGCCTGTCGCTGGCGATTATCAACCTGCTGCCGATTCCATTACTGGATGGCGGGCATCTAATGTATTACCTTGTAGAGCTGTTCAAGGGCTCGCCGGTCTCCGAACAAACCCAGATCGCCGGCCAGTATCTGGGGATACTGTTGGTGATCGGACTGATGGGACTGGCCATATTTAACGATCTTTTACGCCTTTTCTCCTAAACTGCATCTCGCCCAGAGCCTGTGCTGCAAACAAGAACCGGAATGAATCCGACATGAAACGACTCTGCCTGCTGCTGACGTTGCTCGCTGCCACGACCCTGGTCTCAGCCGAGACCTTTCGCATTGGCGATATCCGCGTCGACGGACTTCAGCGCCTCTCGGAAGGCAACGTATTCAGCTATATCCCGCTTGAAGTCGGTGATGAACTGAGCCCCAGCCTGGCGCGCAGCACGATTCGTGATCTCTGGCAGACCGGCTTTTTCGACGACGTCAGCCTGAGCCGCGAAGGCGATGTGCTGGTCATCAACGTCGAAGAGCGTCCAGCCATTTCCTCCATCAACATCGCCGGAAATCGCCAGATCAAGACCGAAGATTTGATGCCGGCGCTGGCCGATATCGGCATTGCCGAAGGCGAAATTTTCAATCAGATGGAGCTTGACCGGGTCCGGCAGGAATTGATCCGCCAGTACTACAGCCGCGGCCATTACGCGGTGGATGTGCAGGCTACCGTCAGCGAGCTGTCGCGTAACCGCGTCGGCCTGTCGCTGATTGTCAGCGAAGGTGACCAGGCACGCATTCGCCACATCAACATCGTCGGCAACCAGAGCTTCAGCGAAAAAGAGCTGCGTGGCGAGTTCGAGTCCGACAGCAAGCGCGGCCTGTTTTTCTGGCGCGGCGCGGACAAATACACCCGCGAGAAGCTGTCGGGCGACCTCGAATCGCTGCGCGCCTATTATCTGGACCGCGGCTATCTGGATTTCGCCATTGAATCGACCCAGGTTTCGATCAGCCCCGACAAGCAGGACATTTTCATCACCGCCAATATTCGCGAAGGTGAGGTCTATACGGTCAGCGACGTGCAGCTCACCGGCGAACTGATTCTGGACGAAGCCAGCCTGCATCAGTTGATCATGATTACCCCCGGCGAGCGCTTTTCGCGCAAACAGCTTGAGCAAAGTGTCGACAACATTACGGCCGTTTTGGCCAACGTCGGCTACGCCTTCGCCAACGTCAACCCGGTGCCGCGCATTGACCGCGAGACGCGCGAGACCGAGATCAATTTCTTCATCGATCCGGGCCAGCGGGTCTATGTCCGGCGGGTCGAGTTTCGCGGCAACTCGCAGACCAAGGATGAAGTGCTGCGCCGCGAGATGCGCCAGTTCGAAGGATCGTGGTTTTCCCAGTCGTCAATTGATCGCTCGCGCATCCGCCTCCAGCAGCTCGGCTATTTTGACAACGTGACCGTCGAAACACCGGCTGTAGAAGGCACTTCCGATCAGATTGATATCGTGATCAGCGTCGATGAGCAGCCTTCGGGCAGTTTCCAGATCGGCTTCGGCTATTCGCAGATTCAGGGCCTGATCGCCTCGATCGGGCTCCAGCAGGACAACTTCCTTGGCTCGGGGCGACGGGTTGGCTTCGCCGTCAGCCGCAGCTCGATCCTGTCGCAGGTTTCAGTCAATTACACCAACCCGTATTACACCGACAGCGGCGTATCCCGCGGCTTTTATGCTCGCTATACGGAATTCGATCAGCGCGACGCCAACATTTCGGCATTCTCGACCAGCCAGGCGGCGGCCGGGGTCAACTACGGCTTTCCGCTGACCGAAGTGGATTTTCTGCGCTTTGGCGCCGGCGCCCAGCAGGTCGACATCAATCTGCCGGGTGCCTTTTATCCGGTTGATCCGGATGATGAGAACAGCCCGATCACCTTCCGGATTCCGGCCGATCGGCCGCTTGGCATCACCCTCGATGAAGACATGGACGGCTTTTTGAGCCGTGACGAGCGACGCGTCACCAGCTATCGCTTCGACGCCACCTGGTCGCGCGACAGCCGCAACCACTATCTCAACGCAACGCGCGGCTCGCTGCATCGCCTGGGTGCCGAAATTGCCCTGCCCGGCAGCACCCGCGAGTTCTATCGACTCAACTACCGGTTCCGCAAATTCTGGCCAATCGGCAACAACGGTATGGCGTTCAGCCTCAGGGGTGACGTCGCTTATGGCGATGCCTACGACAACTACGACGACAAGCTTGCCCTTGAGCCAATCGAGCCCGAGCGTCTGCAGGGCCAGTGCCAGCTAGACGAAATCGTGACCATGGATACCGGCCTGCCGTTCTACGAGCATTTCTACGGCGGCGGTGTACGCGATATTCGCGGCTTCGACGACAACTCGCTGGGTCCGAAAGACCGTTTCTGCCGCTCGGTCGGCGGCGACTTCAAGGTCGTTGGCGGCTTCGAGCTGGCCTTTCCTATCCCCGGCATTGAATCAACCGGCACCCGCCTGGCCTGGTTTGTCGATATCGGCAACGTCTTCCAGGACTACGGCACCTTCGACACCGATCTGCTGCGGGCCTCAACCGGTCTGTCCCTGACCTGGCAAGCGCCGGTCGGGCCGATTATCATCAACTTGGCAACACCGCTCAAGAAACGCGATGGTGACGACACACAAGTCATCCAGTTCTCCTTCGGCCAGACATTCTGAGCCGAGGCGGGAGCCCCGGACAAGGCTGGCAGCGCGGCGCGTGCCGGCACGGGCGCGGCTGGCCTGCTCAGCGGCGCTGGTGCTGCTGCTGGTCGGCCTGACAGCGGCTGCCCATGCGCAGGGAATTCGCATCGGCTATCTGGACATGAAGCGGATTTTCGACAACGCGCCCCAGGTCGTCGATGCACGTGAGGCCCTGGATCACGAATTCCGGCCGCGCAATGAAGCGCTGATTGCTGACGAAGATCGAGTCGTAAGGCTGGAGGATGAACTGGCCGCGTCAGGCAACATCAGCGCCGATGAACGCCTTGAACGGGAGCGCGAGATCCGCAACAGCAGACGCGCGATCGAGCGCCGCCGCGAGGATCTGCGCGAGGAACTGCGTTTTCGCACCAACGCGATCACCAAAGCCTTTGAAGAAACCATCGAGATTGCCGTGCGCCAGGTCGCCGAGGCCGGCGGCTACGACCTGGTACTGACCAGCCCGGTGGCCTACGCCTCGGATTCGATTGACATCACCGAGCTGATACTCGACTGGCTCGTGGACGACTTTGCCAGCCAGTAGGATCTTTGATTACCAATGCAAGAGATTACTCTCAGGGACCTGGCCGATCGCTTCGGCCTGGAAGTGCGCGGCAATGCCGACCAGGCCGTGCGATCCCTGGCAACTTTGACGGCGGCCGGACCCGACGACATCAGCTTTCTGGCTAATCCGGCCTATCTGCGCAAGCTACCCGACTGCCGGGCCGGGGCACTGATCATTCATCCCGATCTGGCCGAACGCTGGTCCGGCAACGCCGTGCTCAGCACCAACCCGTACGCGGCCTGGGCGCGCGTGGCCGGTCAGCTTCAGCCACGTCGTGCTCCAACTCCCGGCCGTCATCCAAGCGCGGCCATCGATTCCAGCGCCGAGATTCATGCCACGGCCAGCATTGGCCCGCA
The DNA here is from genome assembly GCA_937876395.1 of uncultured Wenzhouxiangella sp. Classification (GTDB taxonomy): domain Bacteria; phylum Pseudomonadota; class Gammaproteobacteria; order Xanthomonadales; family Wenzhouxiangellaceae; genus Wenzhouxiangella. The sequence continues at coordinate 6,157 of CALEIM010000177.1, read as the reverse complement.
GACCAGCATTGGTGCCCGAGTCAAGATCGCTGCCGGCGCTGAAATCGGGCCGGGCTGCGTCATCGACGACGATGCCGTCATTGGCCAGGACTCGCGCCTGGTGGCGCGCGTCTACCTTGGCCCAGGCTGTCGCCTGGCTGAGCGGGTGCTGGTCCATCCGGGCGCGGTCATTGGCGCCGACGGCTTTGGCCTGGCCATGGATGGCGGGCGCTGGATTAAAGTGCCGCAACTCGGCGCAGTGCAGATCGGCAGCGACTGCGAGATCGGCGCCAATACCACCATTGATCGAGGCGCCATCGAGGACACCGAGCTGGACGAGGATGTACACCTGGATAATCAGGTCCAGATTGCCCACAATGTGCGCATTGGTGCGCATACCGCCATCGCCGGCTGCGTCGGCATTGCCGGTTCCACCCGCATCGGCCGCTACTGCATGATTGCCGGGGCCTGCGGTATTGGCGGTCATCTGACCATCACCGACAAGGTTGTGATCACCGCCATGAGCACCGTGCTGGATTCGATCGACGAGCCGGGCGAATATGGCTCGGGTATTCCAGCCCGGCCACAGCGGGCCTGGCAGCGCATCCTGGTCCGTCTCGGTCAACTCGACGACTGGACCCGACGCTTGCGCCGAATTGAGAAAAGTAACTACTGACTTTCACCTGACCTAGAAAATAAACGAATGAACGACAACAACACGCCGGTCGATATCGAGAAGATTCTCGAACTGCTGCCTCACCGCTATCCATTTTTGCTGGTGGATCGGGTGCTCGATTACCAGCTTGGCGATCCGCCGAGCATTCGCGCGCTCAAGAACGTCACTTTCAACGAACCTTTTTTCCAGGGACACTTCCCGAACCATCCGGTCATGCCCGGCGTGCTCCTGCTCGAAGCCATGGCGCAGGCGGCCGGGTGCCTTGCTCATCTGGCCCGCCAGGCCGAGGGCGGCGAAAACCGGCTCTACTACCTGGTCAAGATCGACAAGGCGCGCTTCAACCGCATTGTGGTCCCCGGCGATCAGCTCATTTTCGAGGTCAGCCAGAAGCGCCTGATGCGCAATATGGGGCTGTACCAGGCCACCACCCTGGTTGACGGGCAGACGGTGGCGAGCGCCGAACTGCTGTGTGCCGCCCGACCCGATCCGGCCCCATGATCCATCGCAGCGCCATCGTCGAAGACGGCGCCAGGCTGGGCGACAACGTCGAAATCGGCGCCTACAGCCTGATCGGTCCGGGAGTCGAAATCGGCGACAACTGCCGAATCGGCCCGCACGTGGTCATCACCGGGCGCACCCGCATCGGCAGCAACTGCCGCATCTACCAGTTCGCGTCCATCGGAGAGGCGCCGCAGGACAAGAAATACGCCGATGAGGATACCTCGGTGGAAATCGGCCGGGACAATACCATCCGCGAGTACGTGACCATCAATCGCGGCACATCGGACGACAGCGGGGTGACGCGCATCGGCGATGACAACTGGCTGATGGCCTATAGCCACGTCGCCCACGACTGCCAGGTGGGCTCGCACACCGTCTTTGCCAACGGCGCGACCCTGGCCGGCCATGTCGTCGTCGGCGACTGGGTCATCTTCGCCGGCTACTCAGGCGCCCATCAATTCTGCCGAATCGGGGCGCACGCATTTCTCGGCATGTACGGCGGCGTCAACCAGGACGTACCGGCCTATGTCATGGTCTCCGGGCAGCCGCCGCGGCCACGCGGCATCAACGCCGAAGGACTGAAACGGCGCGGTTTCAGCGACCAGCAGGTGCGCAATATCCGCGAAGCCTACCGTCTGATCTACCGCAAGGGCCTGTCGCGCGATGCCTCAATTGTCGAGCTGCGCGCGCGCCTGGTCGAACAGCCCGAACTGGCGCTGATGATCGAATCGATCGAAGGCAGCCAGCGCGGTCTGCTGCGCTGATGCCCTCGGCATGAGTGCTGCCCGCGCGCCGCGCATTGTGCTTGTTGCCGGCGAGGCCTCGGGAGATCATCTCGGTGCTGGCCTGGCGGCGGAGCTGCGCCGCCGTCATCCGCACATTGAGCTGGCTGGCGTGGCCGGCGAGCGGATGCAGGCGGCCGGCGTTGAGCCCTGGTTTGATCTGGATGAGCTCAATGTCATGGGCCTGTCGGAGGTGTTGCGCCATCTGCCGCGTCTGCTCCGATTCCGGCGTGCGCTGAGCGCGCGCATCCGCGCCTGGCAACCCGATGCGTTCATCGGAATCGACGCCCCCGACTTCAACCTCCGCCTGGCTCGACGCCTGAAAGCTCGGGGCACTGCCACCGCGCATTACGTCGCGCCCACGGTCTGGGCCTGGCGGCCGGGGCGTGCTGCGGGCGTAGCGCGCTCAGTGGACCTTTTGCTGACCCTGTTCCCCTTCGAACCGGCCCTGTTTCGAGCTCATGGCCTGGCCAGTCGCTTCGTGGGCCATCCACTGGCCGATCAGATCGCCGCCCACCAGGCCGCCAACCCAAACCATGCCGGCGAAGGCCAGGCTCAGCCGCCTACCGTCGCCTTGCTGCCGGGCAGCCGCCGCGGCGAGATCGAGCGACACGCCGAACTACTGGCCTCCACCGCACATTGGCTCAGGCAAAAGCGGCCCGACCTGAACTTGACCATGCTGCTGGCCCGCAGCGGCCATCGCGAGCTGGTCGAAAACATGGTCGGCCCAAGCCTGGCCGAAGCGGGAGTCACCCTGGTTTCAGGACAGACCCGCTCAGGCCTGAAATCGGCCAGCGTGGCGATCAGCGCCTCGGGTACCGCCACCCTTGAGGCCTTTTTGCTCGAATGCCCGCTGGTGGTCTATTACCGCCTGGCGCCATCCACCTACTGGCTGCTGCGCGGTCTGAATCTGGTCCAATCGCGGTTCATCGCCCTGCCCAATATTCTCCAGGGGCGCTCGCTGGTGCCTGAATTCATCCAGAGCCAGGCCCGTGCCGAGCTGCTGGGACAGGCCGCGCTGACCTGGATTGACGACCCGGATCGTCTCGCTGCCTACCGCGCAGCGGCCGCTGGCTGTCGCCAGGAACTGGCCGCCGGCGCCAACGGCAACGCCGCCCAGGCCGTGCTTGAGCTGATCGGCCACGATGCCGGCTGACTGCTGCCGCGGGCCGATTGCCGGGGTCGACGAGGCCGGCCGGGGTCCGCTGGCCGGCCCGGTGGTAGCTGCGGCCGTAATACTTGATTCGCGCCGGCCGATTCCCGGCCTGGCCGACTCCAAGCAGCTCAGCGCGCGGCGCCGGGTCGAACTCGCCGAACAAATCAGGGAACGCGCTCAAGGCTTCGGCATTGGCCTTGCCGAGCCGGAAGAAATTGATCGCATCAACATCCTGCAGGCCACTTTTCTGGCCATGCGCCGGGCGCTTGATGCGCTCGGAATCGAACCCGTGCTGGTGCGCATTGACGGTAACCGCGCCCCGGCGCTGCCCTGGGCAGTCCAGACCCTGGTCGGCGGGGACCGGCTCGATCGCGCCATTTCGGCGGCCAGTATTTTGGCCAAGGTCCACCGCGACGAGCTGATGCAGCGCATCCATCTGACCTTTCCACAGTACGGCTTCGATCGCCACAAGGGCTATCCGACCAGCGCTCACCGCGCCGCCCTGGTCGAACACGGCCCCTGCCCCATCCACCGCCGCAGCTTCCAGCCGGTGATCCAGGCGCGTTTGCTTTAACCGACCTGTTCACCCCCTACCTAATTGATTTGTACGTGACCCTCAAGCCGGTTATAGTGATTTCGGGACTGTAACCAGCATCAAAAGAGGAGAACCCCATGTCTCGAACATTCCGAGCCGCTATCGGCATTTTTGCACTGCTGACATTCGGTACCGTATGGAGCGCCACGGGGGTGGCGTTTGTGCACGGCACCGGCAAGCAAACCGACGCCTTGAACGACTACTGGACCTCCAGCATGGTCAATTCGGTTCGTCAGGGACTGCCTAATTCCGCCAACTACGTCGTCATCAACTGCGATTTCGAGCAGTACATGTGGGATTCGCGGGCGGCCGGCTGTCTGGCCGGACAACTGCACAGCTTCATCAACAGCCGCGGTATAACCGACCTGGTTGTACTGACCCATTCCAACGGCGGCAATGTGATGCGCTGGATCATGTCCAACCCGACCTGGGACAGCCGCTATCCGGCGATCATCAACTCGATCCGCTGGGTCAATGCCCTGGCGCCGTCAAGCCTGGGTACGCCGCTGGCCGACGCGGTCATGCAGGGCAACATTTTCGAAGCCTCGCTGGGCTGGCTGCTCGGCTACCAAAGTGACGCGGTGCGCATGCAGCAGACCAGCTGGATGCAGACCTACAACGCCAGTTGGCTGTACGGCACCGCCGGCCGACCGGCGCTGCCGAGGGGTTTCTGGAACGTGATTGGCAGCGACGTTGTGTCCGGTTTCTGGAACAGCAATGCCTATTGCGGCGGCTACCAGTACCAAATCGGCCTGGAGATCACCCAGAACTGGCTGGATAGCTGTTCGGACGGCTTTTTGAACTGCAGCAGCCAAAACGGTGCCGGCTATTTGTGGTTTTACGACCACTGGAGCACCTCCAGCGGTCGGGTGCTGTCGCATCACCAGAGCCGTCGCGACTGTTTCGGTCTCGACGTCATTTTGCGCAACGATCTGTAATCAGGAGCCATCATGTACAAGTTCATCAGCCTGTCGATTCTCCTGCTGATTGCCGGAGCCGCAATTGCCGAATCCGTCGAGTGGGCCGCCCAGCGGCCTGCTGACCTGATAGTCAACGAACTAGCCACAGTCGAGGTGCCGAGCCGGCACAGCGAGTCTGAACCGGTGCGCTTTGCCTGGCCACTGGAGCTTGAGCGCATTGCCGAGGCCCCGACCGGACCGAGCGCCGAAAGCCGGGAATATTGGGTCGATGCCAGCGGCGCCGCACTGGGCTACGGCCTCAAGCTGCCGCTGAGCGCGCCTGGTGCGGTAATCCGGGTATCGGCCCTGGACGCCAATAGTGGTGCCCGTCTGGATGCCGCACAACTTAACGTCGAGCTGAACGGCCACTCACTGGCTACAAGCCCGGGAGATGCCGGTATTCGACTGGTCACCGGCCCCGAGCTGCAGTCTCTGGGCATGCCGGTTCCAGCCGATACTCTGGCCTTCCAGTTGCCCAACAGCGGCGAACCGCGCACGCTGCGCCTGTCTCTTGCCGGGCTGCCGGCCGAGCTGGATCTGGTCGTTCACGTGTTTGAGCCGCACAGTGTCTGGTCCGCCCAGATGAGCGGCTCGCGCCACGCCTGGCTCGCCGGGCGGGCGCCGCTCGACCTGGTGGTGACCATGGACGACGCCACCGCCGAGGTCTACTCGGCCTTTCTGGTCGAGGAAGAAGGTACGGCCTCGAGCTTTCTCGGCCTGGCCGAGGTGATCGGCCGGCACGGGCTGTTCTGCGCGCTCTACACCGACCGCGGCAGCCACTACTTCTTCACGCCCAAGGCCGGCGGCAAGGTGGCGAAGGCGCAGCCGACCCAGGTCGGCCGGGCGCTGGCGCAGCTCGGCATCGAGCACATCGCCGCCTACAGCCCCGAGGCCCGCGGGCGCATGGAGCGCCTGTTCGGGACCCTGCAAAAGCGGCTGCCGCAGGAGCTCCGCCTGGCCGGGATCACGACCATCACGGCCGCCAACCGCTTCCTCGCCGAGCGCTTCGTGCCGGCCCACAACGCCCGCTTCGCGGTGACCGCCGCCGAGGCCGGCAGCGCGTTCGTGCCGTTCGCTGGCGATCTCGCCGAGATCCTGTGCGTCCGAGCCCTGCGGGTGGTCGGCAACGACAACTGCGTGCGCTACGGCGGCCTTGGCCTGCAGATCCCGGCGCAGCGCCACCGGCACCACTTCGTCAAGGTCCAGGTGCACGTGCACGCCTATGCGGACGGCCGGCTCGCCGTCCAGCTGCTGTTCCTCGAATGCGACGACGAGATCCTGGTGCGTCGCGCTGACGATGCGCACGTCGACCGCCTCCTCGACGTTGCCGCGGAGCCCGAGGTAGCCGTTGGCGACCGAGAACAGCGTCTCGGTCACCGCGATGTCCTCCAGGTCGTAGGCGGTCTCGACCAGCCGCCAGGGGTCGACCGGGAAGCGGCTGCGGTCCATCGGGTCGGTTGCCGCCGGCGGCCGGTGCTTGGACCCCACGCTCACGGGACCAGCTCCGCC
>CALEIM010000176.1 GCA_937876395.1 uncultured Wenzhouxiangella sp. | reverse complement strand
TTTCAACCAGATCGCCGCGCGCACCCATGGCCAGGACCAGCGGTTCGGCCAGCGATCCCCCCACCAGGGCATAGCTGATGGACAGCAGCAGGGCGATGGTCAGCGCCGTGGCCGGCAGGCGCTGAACCGTCGCTTGATCGGCGCGGCCAATGGCAATCGACAGAGCCACGCCGCCGCCGATGCCGGCCAGCGAGCCCAGGCCCAGGGTGAGCTGGGTGAGCGGATAAGCGAGCACCGTACCGGCCAGAGCCTGCTGGCCGATCAACTGGCCGATATAAACCGCGTCGAGTACCGCATTAAGGCCGAAGGCCATCATCACCGCAATCGCCGGCCAGGCCATCTGCCAGAGCACTTGCAGGCGTGGGCCGTGGAGGATCAGATGGGCATGTGGATCGCTGTGTTGCCCGGCCGGTGCGCTCATCGGGAACCTGAGCGCAGGATCCGGATGGGTGAGCTTTTCAGTACTGAGCGGTTACCCAGCCAGCCGCTGCCGACCACCAGCAGAAACGACAGCACAAAGCCGGTCGCCAGCAGACCGCCGGACGGTCGGTAGGCAAAGTCGAACAGCTCGCGGGCCAGCAGCCAGCCGGTCAGTCCGGCAGCGCCGGTGGCCAGCAGCGCGGCGATCAGCGCCATCGCGCCGTACTCGATCAACAGGCCGCGGTGTACGGTTCGATTTCCCGCACCCAGAGTGCGAATCAGTGCGGCCTCCTGACGGCGCTCGTCGCGGGTGGCTTCAAGTGCGGCCAGCAATACCACCAGACCGGCAATCAGGGTGAAGAAAAATACCACTTGAGCCGCGCTTGAGACTCGTTCGATGATCTCTTCGATGCGCTCAAGCAGCGCGCCGATATCGATGATGGAAACATTTGGCCAGGCCTGCTGAACGCCGCGCAGGCTTCCGGCCTGTTCGGGCCGATGAAAGCTGGCGATGAACTGGTGGCCGAGTGTCTCGCCGGCCTCGGGGCTGAGCAGAATGAAGAAATTGGCGTTGAACGATTCCCAGTTGACTTCACGCAGACTGGTCACGGTGGCGTCAAGACGCTGACCGCCGGATTCGAAAACCAGCTCATCGCCCAGGCCCACGCCGGTGCGCTCCGACCAGCGCTGGGCCAAAGACACCTCGCCTGTGGCATCGGGATGGAAGAATTCGCCGGCGATCACGCGGTTCGACGGCGGCAGGGCATCGATCCAGGATACGTTGACCTGGCCGGCCCAACTGTGGTCTGGAGGCGGCTCGCCATTGACTTCGATCAGGCTGACCGTGGCCATCGGTCGGACTTGCAAACCGCGCACACCGGTTTCGAGCAGCGCTTGTTCCACGGCTTCGCGCTGTTCGGGCTGGATGTTGACAATGAAATGATCAGCACCGTCTTGGGGCAGGCTCTGACGCCATTGATCGAACAGTTCGCTGCGCACGATCATCAGCAGCAACAGCGCCATCAGTCCCAGGCCCAGGGCGGTGATCTGAATCACGCCCTGGACGCGGCGTCGATGCAGGCCGGCCAGGGCAAAGCGCCAGTCGCCGCGGGCATGCCGCGCCAGGCGACGACTCAGGGCCATCGCCGCCCAGGCGGCCAGGGCCAGGGCTGCGGCGAGCACGATACAGGCGCCGAGCACGATCAGCGCCAGGCGCAGATCACCGAGCTGTACCACGGGAATGGTCAGGGCAGCCAGGATCGGCAGCAGCCACAGGCCGCCAGCCAGGCCAGGGCGGGTATCAAGTGAGCGATTGAGAATGCGCATCGGCGCTACCGATCTGAGCGCAATCAGTGGCGGCAGGGCAAAGCCTGCCGCCAGCAGCAGGGTAAATCCACCGCTGCCAACCAGCGGCCCGAGCCGTGCCGGCGGCAGCGTCCCGGCCGGGCCATCGGCAACAATCGAGGCGATCAGGGCCTGGGCTCCCCAGGCAAGCGCGCCGCCGGCGATGACGGCAGCCAGCGCCAGCCACAGCAGCATTAGCCCGAGTGCGCCGAGTATGTGGCGATTTTCCGCACCAAACGCCTTGAGCAGGGCGACCAGGTCGCGCTGGGCGCGGGAAAAGCGCAGCGCCGCCAAAAGCACGGCCACGGCCGCCAGGATGACCGCCGTGAACGCAGCCACACCCAGAAAGCGCTGGGCCTGTTCCAGCGTCTGGCCGGTGTCGGCTTCGGCCTCGGCAATGGTTTCGATTTCCTGGCGTCCTTCAAGACGCGGTTCGACCCAGCGCCGAAACTCGTTAACGGCCGATTCACTGCCGGCCACCAGCAGCCGCCAGTGCACCCGCGCGCCGGGGCCGAGCAGTCCGCTGGTCTCAAGATCGTCCATGTGCACGATCAGACGCGGGGAGAGCATGAAGCGGCTACCGCCGCGGTCGGGCTCCCAGTTCAGCACCTGATCGACGCTCAATGCCCGGCGACCGACGTCTACCTCAACGCCGGTGTCGGTGTCGAACTCACGCAGGCCGCGCGCGGCCATCCAGGCCTGGCCTGGATGGGGCGCTCCGCGATGGCTGACCGGCTCGGCATCCAGACTGGCGGCGAGCTTGAGTTCGCCGCGCAGCGGATAGGCTTCAGTGACCGCTTTGAGATCGATGAGCTGGCTGTGTTCGCCGATGAACAGCACCGTACTCAGCAGGGCAATTTCCGCGCTGTCCAGGCCCAGGCGGGCGGCTTCGTCGCGATAGCTTTCCGGCAGGCGCTCACGGTCGGTCACCACCAGGTCGGCAGCCAGCACCTCGCCGGCCTGACGGTCCAGGGCTCGCCCGAC
>CALEIM010000175.1 GCA_937876395.1 uncultured Wenzhouxiangella sp. | reverse complement strand
ACCGCGTACGGATCACCGCCGTCGACGTCGAGTCGGACGATGGTGCCGAAAATGGTGTTTGGATTCTGGCCTTGGTCGCGGGAGGCGGCGCCGTCACCGATCGCCCCCCAGAGATAGCCATCAGGTCCGAAGTTGAGCGCGCCTCCGTAGTGGCGAGGCTCGCTGGCGTTGGGAGGGTTACGGACCTCCTGGAGGATGATCTTGCCCGACTCACGGTCAGCCACATTGGGGTCGGTGGCGGAGACCGTGAATTCGGCGATCTGGCGGTTTTCCGACGAGGTGTAGTAGACGAAGAACCGACCGTTGTTGGCGTAATCGGGATGGAAAGCAAGCCCCAGCAGTCCCTGTTCGATGCCGCCGGCCAGCACCGGCTTGCTGAAACCGGTCTGGATCGCCACCCGCGCGTCGAAACGCTACTGGCCGGATCTGCGCTGGCCATGGATGCCGGCGCAGCCCGGGCGATTCGCCGCGGCCGCGGCTCAAGCATGCAAATCGCCATTGAGGAAGTCGCCGCCGGCCGGGCCGGCGCCGTCGTCAGTGGCGGCAGCACCGGTGCGCTGATGGCCCTGGCGCGGCAGAGCCTGGGCATGCTGGCAGGCATCGAGCGGCCGGCGCTGATGGCCGCACTGCCGACCCTGGACACGTCGGTCTGGGTACTTGATCTCGGCGCCAATATTGACGTCGACGCACAGCGCCTGTATGAATTCGCCCAGCTCGGCAGCACGGCCGTGCGCGTACTAAGCGGCACCGCACCGCGCGTCGGCCTGCTCAATATCGCCCGCGAGCCGGGTAAGGGGCCCGATCGGGTGCGCGAGGCTGCCCGCCTGATCGAGGCCGATCGGGGAATTGACCTGGCCGGCTTTATCGAAGCCGACCAGGTGTATTCCGGCCAGGTCGATGTGGTCGTCTGCGACGGCTTTGCCGGCAACATCCTGCTGAAGTCAGCCGAGGGCATGGCACGGCTTGTGTTCCAGCGGATCGAAGCCGGCCTGTCAGGCTTGCAGGGCCGCCTGTGCCGCAGGACTCTTGGTGCAGTGTATGACAGACTCGATCCTTCCCGGCATAATGGGGCCCCGTTGCTCGGGGTTGGCGGCATCGTCATCAAGAGTCATGGTGGTGCCAGCGAACGCGGATTTGCCGCGGCCATTGCACTGGCCGCGCTGGAAGCGCGTCGCAACTTGATCCCGGAGCTTGAAGATGCGCTCTGGGAAAGCGGCTGACCGCACATCTGGAATCAATTAGAACCATGTATGCTCGCATCATAGGAACCGGCCACTATCTGCCTGAAAAGGTGCTTACCAACGCCGATCTTGAGCGCCTGGTTGACACCAGCGACGAGTGGATTCGTGATCGCACCGGGATTCGCCAGCGGCACGTCGCCGCCGAAGGCCAGACCACCGGTGACCTGGCCGAAATGGCCGCCCGCCGGGCGCTCGACGATGCCGGCGTCAAAGCTGGCGATATTGACCTTCTGCTGGTCGGCACGACCACGCCGGACCTGGTCTTTCCATCGACCGCCTGCCTGCTGCAGCACCGCCTTGGCATGGCTGATTGTGGCGCTTTCGACATCAACGCGGCCTGTTCAGGATTTATCTACGCGCTGTCAGTTGCCGACCAATACATTCGCAGCGGCAACGCCCGCAAGGTGCTGGTGGTTGGCGCAGAAACACTGAGCCGAATGGTGGACTGGACCGATCGATCCACCTCGGTACTGTTTGGTGACGGCGCTGGAGCGGCGGTGCTGAGCGCCGATGAGACGCCCGGTATTCTGTCCACCCATATCCACGCCAACGGTGGTTACAGCGACCTGCTGAAGGTCGATGTCGGTGTTTCGCGCGGCTTCAAGGCTGAGCCGCGCGGCGGATTATCCATCTCGATGAAGGGCAATGAGGTGTTCAAAGTCGCGGTACGAACGCTGGGCCGCATTGTCGATGAAACCCTGGCCGCCAACCAGCTCGGCAAGGAAGATCTTGACTGGCTGATTCCTCACCAGGCCAATTTGCGCATTATCCAGGCGACTGCTCGCAAGCTCGGAATGTCGATGGATCAGGTGATTGTCACCGTCGATCGGCACGGCAATACTTCATCGGCGTCAGTGCCCATGGCCCTGGACGTGGCCCTGCGCAGCGGTCGCATCAAACGTGGCGACAAACTGCTGCTGGAAGCCTTTGGGGGAGGATTCACCTGGGGCGCAGCGCTGCTCGCCTACTGAGCCTTTTTCTCATCGCATTTTTGCGCCGTCCCGCGGCACGATCAGGGGAGAACTCATGACAGATTTTGCAATGCTGTTTCCAGGGCAGGGCTCGCAGTCAGCCGGCATGTTGGCCGAACTTGCAGCCCGCTATCCGGTGGTTCGCCAGACCTTCGAGCAGGCTGGCGAAGTGCTGGATCTGGATCTGTGGACCCTGGTCAGCGAGGGTCCGGAGTCCGAACTTAACCGCACGGAGCTGACCCAGCCGGCGGTGCTCGCCGGTGGTGTGGCCGTGTGGCGAGTGTGGCGCGCACTCGACGGCCCCCGGCCGACCCGTCTGGCCGGCCACAGCCTGGGCGAATACACCGCACTGGTGGCCGCTGGCGCGCTGGAATTTGAAGCTGCCGTCAAGCTGGTTGCCGAACGGGCCCGGCAAATGCAGCAGGCCGTGCCCGAAGGCAGTGGGGCGATGGCCGCCGTGCTTGGTCTGGATGACGAAGTGGTGGCCGCGATCTGCCGCGAAGTGGCTGAAGACCAGGTGGTGGTGCCGGCCAACTACAACTCACCCGGGCAGGTGGTGATCGCCGGTGACGCCGCCGCGGTAGAACGCGCCGTACACAAATGCAGCGAAGCCGGTGCCCGCCGCGCAGTCCGTTTGCCGGTCACCGTTCCCTCGCACAGCCCGCTGATGGCACCCGCAGCCAAGGCCCTGCAGCCGGCTCTGGTCGGCACCGTATTTGTCCAGCCGAAAATTGCCGTCATCCACAACAGCGATGTCGCCTGCCATGACGAACCCGACGCCATCCGCACCGCTTTGCTCGAACAATTGACCGCGCCGGTTCGCTGGACCGAATCAGTGCGCAAACTGTGCCAGGCAGGTATCATGGACTTGGCCGAGTGTGGCCCCGGACGCGTCCTGTCGGGACTTGGCAAACGAATCGAGCGGCAGGCGCGCTGGATCCCCCTGGAGCAGCCGGACCAGCTTGAAGAAACGATCGCCAACTGGAAGGAGGAGCGCTCATGAGTCCGCAAGATGCCTGCCGTCTCGACGGTCGGGTGGTGCTGGTTACCGGCGCCAGCCGCGGTATCGGTGCAGCCACCGCCGCCTGGCTCAAGGCCCAGGGTGGCACGGTCTTCGGCACGGCAACGAGCAAGGCCGGTGCCGAGCACATCAGCCAGCGTCTGGGCGCCGGCTCGGGCTTGCTGCTCAACGTGACCGACGCGGACTCGATCGTGGCAGCCATTGCCGCCGTTGCAGACCGCGCGGGGCCGGTCAGCGTTCTGGTCAACAATGCCGCGATCACCCGCGACCAGCTCTTGATGCGGCTCAAGGATGATGACTGGGACGACGTTTTTGACACTAATCTGCGTGGCCTGATGCGCATCACCCGAGCCTGTCTGCGTGGCATGCTCAAGGCCCGGTCCGGGCGCATCATCAACATCTCTTCGGTCGTCGGCTACTGCGGCAATCCGGGTCAGACAAATTACGCCGCAGCCAAGGCCGGAGTGGCGGGGTTTACCCGCTCGCTGGCCCACGAAGTGGGCAGTCGCGGCATTACCGCCAACGTCATTGCACCCGGCTTTATCGATACCGACATGACCCGTGAACTGAACGACGAGCAGCGCCAGCGACTGACAGACGGCATTCCACTGGGCCGTCTTGGTCAGCCTGAGGACGTGGCCGCGGCCGTCGCCTTTCTGGCCGGACCCTCAGGAGCTTACCTGACCGGTCAAACCCTGCACGTCAACGGTGGAATGTATATGACGTAATTTATCATGATCGTTTTGTATAAAATTGATAAGTAATGGATTTTTTTCCTGCAGGCTTGCGGCATACGCTATAAGCCGCAAGTCTGACAAGCTGGCAGTGAGCGAAATTGTTCACTACAATGTGCCCGCTTCGGGCAACCCTTCTGTTTTCAAAGAGGACTTTAGTAATGAGCAGCATTGAAAATCGCGTCAAGAAGATCGTTATTGAGCAACTGGGCGTCAAAGAAGAAGAGGTAACCTCCAGCGCCTCCTTCGTTGATGACCTCGGCGCTGACTCCCTGGACACCGTCGAACTGGTCATGGCACTTGAAGAAGAGTTCGAGTGCGAGATCCCCGACGAGGAAGCCGAAAAGATCACCAGCGTTCAGCAGGCGATCGATTACGTCTCGGCCAACGTCGACAAGTAGTCGCGTGACGGCAGCCCTTGAAGGTTTTGAAATGTCCTTGACTACAACGCCGGCAGGAGACTGGAATGCGTGGTGACCGACGTATCGTCATTACTGGCATGGGCTGCATATCGCCGGTCGGCAACGATGTGGCCAGCGCCTGGGATGCTGTCTGCAACGGGCGCAGCGGCATCGGACCACTGACAGCGTTCGACGCCGAACGCTTTCCAGCCCAGATAGCCGGTGAGGTCAGCGATTTCGACATTGCCGACTACCTGGGTCCGAAGGAGGCTCGCAAGAGCGATACCTTCATTCACTACGGTATGGCGGCTTCCATTCAGGCGATTGCCGATGCCGGCCTGGAATCACATCCGGAAGATGCTCATCGCATCGGCCTGGCTCTGGGTGCGGGGATCGGCGGGATCTCGACCATCGAAGAGACTCACAAGAGTTATCTCAAACACGGTCCCCGGCGCATCTCGCCGTTCTTTGTGCCCGGCGTGATCATTAACATGATTTCCGGAAACGTCTCCATCAAGTTTGGCTACCGTGGTCCCAACATTTCCATCGTGACCGCCTGCTCAACGGCGACCCACAATATCGGTGACGCCGCACGCCTGATTGCCTATGGCGATGCCGACGTGATGATCGCCGGCGGCGCGGAATTTGGCACCACCCCGACAGCCTACGGCGGCTTTACCGCGGCCAAGGCCCTATCGACTCGCAACGCCGAGCCGGAGCTGGCCAGTAGACCCTGGGACGTGGACCGCGACGGCTTTGTGCTCAGCAACGGGGCCGGGGTGCTGGTTCTGGAAGAGCTTGAGCGCGCGCGCCGGCGCGGTGCAAGGATTTACGCTGAAATTTCCGGCTATGGCATGAGCGGAGACGCTTATCACATCACGTCTCCATCGGCCGGCGGGCAGGGGGCGGCGCTGTGCATGCAAAACGCCATAGCCGATGCCGGCCTGGATCCGTCCGATGTCGACTATATCAATGCGCACGGCACCTCAACCCAGCTCGGCGACCGCGCGGAATGCGCGGCCGCCAGAACCTGCTTTGGCAATCATCTGCCCAAGCTGATGATGAGCTCAACCAAGTCGATGACCGGCCACCTGCTCGGTGCCGCCGGCGGTGTGGAAGCGATTTTCACCGCGCTGGCGCTTCAGCAAGGCATCATTCCACCGACGATCAACCTCGACGAAGTGGACCCGGAATGCCGAGATCTTGACCTGGTGCCTCATCAAGCGCGCGAGCGCCCGATCCGGGCAGCGCTGAGCAATTCCTTCGGCTTCGGTGGAACCAACGGCACCCTGTTGCTCAAACGCTTTGAATGAAGCCGCTGATCCGCGAGGTGACGGCCAGCCCGTCACTGCTCGGGCTGCATCGCCAACTTCCTGATCGCTGGCCATTTCTGTTGGCCAGTTCGGCCAGTGCCGGCCAGCTCGGTCGCTGGTCCATGTTGCTGCGCGCCGACCCTGACGAGCCCGCCATGCTGGCGAAACGGGGAACATCAGGTTTTCTTGATCGGCTGCAATCCCGGCTGAGTCGCGAGCGAGTCACCTGTCAGTCGACCACGCTGCCTTTTTGCGGTGGCTGGTTTGTTTACCTGGGTTACGAACTGGCTGCCGAAATCGAGCCGGGCCTGGAACTGCCACCGGCCGAGGACGAATTGCCCGTCGCTCTGGCAAGACGCTGCCGTTCGGCCGTGCTCGACGATCAGCTCAGCGGGCAGCGCTGGCTGGTGGCCGAGAACGAAGCCGAGCTGGAGGCGGCGATCGCGGAGCTGGACACAGCCGCCAGCGCAGCACCGGCGGATTCCGCTATGCCGCACGGACTTGAACTCCGATCTGAGCCAGGTGCTGATTTCATGCACAAGGTTGAGCGAATTCGCGAATACATCCGGGCCGGCGACGTATTCCAGGTCAATCTGTCGCGCGGCTGGGAAGCCTGCGGCCCGACCCCAATCGATCCAGCCGCCCTCTACGCCGAGCTGGCGCGCTCCAACCCCGCATCTTTTGCTGCCCTGGCGCAACTGCCCGGCGCCACCGTCGTTAGTTCCTCACCCGAGCGCCTGGTGGATGTCCGCGACGGTCAGGTTCAGACCCGGCCCATCGCCGGAACCCGGCCACGCGGACACTCGCGGCAGGCAGACCGCCTGCTGGAACGTGAGCTGATGGCCAATCAAAAAGAGCGCGCCGAACACATCATGCTGATCGATCTGGAGCGCAATGATCTCGGGCGGGTGTGCCAGATCGGCTCGGTCGAAGTCGATGAGCTGATGATTGTTGAAAGCTACGCCCATGTGCATCACATCGTTTCCAACGTGCGCGGGAAGCTTCGTTCGGACCAGGACGCGATTGATGTCATCCGCGCGGTATTTCCCGGCGGCACAATCACCGGCTGCCCCAAACTGCGCTGCATGGAGATCATTGCAGAGCTGGAAGGCGGCGGCCGTGGCTGTTATACGGGCGCGCTCGGCTATCTGGGTCTGGATGGACGCATGGACCTCAACATCCTGATTCGCTCAATGGCAGTCAGCGGAAAGCGTATTCAATTCCGTACCGGGGCGGGGATTGTCGCCGACTCCGATCCCGCCGCCGAACTGGCCGAAACCGAGACCAAGGCGCGCGGCCTGCTGGCCGCAATTGGCCATGCTTGAGCATCTGGTCAACGGCCAGCCGGCCAGGTCCATTCCGGCCGACGACCGGGCCTTTTTGTATGGCGATCAGCTTTTCGAGACCATCGCCTTTCGCGCCGGTCGCGCGCCGCTTTGGCAGCATCATATGGCGCGCCTGAAAGACTCCGCGCCGCGCCTGTTCATGCCAGTCCCCGACCCCGAGCTGCTGGCTGCCGAATGCCGGCTGCTGCTCGGTGAGCGCGGCGATGGTGTGGTTCGCATCAGCCTGAGCCGCGGCAGCGGCGGGCATGCCTTTGAGCCGCTCGCAGAACCCAGCCTGCGACGCGTACTCACGCGGCGCAAATGGCCTGAACATCTCGAAGAGCAGCGCAAGCGGGGTCTTGTCGTGCATCGCAGCCCGGTTCGCCTGGCCGAAAGTTCAGGCCTGGCCGGCATCAAACACGGCAATCGCCTTGAGCAAGTGCTCGCGGCTGAGCACGCCCGCCGGGCCGGCGTGGATGAAGCGCTGGTGTTTGCCACCAGCGGCGAGCTGATCGAGTCGATCGCCGGCAACGTCGTGTTGCTCGTTGACGGTGCTGCACTGACGCCGATACTCGATCGGGCCGGCGTGGCGGGGGTAGGCTTGAGCTGGCTTGAACAGGCAGCCGATGGCGCCATTTCACGTGCCCGTCTGCACGCCGTGGATATCGACCGGGCCGAAGCGATCCTGATGATAAACTCGATTGCCGGGATTCGGCCGGTGCGCATGCTCGATGAGCGCGCGCTGACCATTCCACCTCTGGTCCGCCGCTGGCAGCAGCTCTGGGAAAAATTATTCGAATGCGCAGGCTGATCCTCGTCATCCTCGTTGCCGCCGTAGCGCTCAGCGCGCTGAGCGGCGCCCGCTTGCTCGCTGACTGGCGGGATTTCACACAGGAACCGCTCAACAGCGGCTCGGAAGTAACCCTGTGGCTGGACAGCGGCAGCAGCTTTCGCAGCCTTGTCTCCCAGCTCGAATGGCTGGGCTTGAGCGCGCATGACTGGCGCTGGCGTCTGTTCGGGCGCCTGAGCCAGCCGCGCATCCAGGCCGGCGAGTATCGCCTTCAACCTGGTATCACAGTCCAGGATCTGCTCGATCAGCTTGAAAGTGGTGAGGTTTTGCGCCATCGATTCACGATTCCAGAAGGCTGGACGCTGAACCAGCTCCGTCACCAACTGGCCCTGGATACCCGGCTCAAACCGCTCAGTGCCGATGATGACGAGGTCAGCCTGATGACGCGTTTGGGCTGCCCGGATTGCCCGGCAGAAGGACGATTCCTGCCAGAAACCTACTTTTTTGTTCGCGGTTCCAGCGACTTTGACCTGCTGCGCCGCGCATACCTGGCAATGGAGACCTCGCTGAACGAGGCTTGGCAGGGACGCGATCCCACGTTGCCGCTGAGCAGTCCGGATGAACTTCTGGTGATGGCCTCGCTGATTGAGCGCGAAACCGGGCATTCGGCCGAACGGACCCAGGTCGCCGGTGTGTTCGTGCGCCGCCTGGAACAGGGCATGCGCCTGCAAACCGATCCAACCGTTGCCTACGGGCTGGGTGAGGACTTTGACGGCCGCCTGCGGCGCGTTCATCTGCGCAGCGATCACCCCTGGAATACCTACACCCGCCACGGCCTGCCGCCCACGCCAATCGCTTTACCAGGGCGTGCCTCGCTCCATGCCGCGGCCCATCCGGCGCCGGGCACTGCCCTGTATTTCGTGTCCCGAGGGGACGGCACCCATCAGTTCTCCGACACGCTTGCCGAGCACAACGCGGCGGTCAATCGTTACATTCGGGGGCGGCCATGACGCGCGGTCGATTCATTACGCTTGAAGGCGGCGAGGGCGCCGGCAAGACCAGCGCGCTTGCGACCATCCGCGCCTGGCTGGAGCAGCGCGGCCGGGTAGTGGTTATCAGCCGCGAGCCCGGCGGCACCCCGGCAGCCGAGCAGATCCGGGAAATGCTGCTTGATCCGACCTACGCTGCGCTGGCACCGCTGAGCGAGCTTCTACTGATGTTTGCCGCCCGTAGCGAAAACCTGGAGCAGGTGATACGTCCGGCCCTGGCCGCCGGCAAGGACGTGATCTGCGATCGATTTACCGACGCCAGTCATGCCTATCAGGGTGCCGGCCGTGGACTGGGAGAGTCGGTTGTCGACCATCTGGCAGCCATTGTGCATCCCGACCTGGAGCCGGATCTGACCCTGCTGCTCGACATTCCGGTTGAAATCGGCCTGGCCCGGATCGGGCAGCGCGATCAGCGCCCTGATCGAATGGAACAGAATCGGCCCGAGTTCATGGAGCGTGTGCGCCGCAACTACCGTGAGCGCGCCGAGCGCTACCCGGAGCGCATTGTCAGCATCGATGCTCGACCGGGCATGGCCGAGGTCCAGGCGGCGATCACGGCCGCACTTGAGGCCAGATTGTGATGACGCTGCCCTGGCTTGACGCGATCTGCACCGATCTGTCCACTCGAATCGACTCCGGCCGATTCGGTCATGCACCGTTGATTCACGGCCCGGCCGGCACCGGCAAGACGGCGCTGGGCGAGTGGCTGGCGCGCCGTCTGCTGTGCCTCAGCCCGGCAGCCGGACAGCCGTGCGCGCAGTGCAAGGCCTGCCGTCTGATAGATTCCGGCACCCATCCTGACCTGTTTGTCGTCGCGGTGGCCGAAGACAAACGCAGCATCGAGGTGGACCAGGTGCGCAATCTCAGCGAGCGCCTCCAGCTTACCGCCTCGCTGGGCGCCCATCGCGTAGGCCTGATTGCAGCAGCCGACGCCATGAACCAGAACGCTGCCAACGCCCTGCTCAAAACGCTCGAAGAGCCGCCGGCCGGGGCCTGGCTGATCCTGCTGTCGCAGCGACCGGCCCGCCTGGCAGCGACCGTACGCTCGCGCTGCCAGCCCCTTGCCCTGCAGCCACCGCCGGAATCCGTCGGCCTGGCCTGGCTGGCGGAGGCCTGTCCCGACGCCGCACCCAACTCGCGCCGGGCGGCTCTGGCACTGTGTGGCGGCGCACCGCTGGCCGCCAGAGAGATGCTGGACTCCGGCGGTCTTGAATCGGGCATGGCCATTCTTGCCGACCTGTCCGGACAGCGCGCGTTCACCGAGATTCTCAAGACCTGGCAGAGCGATCCGGCGGCCACCTGGCAGTGGCTGGCGCGCTGGCTGAGCATGCTGATGCACCGGGCCAGCGGCAGCGACGACGTTTGGCAGCCTGATGATCTGGCCATGCCTTCCGTCACCGATCAACGGGCCCTGGCCAGGTTGTGGCAGCAGGCCCTGAGTGGAGGTCTGGAAGCCGAGCGGGGCGCGGTCCGCCAGGACCTGCTGCTCGGGCGCTGGCTGTTAGAATGGGAAACCTTGCAACGGGTCGGGATTTGAGCTCATGGCACAAAAAGGCATACTGTCGTACCACATCGAAAGCAAGCAGGAACTCTACGCCGCCTACATGCCGTTCCTGATCAACGGCGGGCTGTTCGTGCCGACTCCCAAGCAGTTCAATCTCGGCGATGATGTGCTCATTTTGCTCGGCTTGCTTGGCGAAGAACGCATCGCCATTCCGGGCAAAGTGGCCTGGCTGACCCCGGGCGTTGGTCGCCCCTCGATCAACAGTGGCGTGGGCGTTCAGTTCAACGACAGCACCGAAGGGCAGCAGGCCAAGAGCACCATCGTTTCGCTGCTGGCCGGCATGCTCGACAGCGACACCCCGACCCGAACGCTTTAGGCTCATCCCGCCCGCCCGGTCACCCCGATGTCCCGGCGCTCAATCATCCATGTCGATATGGATGCCTTCTTCGCCAGCGTCGAGCAGCGCGACAATCCGGAGCTGCGCGGGCGGCCGGTGATGGTCGGCGGCTCCGGCAGGCGCGGCGTGGTGGCTGCGGCCAGTTATGAAGCCCGCCGTTTTGGCGTTCGATCGGCCATGCCGGCCAGTCGGGCACGCCGTTTGTGTCCGGCCGGCGTCTTTGTGAAACCACGTTTTGATCGTTATCGGGAAATATCTCGCCAGGTCTTTGCCTGCTTTGAGGAATGGACCGAACGCATCGAGGGCATCAGCCTGGATGAGGCCTTCCTGGACATCACCGAACAAATGCACCGCGAGGAGCGCGTGCTGCTCGACATCGGCCGCCGACTCAAGCTCACGATTGCCGAGCGCACCGGCTTGACCGCATCGGTCGGCCTGGCTCACAACAAGCTGCTGGCCAAGATTGCGTCCGACTACGACAAGCCTGATGGCCTGGTGCATATTCCGGCCGGGCAGGTGCAGCGTTTTCTTGATCCGCTGCCGATTCGCCGCCTGTGGGGAATTGGACCACGCAGCGAGCAGCGCCTGCACGGGGTCGGCGTCTTTACCATCGGCCAGCTACGCCGCACCAGCCTGGATGTGCTGACTGCCCTGTTCGGAGCCCAGGCGCCTGAACTGATTGAGCGTGCGGCCGGAATCGATGAGCGGGAAGTGAGCGTAAGCCGTGGCCGTCGCTCGATCAGTCAGGTAACCACCTTTGCCGAGAATCTGCACGAGATCGAGCAACTTGTGGAGGTGATGGCCGGTCAGGCCCGGCGCGTCGCCGAGCAGCTCGCAGCGCGCAGTTGCTACGCCCGCACGGTCACGATCAAGCTGCGCTCGGGCGGATTCTCAACCCTGACTCGCAGCCGCATGCTGGCGGGCTATACCCGCGATGCCGAGGTGATTCTGCGCGTCGCGCGGGAGCTGTTGGAAGACTGGGCCGGCTGGCGGCAGGGCTTTGCAGTGCGCCTGATCGGCGTAGGCGTGTCCGGGCTGGCAGCCCACCCGGACGAGTCTGAACTGCTTACCGAAACGGACTAATGAGCGCTCAGTCGGAACTGCTGGGCTCGCCATACATGTCGCGCAGTTCGCGACGCAGGATCTTGCCTACGTTGGTCTTGGGCAGTTCGTCAACAAACTGGACGTATTTCGGCACCTTGTAACCGGTCAGCTCCTGGCGGCAGAAATTACGCAGTTCCTTGACCGTCAAGGAAGGGTCTTTGCGCACGACCACGACCTTTACGACCTCACCGGACTTTTCATCTGGCGCGCCAATTGCTCCGACTTCAAGCACCTTGGGATGGCTGGCAACGACGTCTTCAATCTCGTTGGGATAGACGTTAAAGCCCGAAACCAGGATCATGTCCTTCTTGCGATCGACGATGTAGAAATAGCCGTTCTCATCCATCTTCGCCATATCGCCGGTGCGCAGCCAGCCGAAATCATCGAGCACCTTGGCGGTTTCATCGGGTCGATTCCAGTAGCCACGCATGACCTGCGGGCCGCGAACGCACAGCTCTCCGATCTCGCCGACCCCAAGCGGATTGCCGTCGGCGTCGATGACCCGACAATCGGTTGACGGAACCGGCAGTCCGATCGAGCCGTTGTAATCCTCAAGATCCATCGGGTTGATGCAGGCAGCCGGGGAGGTTTCGGTCAAACCATAGGCCTCGACCAAGGTCACTCCGGTAACTTTTTTCCAGCGCTCAGCCACCGAGCGCTGAACGGCCATGCCGCCGCCAAGCGTCATGCGCAGGGCCGAAAAATCGAGATCCTTGAACTTCGGCGTATTGAGCAGGCCGTTGAACAAAGTATTGACGCCGGTGATGGCGGTAAAACGTTCCTTGGCCAGCTCCCGGACAAAACCGGTCATATCACGCGGATTGGTAATCAACACGTTGCGCCCGCCAAATTTGAGGAAAACCAGGCAATTGGCAGTCAGGGCGAAAATATGATAGAGGGGCAGGGCGGTGATGATGGTTTCCTCGCCCACGCTCAGATCACCCGTCAGCCAGGCTGAAGACTGCTGCATATTCGCGACCAGATTGCCGTGCGTCAGTATGGCTCCCTTGGAAACGCCCGTGGTCCCACCGGTGTATTGCAGGAAAGCAATGTCCTCATGGCCGAGCCGGACAGGCTTGAACTGCTCGTTGGCGCCTTCGCGCAGCAGCGTCATGAACCGACGGGCGCCGGGCAGCTCGTAGGCCGGTACCATGCGCTTGACATAGCGCACGACCAGATTGGTGATCGCGCCCTTGACTGTCCCGAGCATGTCGCCCATGCGAGTCAGGATGACATGTTCGATCTGACAGTCATCAATCACCGCTTCCACCACGCTGGCGAAGTTATCCATGACCAGGATGGCCCGGGCGCCGGAATCGTTGAGCTGGTGCTTGAGTTCGCGCGCGGTGTAGAGCGGATTGGTATTGACGACAATCAGCCCGGCGCGCAGGGCGCCGAATACGGCAATCGGATACTGCAGCACGTTGGGCATCATGATCGCTATGCGATCACCCCGCATCAGTCCTGTTGACTGCAGGCGAGCTGCAAAGGCGGCGCTGTAGCGATCAACCTGGGCATAGCTGAGCTCAACGCCGAAATTGACGTAAGCACAGCGGTCACGGAACGCATCGCAGCTGCGGTCGAATACATCGACGATGGAGTCAAACTCGCCGAGGTCAATTTCGGCGGGAATCCCTTCCGGATAATGTTCAAGCCAGGGCCTGTCGTTCATCGATGCTCCCTTTGTAATGCTTCGGACGCTACTATCATCGGCATATTCTGCACCGGGCAAGCTTGGCACAGGAAGCCGGGCAGGACAAGGCCAGCTTTTTTCACCGGATATATCAACCGATTTGCCCGCGGCCGTAGCCGCGCTTATCATCGCAGAAAGCCAGGCGAGGTAAAACCCCGATGGGTGAACAGAACGTAGAGCAGCAAACAACCGAACAGCAGCGGCGCGAATTCATGAAAGCGCTGCTCAACGAACTCCGCGCGCTCGAAGACATGGTCGACGCCGGCATGATCGAATCCGGCGTACGCCGGATCGGCGCCGAGCAGGAGATGTTCCTGGTCGACCAGGCCGCACGTCCGGCGCTGAACGCGATGCAGGTACTCGATCGGATCAAGGATCCGCGCTTCACTCATGAGCTGGGTTTGTTCAATCTTGAAGCCAATCTCTCGCCGCTGGATTTCGGCGCTGACTGCTTGAGACAGCTTGAGAATGAAACGAACGAAGTAATTGAAATTGCTAGGAATCATGCTTCGGAGGTCGACAGTCAGATTGCCTTGGTCGGCATTTTGCCGACGCTCATGCGCGAACATCTGACGCTCGACGCCATGGTGCCGACCGCGCGCTATTTTGCGCTCAACGAGGCCATGATGAGGCTGCGCGGCAGCAAATTCCAGTTCACCATCAAGGGCATTGATCAGCTCAATATCACCCATGACAACCTGATGCTGGAAGCCTGCAACACCAGTTTCCAGGTCCATTTTCAGGTGGGCGCCGAAGAATTTGCCCATTTGTACAACATTGCCCAGGCGGTGACCGGCCCGCTGCTGGCAAGCTGCGTGAACTCACCGCTGCTGCTTGGCAAACGCCTGTGGCACGAAACCCGAATCGCAGTATTCGAGCACTCCGTTGACGCCCGTTCCGAAGCGCATGCCGCCCGTGGCCACAAACCACGCGTCCACTTCGGCGATCACTGGATCGAAGAGTCGGTCATCGAGATTTTCAAGGAGGATATCGCCCGGTTCCGGGTCGTGCTGACCACGCCTTTCGAGCCCGATCCGATCGGCATGGTTGCGCGGGGCGAGGTACCGCGCCTGAAGGCCCTGTGCCTGCACAACGGTACGGTATATCGCTGGAATCGCGCCTGCTACGGCATTTCCGACAACGGTAAACCCCATCTGCGCATCGAAAATCGGGTCATTCCGTCCGGGCCGACCGTACTCGATGAGGTGGCCAATTCGGCCTTTTATTTCGGCATGATGTCGCATCTATCCAGGCATCTTGACGATATTCGCAATGAGCTGGCCTTCAGCGACGTAAAGAGCAATTTTCTGGCCGCTGCACGGGAAGGCCTGCGCGCCCAGCAGGTCTGGTTTGGCGGCCAACAGGTCACCGCCCAGGAACTGATCATTGATGAGCTCCTGCCGGCCGCGCGCCAGGGACTGACCGATGCCGGCATCGACGATGGCGATATCGAGCGCTACCTTGGAGTGGTCCGAAAGCGGGTCGAAAGCCGGCGCACGGGCGCGCGCTGGCTGCTCGAATCGCTGGAGGGCATGCGCGGCCAGGGCAATGAGCACGAACGGCTGCGGGCGGTTACTTCCAGCATGATTGAGCAATCCAGAACGGGCTCAGCAATCGCCGACTGGGAGCTGGCCGAGTTCTGCAGCCAGCAGGACTGGCGCGACAGCTATCGGACGGTTGATCAGTTTATGGCAACCGATCTGTTCACCGTGCGACCCGACGATATCGTCGATTTTGCCGCCAGCCTGATGGAGTGGCGCCACGTCCGACACGTGCCGGTCGAGGATGATACTGGTCATCTGCTCGGCCTGATATCACACCGCCAGCTTCTGCGCTTGATCGCCCGCGGCAATCACCACGACAGCACGATCACGGTACGCGACATCATGCGCACCGATCCGGTCACCATCAGGCCCGAAACCACTACCGTCGAAGCAATCCGGATGATGCGCGACAATCGCTTCAGCTGCCTGCCGGTGGTCGTTGACAGCAAGCTGCTCGGCCTGGTGACCGAGCGGGATCTGATCGTGGTTGCCGGGCGCCTGCTGGAATCCTATCTTGATGAGGCGGCCAAACAATGAAACGCCGTGCAGCTCGAGGAATGGGGATCATCGTCAGCACAGCACTGGTGTTGACGCTTGCCGGTTGTGCCGAAAAGGCGCCCGACGAGGAACAGATCCGCAGCCGCATCGAGGCCATGCAGACGGCGCTTGCCGACGGCGATGTGTCGAATTTCATGGCACCCGTGGCTGAGGATTTTACGGCTGCAACGCGCAGCCTTGACCGACGTGCCGCCCGACTGCTGCTGCGTCGCGAGATGCTGGCCCATCAGAAACTGCGCGCCCGCCTGGTGGATATCGAGATCGAGCTGATCGGTCCCGATCGAGCCAGTGCCACGATGCACGCCATCACCAGCGGCGGCAGCGGCCTGATTCCGGCTACCGG
Source organism: uncultured Wenzhouxiangella sp. (assembly GCA_937876395.1). GTDB lineage: Bacteria > Pseudomonadota > Gammaproteobacteria > Xanthomonadales > Wenzhouxiangellaceae > Wenzhouxiangella. The sequence goes on along the minus strand of CALEIM010000175.1, from coordinate 2,564 downwards.
CGGCTGGTATCGACTAAGCACCGGCTGGCGCCGCGACAGCGGTGAATGGATGCTGATTTCAGCAAACTGGGAGCGGCTTGCAGGCCGGCGCTGAACAGGCAGGAGAAAGCGCAAGGCTGGCTTGCGTATCCAGCATTCTCGTCAACCGAACCGTTTGGTTTTCCTTTTGCCCTGAGCCCTGGTCAAGTTATATCAAAGCACGTAAACAAACACGAACAGGCCGAGCCAGACGACGTCAACGAAATGCCAATACCAGGCCGCTGCTTCAAAGGCAAAATGCTTGTCCTTGGTGAAGTGTCCGGCAATACAGCGCAGGGTCACGACGATCAATATGATCGCGCCGAGCGTTACGTGCACGCCGTGCAAACCGGTCAACAGGAAGAAGGTCGAGCCGTAAATCCCTGAACCGAGGGTCAGCCCCAGATCCTGATAGGCGTGCACATACTCGGTAGCCTGCAGGTAGAGAAAGATCACGCCTAGCGCGACCGTCGCGATCATCCATCCGATCAGTGCGCCTCGCTGGGCCTTTTTCATCGCCCAGTGGGCAAGGGTCAGGGTCAGGCCGGAGGTCAGCAGTATAAGGGTGTTGATCAGCGGCAGACCAAAGGCCGGAATGGTCTCGAAACCACCGCCGAGATCGCCGGGGCCAGCGGTGGGCCAGGCTGCATCAAAATCGGGATAGAGGAGCTCATTGGTCATCGCCCCGGTGCCTTCGCCGCCCAGCCAGGGAACAACGAACATGCGCGCATAGAACAGGGCACCAAAAAAGGCGCCAAACAGCATCACTTCGGAAAAAATAAACCAGAGCATGCCCTGACGGAACGAGCCCTCAACGGTTTTGTTGTACAGGCCGCCTTCCGACTCGCGGATTACATCGCCAAACCAGCCAAATAGCATCGCCGCTATGATGACGGCACCAGCCAGCGTGATCCAGGGCCCAGCGGCGTAATCGTAAAGCCAGAAGCCTGCACCCAGCGTCAGGGAGAATAATCCCATCGCGCCGATAATCGGCCACTTCGCCATATGGGGTACGTAGTAGTTTTGCTGTGTGGTCATTTCTGTTCCCTGATAATTTACTTGTTCAGTGGAGCACGGTGGTTTATACGCTCCCGCTGCTGACAGCTACAGCGCACAGGCCGCAGTCTGCCAAGGCTTCCTTGCGTCGGTTGACCGGATCATCCGCCCGGCGAGAACTGGTACAGGAAGCCGAGATAAATCAACGCGACGACCCCGGCAAGAACCAGTGCCATGACGATGGTCCGCCGACGCCGCTTCCGCTGTGAACCACTTCCATCACTCATGAGCAAATCATGCTCTTATTTCAGGTTGTCGGGGTGAGCGGTGATTGAATCATCGATCATTGGCGGCGTTTCGAAGGTGTGCAGCGGTGCCGGTGAGGGCACCGTCCACTCCAGTCCCTTTGCGCCATCCCAGACCTGCGCCGTGGCCCGCTCACCACCGCGAACGGTCTGCCAGACGATATAGGCAAAGAACAGCTGGGCAAACCCGAACACAAAGCCGCCAATTGACGAGATCATGTTGAACTCGGCGAATTGAATTGCATAGTCGGGAATGCGGCGCGGCATACCGGCCAGGCCCAGATAATGCTGCGGGAAAAACAGCACGTTGACCGAGATCGTCGACACCCAGAAATGTATCTTGCCGTGACGCTCGTTGTACATGTGCCCGGTCCACTTCGGCAGCCAGTAATACACGCCGGCCATGATTGCGAACACCGAGCCTGTTACCAGCACGTAGTGGAAGTGGGCGACCACGAAATAGGTGTCGTGGTACTGGAAGTCAGCCGGAACAATGGCCAGCATCAAGCCCGAAAAGCCACCAATGGCAAACAGCACGATCCACGGCATCATGGGCGCGTCGCCAGCGACAGGAGCCGGAAAGAGTAGCCGGCGCCGCACGAAAAAGCCCGGCGCGGGGCCGGGCTTCGGATGCATCCGCGCAGCGCCACGGTGCCGGGTTCGCGGTGGAAGTTCCGTGTCCGGGTACCCATTCAGGGGAAACCGGCGCTCCCCTTCGGCTACCCTAGCGACCCGTCCCCGCCCCGCCTGAAGCCCGCCCCGTGTTGATCTGCCACTGCAGTTGCCCTGATCCCGGAACCGCGCAGACGCTGGCCCGCCACCTGGTGGAGGAACGGCTTGCCGCCTGCGTGAGCGTGCTGCCGGGCATCCGGTCCATCTACCGTTGGGAGGGGCGGATCGAGGACGCGGCCGAGGTGCTGCTGCTGGTGAAGACGACCCGCGCGCGCTTCGACGCGCTGGCGGCCCGCATCACCGAGCTGCATCCGCATGACGTGCCGGAAGTGGTCGCGATCGATGTCGCCGCCGGCCTGCCGGCGTACCTGGACTGGGTGGAGGCGGAAACCGTTCCGGCCACCACGGCTCCGCAGGCCTCCGGACAGTGAGCGCAGCCAGCGGCCCGTGGCAGCGCGCCTGCGCCGCGTTGCGCTCTCCCAGGTCGTGCAGGGCGCGCACCACCGCCAGGTTCTGCTCCACGAGCAGGATCGGGACTCGTTCTGCGGCCCGCTGGAGCGCCTCGCTCACCTC
>CALEIM010000174.1 GCA_937876395.1 uncultured Wenzhouxiangella sp. | reverse complement strand
GATCCAGAACCTCTTCAACGGCTCGGCCTGGCGGCCGGTGCCCTCCGGTGACGGGCAGCAGCTCGCGCTCTCCGTCCAGACGAGCGGGCTCCGCTACCAGAGCTATTCCGTGACCTTCACCGAGCCGTGGTTCCGCGGCCGCAACACGCCCATCGGCGGCGCGCTCTCCTACACTTACCGCGACTTCTCGCGCACGACCGGCCTCCTCGGCCTCGACGGCGGCGCCGACGCCGACGACGACCTCAGCTTCTCGACGATCGGCGCGCGGCTGTTCTACCGGCAGAGCCTGAAGTGGCCGGACGACTTCTTCCAGACCGGCACGGACCTTGGCTACCGCCTCTACGCCCTCCACGGCGAGACGCTCAGCCGGAGCTACGGCCTGCCCGAGGGCCGCAGCCAGGAGCTCACCATCAAGCAGAGCCTGACGCGGAACTCGTTCAACGCGCCGCAATTCCCGACGGCAGGCTCCAGCCTGCTCCTCTCGGCCGAGATCGCCCCGCCGATCCCCGGCCTCATCCAGTACCACAAGGAGGAGTTCTCCACGCGGTGGGTGACGCCCGTCGTCGGCCGCCTCGCGCTCGACTTCAGCGCGGACTACGGCTACATCGGCTCCCTCACGGGCGACGAGGTCGAGTTCCAGCGCTACCTCGTCGGCGGCTCGCCGCTGGAGGCGCAGAGCACGTTCCAGGGCTACGGCAAGGACATCATCTTCATGCGCGGCTACCCGACGCTCGCCATCACGCCGCTCCTCGACGGGCAGCGCGTCGGCGGCCGGATCCTGAACAAGTACACGATGGAGGCCCGCCTCGTGGCCGTCCAGTCGCCGCAGTTCACGTTCGCGCCCTACCTCTTCGCCGACGCCGCCAACACGTGGGACGGATTCGACGACTACGACCCGTTCAAGCTCTACCGCTCGGCCGGCGTCGGAGCCAAGATCTTCCTCCCGATCCTCGGCATGATCGACCTCAACTACGGCTACCAGATCGACTCGTTCACGGACTTCCGCGGCGGCAGCCCGGTCGAGGTCGCGCCGCGCTGGCGCTTCCAGTTCTCGCTCGGCGGGCAGTAACTTTGCCGGATGGTTTGCGACTCTCGTGTTCACTAGATTAGACACCATGCGCCTGTTCCCGGCCCTGCTCCTCCTGCTCCCGCTGGCGCTCGCCGCCGCGCGGCCCGCCGTGGCCCAGCAGCGCATTGCCTACCTCGACTCCGAATACGTCCTCGAACGCGTCACGGAGTACCGTACGGCCCAGGCCAGCCTCGACCGCCTCGCCCAGCAGTGGCAGACCGAACTCGACGGCCTCCAGCGGGAGGTCGATGCCCTCGTGCGCGAGTTCGAGGCACGCGAGTTGCTCTACACCGAGGAGGAGCGCCGCCGCAAGCGCGACGAGATCACCGCGAAGGAGCAGGAGCTGGAGTCCAGGCGGATCCAGCGCTTCGGCCCCGAGGGCGAGCTCTTCCGCGAGCAGCAGCGCCTCATGCGGCCCATCCAGGAGCGCATCCTCGCCGCCGTCGAGGAGGTCGCCGAGGCCGAGAACTACGACTACGTTTTCGATAAGAGCGGCGACTTCCTGTTCCTCTACCTCCGGCCCCAGCTCGACATCTCCGACCTCATCCTCGACGAGCTCGGCATCGAGGTAGGGCGGACCGGCGGCTGAGCGCCGCCCTCGACTCCGACCACCATCCCGACCCCCACGCCATGACCCTGTTCAACCGCTTCATCCTTCTCGCGGCCCTCGCCGTCCTGCTCCTCCCGGCGCTGCCGGAGGCCCAGGCCCAGACCCGGATCGGCTACACCGACTACGAGCTCGTCGTCGTCCAGATGCCGCAGTACCGCCAGGTGCAGCAGCAGCTCCAGCAGCTCGCCGAGAGCGACCGCGAGGACCTCCTCGGCATGGAGCAGCAGATCCAGCAGAAGTTCGCCGACTACCAGAGCCAGGCCGGGATGCTCTCGGACGAGGCCCGCTCCACACGCGAGCAGGAGATCGTCCAGATGCAGACCGACCTCCAGCAGGAGCAGCAGCGCCGTCTCCAGGCCCTCGGCCAGCGCGAGAACGAGCTCCTCCAGCCTCTCTTCAACGAGCTTCAGACGGCCATCGACGAGGTCGCCAACGCGCGGGGCCTCTCCGTCGTGCTCGCCACCCGCGTCTCGACCGAGCCTGTCCTCCTCTTCGCGGGCGAGGGCACCGTGGACATCACGCCCGAGGTGATGAGCAAGCTCGGCATCAGCATGACCCAGAGCGGCAACGGCAACTAGGCACCGGAGCCCGGCCCTCTGTCCGCTCAAGGCCTCTGCCGGCAACGGCAGGGGCCTTTTTGCTCGAAGGGCGGCGAGCCGAGGACAGGCGGCCGAGACTGTCCTACCTTTCCACCTTCTGCCCTTCGCCCTCTTCCCTCCGCCCTGATGAGCACCCAACTCACCTCCGTCACCACGCTCGAAGACAAGACCAAGCGCGTCACGACCCAGACGCTCCAGGAGATGCGCCGCGCCGGGACGCGCATCGCGATGCTGACGGCCTATGACTTCACGAGCGCGCGCATCCTCGACGCGGCCGGCGTGGACGTGCTCCTCGTCGGCGACTCGGCCTCGAACGTGATGGCGGGCCACGAGACGACGCTCCCGATCACGCTCGAGCACATGATCTACCACGCGCAGTGCGTCGTGCGCGGCGTGCAGCGCGCGCTCGTCGTGGTGGACCTCCCGTTCGGGACGTACCAGGGCAACTCGAAGGAGGCGCTCGTCTCGGCGATCCGGGTGATGAAGGAGACCGGCGCGCACGCCGTCAAGCTCGAAGGCGGGGCCGTCGCGCTCGAGGCCGTCGAGCGCATCCTCTCGGCCGGCATCCCGGTGATGGGCCACCTCGGCCTCACCCCGCAGAGCATCTACAAGTTCGGCACCTACCGCGTCCGCGCCCGCGAGGAGGAAGAGGCCGAGCAGCTCCGCGCCGACGCGAAGCTGCTCGAGGAGGCCGGCTGCTTCGGCATCGTGATCGAGAAGATCCCGGCGACGCTCGCGGCCGAGGTCACCGCCTCCGTCTCGATCCCGACCATCGGCATCGGCGCGGGGCCGGACTGCAGCGGCCAGGTCCTCGTCACGCACGACCTGCTCGGGCTCACGAAGGACTTCCGCCCGCGCTTCGTCCGGCGCTACGCCGAGATCGAGGACCTCATGCACGCCGCCGTCGGGGCCTACATCGAGGACGTCCGCACCGGCGACTTCCCGGCCGCCGCCGAGAGTTACTGAGCGCGGGGAACGAGGGCACGGATCACGAGTGAAGGAGAGCCCGCCTTCCACGTCTCGTCCTCCAGGCGCAGCGTGCTGCGTCTCTACCTCGCTTTTCCCGATGCTTGCCTCCTCCAGGCTACTGGACGCGCCCACGGATCGCCCGCTCGTGCTGCTCACCAACGACGACGGGATCGACGCGAACGGGCTGGCCGCGCTCGCGTCGGCGCTCGACGGGATCGGCACGCTCGCCGTCGTCGCGCCGACGCAGGAGCAGAGCGCCGTCGGCCACGCGATCACCGTCCGCGACCCCGTCCGCGCGCACCCGTGGCCGTTCGAGGGGCCGTCCGGCACCGTGTGGGCGCGCGCCGTCTCCGGCACGCCCGCCGACTGCGTCAAGCTCGCCTGCCAGAAGCTGCTGCCGCGCCGCCCCGACCTCGTCGTGAGCGGCATCAACCAGGGGCCGAACACGGCCGTCAACGTGATCTACTCCGGCACCGTCAGCGCCGCCACCGAGGCGGCCATCCTCGGGATGCCCGCCCTCGCCGTCTCGCTCTGCTCGTGGGACCCGCGCGCCGACTTCGAGGCCGCCGGCCGCATTGCCCGGCGGCTCGCCGACCGCGTGCTCGACGAGGGCCTCGCCCCCGGCATCCTCCTCAACGTGAACGTCCCCGACCTCGACTACGACGAGATCCGGGGCGTCGAGATCACCCGCCAGGCCCGCGCCCGCTGGGAGGAGTCGTTCCAGGAGCGCCGCGACCCGAGCGACCGGCCCTACTACTGGCTCGGCGGCGCGTTCGTGAACCTCGACGAAGGACCCGACACCGACCTCGCCGCCGTCGAGTCCGGCTTCGTCTCCGTCACCCCGCTCCATCACGACCTGACCGCCTACGCGCAGCTCGACGCGCTCGCCGCGTGGGCGCAGCCCGAGCGAGACGCCGACCGCTGACCGCTTCCCTCGACCGTTCCCTCTCCCCAAACCCCACGCTGACCATGTCCAACGCCACGATGCCCGCTGCCGGCGAGCCCGCGCCCGACTTCACCGCCCCGACCGGCACCGGTGAGCCCGTCTCGCTCACCGACTACCGCGGCCGCTGGGTGCTGCTCTATTTCTACCCGAAGGACGACACGCCCGGCTGCACGAAGCAGGCCTGCAACCTCCGCGACCACTTCGGCGCGCTCCAGCAGGCCGGTGTCGCCGTGCTCGGCGTCTCGGAAGACGACGAGGACTCGCACGAGCGCTTCGCCGAGAAGTACACCCTCCCGTTCCCGCTCCTCGCCGACACCGAGCACGAGCTGCTCGACGCCTACGGCGTCCGGGGCGAGAAGAACTTCTACGGCAAGAAGAGCATCGGAACGAAGCGCACGAGCTTCCTGATCGACCCCGACGGCGTCGTCCGGCACGTCTTCACGCGGCCGAAGACGGGCGAGCACGCCGAGGAGGTGCTCGCGAAGCTCCGCGACCTCGCCTGACGCGCGGCGGTATCTTCGCAGTCCTCTCCACGTCACCGCTGGCCCAACCTCCCCGCTCCATGCTCGTCGCCGGAAACTGGAAGATGTACACCGACCTCGCCGGAGCCGTCCGGCTTGCCTCCGAGGTGGCGCGCGCGACCGACGGCCGGGCCGAGCACGTGACCGTCGCCGTGTGCCCGCCGTTCACCGCGCTCGAAGCCGTCGCCGAGATGATCCGGGACACGCCGCTCCGCCTCGGCGCGCAGACGATGCACGCCGAGGAGCAGGGCGCGTTCACCGGCGAGGTCTCCGCCCCGATGCTCACCTCGGTCGGGTGCCACTACGTGATCCTCGGCCACTCCGAGCGGCGGCAGCTCTTCGGCGAGACCGACGCGGACGTCAACGAGAAAGTGCGCGCCGCGCTGCGCCACGGGCTCGTGCCCATCGTGTGCGTCGGCGAGACGCTGGACGAGCGCGAGGCCGGCGACGCCGAGGCCGTCGTCGAACGCCAGCTCGACGACGGCCTCGCGGGCATCACGCCGGCCGACGGCTCGGACCTCGTCGTGGCCTACGAGCCGGTCTGGGCCATCGGCACCGGCCGGACGGCCACGCCCGAGCAGGCGCAGGCCATGCACCGCATGATCCGGGCCCGCCTCGCCGAACGCTTCGGGCCGCTCGGCCGAGAGGTCGAGCTCCTCTACGGCGGCAGCGTCAAGCCCGGCAACGCCGCCGAGCTCTTCGCGCAGCCCGACATCGACGGCGGGCTCGTCGGCGGCGCGAGCCTGGAGGCGGAGGCGTTCGCCGCCATCGTGGACGCCGCCGCGCAGACGACGAGCGCCTGAGCCCTGGAACGACGACAGCGGAGGGTGGAAGATGGCAACGCGCAGTCCGTCCACCGTTTCCCGCCGGCCGTCCCCCGCTCCTCGTCTCGTGCTCGCCTGCCTGCTGGTTTCTGCCCTCTGGCCCGCGTGCGCCGGCCCCGGCCCGCTCGACGCGCCCGGCGCGGGCCGCACGACGACCTACGAGCCCGGCCTCCCGAGCTTCGACCTCGAAGCCGTCGCCACGGTCCGCGACGGCGTGCCGGGGCTCGACCTCTACACGAGCATCCCGCGCCACACACTCGTCTTCGTCCGCACCGATTCGAGCCTCACGGCCGCCTACGAGCTGGCCGTCCGCATCCGCGACGAGCGGGGCCGGGGGACCGAGGCGTTCCGCTCGTTCGGGGATACGCTCACCGTCGGCACGGCGGAAGAGGCCCGCGCGTTCGTCCGCATCCGGCGGGCGGAGCGCATCGCGCTCGGTCCCGGCACGTACGTCGCCGAGGTCCATCTCGAAGACCGCACCTCCGGCGAGGTGGCGGTCCGGCGGCAGCGCGTCGAGGTGTTCGCGGCAGAGGCGGCCGAGCCTCGGCTGAGCCGCCCCGTGCTCTGGGCCGAGCCGGACGAGGGCGGCGCGGCCGTGCCCGTCGTCGCGCTCCACCTGCCGGCCTCGCACGACTCGCTCCAGGCCCGCGCGCAGGTCCACGGCGCGCCCGCCGGGGCCGCGCTCGAATCCGTCCTCGTGCGCCTCACCGCCGACACGACCGTCGCCGCCCCGCCCTACTGGCTCTCACCCTCGCGCGGCTCGCTCGTGTACCGGGGCGTGGACGACGACCCCGCCGACACCGTCCACGTCGCGCGGCTGCCGCCGGCCGGGCCGGACGTGGCCGTCTCCCTCCCCGATCTCGGTCCCGGCCTGTACCGGCTCGACCTCCGGCTCGTCGGCGCGGACGGCGCGTGGCTCGCCGAGCAGGAGCGCGTGATCTCGGTGAAAGGCCCGGCGTTCCCCCGCCTCGCCACGCTCGACGCGCTGACCGACGCGCTCGCCTACATCGCCTATCCGCGCGAGCGGGCCTTCATCCTCGCCGCCGAGACGCCGCAGGAGCGCCGCGCCCGCTTCGATGCGTTCTGGGGCGCGCTCGTCCCCGACCGCCGCGTCGCGGCGGACCTCCTGCGCCGGTACTTCGAGCGCGTCGAGGAGGCCAACCTGCTCTTCTCCTCGCACAAGGCGGGCTGGAAGACCGACCGGGGGATGATCTACATCGTCTTCGGCGCGCCGGGCTACGTCGAGGAGACGCTCGAAGGCGAGGTCTGGCACTACGACTACAGCGGGCAGGACCCGGCCGGGCGGTTCGTCTTCGAGCGGCCCCTCGGGTTCGGGCGCGCCGACGCGCTCGGGCATCTGGTGCTCGTGCGGCAGCCGGTCTACGAGCGGGCGTGGACGCGGGCCATCGACGGCTGGCGGCGCGGCGCGGTGCGCTGAGGAGGGCGTGCACGGCCGGGTCGCCTACAGCCGCGTGAAGTCGTTGAAGATGACGAACGCCATGAACGCCAGCAGCAGCACGAACCCGACCTGCTGCACGACCATCCGGAAGCGCACGCTCGGCTCGCGCCGCGTGATGCCCTCGTAGAGCAGGAACACGAGGTGCCCGCCGTCGAGCACCGGGATCGGGAGGATGTTGAACACGGCCAGCGCGATCGAGAGCATCGCCACCATGTACCAGAAGTGCTCCATCCCGGCGTCGGCGGCCTGCTTCGTGACCTGCGCGATCATCACCGGCCCGCCGACGCTCTCGCGCACGTCGTCCTTGCCGGTGAAGAGCCGCCCGATGAGCCGGCCGTAGAGCGTGATCATGTCGATCGTGTCGGCGCTCCCGGCGACGACGGACTCGCCGAGGCTGTAGTCCTTGTGCCGGACGCCGAAGACGGCGTGGAGCAGGTCCGTCGTCGGCCCGGTGACGCCGAGGACGTAGCGCTCGCCCTCGCCCGACTCGTTCGGTACCAGCGCGGGCGTGAGCGTCGTCTCGTAGATGGACGTGCCCTCCGTGCGCTCGACGGGCGCGAGGGCGAAGGCGGAGTCGGCGGCGATATCGTGCCCCTGGAACCGCTGCTGCACGAACAGCGGCTGATCAAATCCAGCGACGAGATTCGCTGCATGCGCCGCGCGGCCAAAGTGTCCGCCGAGGCCATGCGTCGCGCCATGATCACCTGCGCGCCGGGCCTGAGCGAAAGCGATCTGCTGGCTGAACTGGAATATCACTACACGCGCAGCGGCTGTGAACCGGCCTACCTGCCCATCGTCGCCGGCGGCGCCAACGCCTGCGTGCTGCATTACATCGACAATACCCAGCCCCTGCCCGACGACGGCTTGATGCTGATCGATGCCGGCTGCGAATTCCATGGCTACGCCGCCGACATCTCGCGCAGCTTTCCGGTCAATGGCCGCTTTTCCGGCCCGCAGCGCGACCTCTACGAGATCGTGCTGGCCGCGCAGCGCTCAGCCATCGATCAGATTCGCCCCGGCCGTCCGTTTGAAGCCTTTCATCAGGCCGCCGTCGAAACCCTGACCCGCGGTCTGATCGATCTGGGCCTGCTCACCGGCAGCCTTGATGAGAATCTTGAACGGCATCACTACCGACGCTTTTACATGCACAAAACCGGCCATTGGCTGGGCCTGGACGTGCATGATGTGGGCGATTACCGGATTGATGAGCAGTCGCGCGTGCTGGAAAAAAACATGGTCACCACTGTTGAACCGGGCCTCTATATCGACGGCGGGGACGATATACCGGCCGCCTACCGCAATATTGGCATCCGCATCGAGGACGATCTGCGCGTCACCGACGCTGAGGCAGAAAACCTGACCGCGGGCGTGCCGGTTGAAATCAATGAGATCGAGGAGCTGATGCGCCAATGAGCGACTTTGACGTCATCATCATCGGCTCAGGCCTGGCCGGATCGGCGCTGGCAATCGGCCTGGCGCAGGCCGGCAAGCGCGTCGCCCTGGTCGAGGCCGTGGAAGCAAAAGCCAGCGCCCGGCCGAGCTTTGATGACCGCAGCCTGGTGGTCAATGCGGCCTCGCTCAACATCCTGACCAACCTGGGCATACTCGACCAACAACTGGACCGCTGCCCGATCCGGCAGATCGAAATCAGCCGCGCCGGAGCACCGGGCTACCTGTCCCTGAAGGCCAGCGAGCACGGCTGTGATCACTTCGGTGCGGTCATCGTGGCGCGCGAGCTTGGAGCGGCCATGCTGCGCCGACTCGAAACAACCGACGGCATCGAGTCATTTTGCCCGCACAAACTGGCCCGGATCGAGACCGCGGACAAAAACATTTCCGCTGAACTGGAAAGCGGTATTCGCCTGAACGCCAAATTGCTGGTCGGCGCCGACGGCAGCGGGTCGAGCGTGCGCCGGCTCAGCGGCATCCCCAGCGAGCATCAGGATTACGGCCAGTCGGCCATGGTGTTCAACCTGCGCTGTCCTGCGCGACCAGCCGATACCGCCTGGGAGCGCTTTATGCCCGGCGGGCCGCTGGCCTTTTTGCCGCAAACGCAAGGCCGGCTGGGCGTGGTCTGGATTGATCGCACTGAAACGATCCAAGCCGCCCTGGCGCTGGATGAGGACCAGCTTCTGGAGGAACTGGAAGCGCGCAGCGCACAACTCAGCGGCTTTGTCTCCCCGGGCCGACGCGCCCACTATCCTCTCGCTCTGGGCCACACGCCGCGCCCGTTGGCCCGGCGCACGGCGCTGGTCGGCAACGCTGCCAACACCATTCATCCGGTATCGGCGCAGGGCTTCAATCTGGGTCTGCGCGACGTGGCCGCTCTGGTTGATCATGCCGGTGAAAGCAACGACCCGGGCGATGCAGCCGTTCTGAACGCCTGGTTTGCCGACCGTCGCGCCGACCAGGCGGCCACGCTGCGCTACACCGATACACTGGCCCGAGCCTTTTCGAACCCTGCCGCGCTGATGCGCATCGGCACCAGTCTCGGGCTGATGGCCCACGCCGCACTGCCGAGCCTGTCACGCCGTCTGGTGCGTTCGGCCATGGGCTTTCGCGAGCCCCTGAGCACGCTGGCGGCGGGACCGCCGCAATGAGCGTCGATTTCGACATGATCGTGGTTGGCGGCGGCCCGGCTGGCGCCACTGCCGCTGCCCTGCTGGCCAAGGGTGGCCAAAAAGTCGCTTTGATTGATCGCCGCCGGCCGGCCACGCCGGACCCGGACTCCGATTTTGATCCGCGCGTGGTGGCAATTTCACCCGGCTCGGCCGCCGTTCTCGAACAGGCCGATGCCTGGTCCCGGATGGCGAAGCAGCGTCTTGGCCCCTATGACCGCATGCAGGTGCATTCCAACCGCAGCAGAATCCTGTTTCGCGCCTCCGAACACGGCCTGGCCAAACTCGGCTGGATCGTCGAACTGCCCAGACTCCAGCACGCCTTGTGGCAAAGCCTGGAGCGGATCGGCGTTGAATTGATCACCCCGGCCACCGTGTCGGGTTTTCAACAGCACGACCGCTACCTGAAGCTTGAGCTGGACGACGGCAGAGTGCTGAAAACCGGGCTACTGATCGCCGCCGACGGCGCCCGCAGCGAACTGCGCAGACTCAGCGGTATCGCCACCGGAATGTGGCACTACAACCAGTCGGCCCTGGTCAGTCATATCACAACCGAACGTGCCAACGACGGCATTGCCTGGCAGCGTTTTACCGACCACGGGCCGTTGGCCCTGCTGCCGCTCGCCGATGGTCGCTCGTCCATTGTCTGGTCCCAGCCCGAACGGCGCATTGCCGAGCTCCGACAGCTTGATGACGACGCCTTTGTCGCTGCCCTTAACCAGGCCCAGGACAGCCCGTTCGGCGCCGCGCTCGCCGCCAGCCCGCGCTACGCTTTTGCCCTGATTCGTCGCCAGGCCGAGCAGCTTGTGCGCGGCCGGCTTGTGCTGCTCGGGGATGCCGCGCGCAACGTCCATCCGCTGGCCGGCCAGGGTCTCAATCTGGGCTTGAGCGATGCCGCCGCCCTGGCCGAGGTGTTTGAGAACACCGGCCGCGATGATCCCATCCATCGTCCGCTGGCCCGCTATGAACGCTGGCGGCTGAGCAGCGCCGGACTGGTGGCCGGTGGCATGCATGCGATCAACACCTTGACCCAGGCCTCGACGGGGCGCCGAGTGACCGGGCTCGGTTTCGAGATGGCTGCGAGACTGTGGCCGCTGCGCCAGGCTTTTGTGGCAACGGCTTGCGGCCTGGATCGGGACAGCCCGCGCCTGGCGCGCAGCACGCATAGCTGACCTGAGGATGCCGAGCATGAGTTCCCCGTCCTCGTTCAAGGCTGCGCTGCTGGTGCTGGTCGGCGCCGTCATGCTCAGCTTCGCGGCAATTTTTGCCGGCCTGACCGGGATGCCGCCGACCACCTCGGCCTTCTACCGCATGGCCTTCGGCTTTCTGGCCTTTGTTGTTTTGCTGGCCATGCGCCCGGAGATGCGCCAGGGCTGGTACGAGAATTGGGGCGGATCGTTTCTGATCGGCGCCTTTTTTGCCGCCGACCTGTGGCTGTGGCACCGCGCGATTGATTACATTGGCCCCGGCCTGTCCACCCTGCTGGCCAATTTCCAGGTCTTTCTGTTGACCGCCATCGGCGTGCTGTGGCTGCGTGAGCGTGTTGGCTGGCGCTTCGCCTCAGGGCTGGCCCTGGCCATGATCGGGCTGTGGCTGCTGTTTGGCCGCGACTGGGCCAGCCTCAGCCCGGAGTACCGCCTGGGAATCATTCTCGGCCTGCTGACCGCCCTGGCCTACGCGCTGTACCTGCTGAGCTTGCGCGGCTTTCAGATCCGCCATTCCGGAATCCGGCCCGAAGCGCGCCTGCTGCAGGTGAGTTTTTTCTGTGCGCTGATCCTTGGCGCAATCAACCTCATGGAAGGCAACCATTTCGTTATCCCGACCTGGCAGGCTCTCGCCGCCCTGCTCGGCATGGGCCTGGTCTGCCAGGTGCTGGGCTGGCTGTCGATCACCCGCGGGATGCCGTTTTTACCGGCCGGCCTGGTGGGGCTGCTGCTGCTGATCCAGCCGGCCAGCTCGGTACTCTGGGACTACCTGATCTTCGGCCTGCGCCTGGATGCCTGGCAGCTAACCGGCATCGGCCTGGCGCTGGCCGGCATCTATCTGGGCCTGCGCGCCGCGGCCCGGCGCCGGCTGGGATAAGTCGCCATCGGCGACAGGCTCGAGGACAAGGCGCAAGGCTTCAGGAAACGGTTTCGCCTTTCGCCTTCCCCCCGGGTCCCTTGAGCCCTGCCAACTTCACAAACTCCAATCAATGGGCTCTCGGCCGTGGCGCTTTAGCCAGTCATTGGCCTGCGAAAAATGCCGGCAGCCGAGGAAGCCGCGGTGGGCCGACAGCGGTGAGGGATGCGGTGCAGTGAGAACGAGGTGACGGCGAGTATCAATGCCGGCCCCTTTTTTTTGCGCCTGACTGCCCCAGAGTAAAAAAACCACCGGCTCGGGACGCTTATTGATCGCTTCAACAACCGCGTCGGTAAAGCGCTCCCAACCCTGGCCCTGATGCGCGCCGGCCTGGCCTCGCTCGACCGTGAGTACGGCATTGAGCAGCAAAACGCCGCGATCAGCCCAGGCTTGCAGATTGCCGTGCGCCGGCGGCTTGATGCCCAGATCAGACTGTATTTCCTTGAAAACATTGACCAGCGACGGCGGCACACGCACCCCTTGGGCCACGGAAAAGCACAGACCGTGCGCCTGGCCCGGCCCGTGATACGGGTCCTGGCCCAAAATGACGGCGCGGATGTTGGACGGCGGCGTGGAATCCAGCGCGCTGAAAATCTGCTCGCCCGGCGGATAGAGCATTGCCCCGGCCCGGCGGCGTTCGAGCAGGAAGCTGCGCAGACTTCGCATGTAATCTTTGTCGAATTCCTCACCAATGGCGGCCAGCCATTCGGGATGGAGCTGAATCGGGCGCTGTCGGGTCATGGGCTTTGGGGCGACCTGGCAAACCGTCGGGCCGGTTATCATAAGTCGTCTGAATTCACTGCAACAACCCCGGAGCGATTCACCATGCCCATTAAGACCGATGCGGTCATTGTCGGCGCAGGCCCGGTCGGCCTGTTTCAGGTTTTTGAGCTGGGCCTGCTCGGCCTCAAGGCTGAACTGGTCGATTCCCTGCCCCAGCCCGGCGGCCAGTGCGCCGAGCTGTACCCGGAAAAGCCGATTTACGATATTCCCGCCTGGCCGGTGATTGGCGCTCAGGAGCTGATCGACCGTCTGATGGAACAGATCAGCCCGTTCAAGCCCGGCATGCACCTCAAGCAGCGCGTCGAGCGTCTTGAGAAGCGCGCTGATGGGCGTTTTACCGTGGTCACGTCAGCCGGTACGGAATTTGACGCCGGCGCGGTCATCATTGCCGCCGGTCTTGGCGCATTCGAGCCGCGCCGGCTCAAGGCCAAGGGCATCGAGGCGGTGACCAGCGACCAGGTTCATTACAAAGTCAGCCAGCGCGAGCGGTTTCGCGACAAGCGTCTGCTGATCCTCGGCGGCGGCGATTCCGCCCTGGACTGGGCCATGGACCTGGTCGAGATTGCCACCTCGGTCGAGCTGATTCACAGACGCAAGGAATACCGCGGCGCCCCGGCATCGGCCGACAAAATACGCGCCCTGGCCGCCGCAGGCCGGCTGCGCGAACGTCAGGGAATCATCCGCCAGGTCAACAGTTCAGACGGGCGCTTTGTGAGCTTTGACCTGATGGACCTGGAGCGCAACGAATTCACCGTCGAAGGCGACGAGGTGCTGGTGTTCTGGGGCCTGTCGCCGGATCTCGGCCCGATTGCCGACTGGGATCTGGAGCTGGAGAAAAAGCAGATTCTGGTCGATACCGAGAAGTTTCAGACCTCGGTCGAGGGGATTTTTGCCGTCGGCGATATCAACACCTATCCGGGCAAGAAAAAATTCATTCTTTCCGGCTTTCATGAAGCCGCGCTGGCCGCCTTTGGCGTGCAGAAATACATCTATCCAGAGCAGCGCCAGTTCGTCCAGTACACCACCACCTCACCCATCATGCACCAGCGCCTGGGCGTGGCTGACGAGCGGGCCGGGAAATCGGAGGCCTGAGGTCGGAGGTCGGAGGTCGGAGGTCGGAGGTCGGAGGTCGGAAGACGGAAGACGGAAGACGGAAGACGGAAGACGGAAGACGGAAGACGGGACAGGCTCGCAAACCAATCCGCCTATATCAAACGATCTGTCCTCTGTCCTCCGGCCCTCAGCCTTCCAGCGCCACCAGCGCCGGCAGGGCCTTGCCTTCGACGTATTCAAGAAACGCGCCGCCGGCCGTCGAGATGTAGTCGACCTGATCGGCGACCCGGAATTTTTCAATCGCGGCGATGGTGTCACCGCCACCGGCCAGGGTGAAGCCGGAGCATTCGGCCACCGCCCGGGCAATCTCCTGGGTTCCGGAATGGAAGGCGTCGAACTCGAACACACCCAGCGGTCCGTTCCAGATCACGGTACCGGCCTGTTTGACGATGGCCACCAGCCGGGCGGCGGTTTCCGGACCGATGTCGAGAATCATTTCCTGCTGCCCGACGCGATCGGCATCGCGCAGACGGGCGTGGGCGTCCTCACTGAAGCGCTCGGCGGTGAGCACGTCGCTGGGCAGCGGAATGGCCGCCCCGCGCGCTTCGGCGCGCTGGATCAGCTCGCGGGTGGTCTCGACCAGGTCTTTTTCATACAGCGAGTTGCCCACCTCAAAGCCTGCGGCGGCCAGAAAGGTGTTGGCAATGCCGCCGCCGACGATAAGCTGATCAACCTTGTCGATCAGGGCTTCGAGCACGGTGAGCTTGGTCGAAACCTTGGCACCGCCGACAATCGCCACCATCGGGCGGGCCGGATTGGCCAGGGCTTTTTTGAGTGATTCAACTTCACGCGCCAGCAGCGGGCCGGCACAGGCTATCTTGCTGTGTCGAATCACGCCCTCAGTGGAAGCCTGGGCGCGATGGGCGGTGGCAAAGGCATCAAAAATCAGCACATCGGCCAGGGCTGCCATTTTTTTCGCCAGCTCGTCATCGTTGGCCTTTTCACCGGACAGAAAGCGCACATTTTCCAGCAGCACGATCTGACCCGGGGCAACGTCCACGCCATCAATCCAGTCACGCCGAAGCTCGACCGGCTGTCCCAGCAGTTCGGTCAGGCTCCCGGCTACCGGAGCAAGGCTGAACTCCGCGTCCAGGCGACCTTCTTCGGGCCGACCCAGATGCGACATGACCATCACCGCCGCGCCGGCGTCGAGCGCACGGCGCATGGTCGGCAAAGCCGCTTCGATGCGCGCCGCCGAGCTGACCTGGCCATTGCGAATCGGCACATTGAGATCGGCGCGGATCAAAACCCGCTTGCCGCTGATATCGACCTGATCGAGGGTTTTCATCGTGCGCCTCCTGCTCGCAGCGCTGCCGGCCGGGAAGACCGGTCGGGCAGAATTTTGCCCGACCGTTTTGCTTATCGGAGCCTTAGACCTTGCTCAACGCCAGTGCAGTGTCGAGCATGCGGTTGGAAAAACCCCACTCGTTGTCGTACCACGAAAACACCTTGACCAGACGTCCGGAGGTCTTGGTCAGCGTGGCGTCGAAAATCGACGAGCGCGGGTCATGGTTGAAGTCGCTGGAAACCAGCGGCTCGGTGTTGTAGCCGAGAATGCCCTTGAGCGCGCCTTCGCTGGCAGCCTTGGCTGCGGCATTGATCTCCTCGGCCGAAGTGTCGCGGCTGGCAATAAAGCTCAGATCAACGACCGAGACATTGATGGTCGGCACCCGGATCGAGTAGCCGTCGAGACGACCGTCAAGCTCCGGCATGACCAGACCGACGGCTGCGGCCGCGCCGGTCTTGGTCGGAATCTGATTCTGGGCGGCAGCACGCGCGCGGCGCGGGTCCGAATGGTAAACGTCGGTCAGCACCTGGTCGTTGGTGTAGGCATGAATGGTCGTCATCAGCCCTTGTTCAAGGCCCACGGCTTCGTGCAGCGGCTTGACCAGCGGGGCCAGGCAGTTGGTGGTACACGATGCGTTGGAGGCAATGTCATCACCACTTTTGAGTACGTCGTGGTTGACGCCATACACGATGGTCGGCAGATCCTTGCCGGCCGGAGCCGACACCAGCACCTTGCGCGCGCCGGCAGTCAGATGGGCCGAAGCCTTTTCCCGGCTGGCGAACAGACCGGTGCACTCCAGCACCACGTCAACGCCCAGCTCCTTCCACGGCAGGCTGGCCGGATCACGCTCGGCGAGGACCCGAATGCGATCGCCGTTGACGATCAGGTGATCGCCTTCCACTGAAACCTCGCCCGGGAACTTGCCATGCGCGGTATCGCGCTGGGTCAGCAGAGCATTGGTTTGAGCGTCGGCCAGATCGTTGATGGCGACGATCCGGATTTCGTCGCTACGGTTGGACTCATACAGCGCGCGCAGCACGTTTCGGCCGATGCGGCCATAGCCGTTAATGGCTACCTTGATGGGCATGACAGACTCCGCATGGATGGATTTTAAGGAATCCGCCTATTGTACTGCGCCCGGGCCCGAAGGGCCAAATCGGACCGGCTGTCGGGCGGTTCGAACAAGCCCCGCCCGGTTCAAGACCCGTGCCGGCAAATCTCAGTCATCCGGATCTGGCTCGACGATCAGCACGCGCAAGCTTGCGCTGCGGCCGAAGGTTTCCGGGTGATACAACTCTTCGGCCCGGGCGGGCGGAACGACAAATTCGCCCGGCGTCGTCGCCCGGGCGTAATAGACGTACTCGTACACCCCGCCCGGTAACAGCGTGGTGAAGGCTTCGGCCCGTTCATCGCGCAGGTTCTGGTGCTGGTACCACGGCCCCCACCACCAGCTCGACGGCCGCATGAACGGGTCAATGCCGCCATTGCCGCCGCCGTTGTCGGCCACCGGCTCGCTCACTGCCAGGGCCGGGTTGATCGTTTCGAATCCGGCCGGCAACGGGTCGACCAGGGCAACATGGTAGCGCCGGGCACTGGCAATCATGGTCAACTCAACCCGAACCCGGGCACCGGCGCGGATTTCCCAAACACCATCGCTCAACTGGCGCACATCGTCGGGATCATCCACCGCGCGGTAGCTGCGCTGCACTTCAAAACCATGTCGGGCCGGCTCCAGCTCCAGCGAACGCGGCGCATAAGACATGCCGAGGCGGTAATACAGGCGCCCGACTCCATCGTGCTGAAGAACCAGCCGGTGCTGGTCATCGTCATGATCCACCAGCCACGCCATCGGCACATCAATATGATGACGTTCGGTGGTGCGGCCGACAAAATGGTGCTCACCGGCAAAGTCATCGCCCAGCCAGGTGCGCGCCACGAAGTCCGGTTCGATCGCCTCAAAATGCTGGAAATATTTGTTCAGCGCCAGCAGCACGAACGCGTTTTCCTGGGTGTTCGCCCAGCGACCGCGCGTGCGGTGAGCTTGCAATCCGCTAACCACGCGTTCGATCAGATCGGACTCGGGCTGATCGTCAATCAGAGCTTCCAGAATGATGCCGTCGGCGCGGCGCTCCGAGTGCATGATCAGGTGGGCGCCGTCGCGCCAGTCGCTGACGAAACTGGCACCGGAGGCTGTCTCGACCACCCGGTTGTTCAGAAAGCGGCGTAGCTGCTGCAGTTCAGTCTGTGAGTCGGCATCGCCAGTCAGCACACCGAGCAGCCAGCCGACCGACTCGAATGACAGCTCGGAAAGATCGTCGACCTCAGCCATCAGCTCACGCGCCCGGACGCGGTCCGGGTCATCGGCCAGCGCGCGCACGTACAGGCCGTAGGCAACCAGATGACGGCGCGTCCAGTCAGAATAATGGTCCGGGACATGCTGTTCGATGTCACCCGCCCGGGCCAGTGTCTGATCAAACAGCGCAGCGGCCACCGGATAACCCGCGCGCCTGATCCGAACCAGGGCGTGGGCGACATGCAGCGTGGCATACGGCCATGATTCGCTGCCGCGAAACCACAAGCCAAAACCGCCGTCCGGGTTTTGCAAGGCCGCCAGGCGGGTCAAATCGCGCTCCAGTGAATCGGCAATTTCGTCGGCCGAAGGCATGTCGGCAACCTCGAAGGCGTTCAGAATATCTTTCAGCGCGGCGATGGCAATCAGGCGCGAGGCGATCTGCTCACTGCCAGCATAAGGGTAGTTGTGCAGGTAAATGAAGGCATCGGTCAGCGAATGCAGCGCGGTGGACGTGGTGGTGATTTCAAGCTGGCCGAACTGCGGCCAGACCGCTTCGGGCTGGATTACCGGCTGGACCATCACCCCATCATCAAGACTGCCGTAAGTAGCGAAGGCTTCCGTAGTGGCCGGTGTCCAGACCGGCAACTGGCCACCGGCCGCATCGGCAAAATCATCACTTGCCACGGCAATCTGGTAGCGTGCGGTGCCGGCCGAAAGTGCCGCGGCCGGGAAGCGCACTTCGACCCGATCATTGGCCGGCACATCAATCGCATAGCCGCGCGCACCGGCCGATTCCAGGTTGTGCATGGCGATGGCCACCTCGACCGGCAGGCTGCGATCGGTCTGATTCTGCACCACTAGCGGGAACTCGAAGCGGTCACCAAAATTGAGAAAGCGCGGCGGCGATGGCCGCAGCATCAAGGGCAGTCGCGCCGTCACCGCCCCTTCGGCCCGGCCAAAACGATCGGCTCCGCTAACGGCCAGCGCGGTGATGCGGTATCGGGTCAGGTTGTCCGGCAGCCGTATGCGTGCCTGTGCTCTGCCCTGCTCGTCCGTGATAAGAGCCGGAACGAACGCAGCCAGCGGATTGAAATCTTCGCGAACATCAATCAATTCGCGCCCGCCATCAGACGGTGCCGGCGGACGGGCCCGGGACCTCTGAGCCACGCCGCTTGCGGCGTCCATTGCATATTCCACATTGACCGACTCAGGCTCGGGCAACTGCAGGACCCGAACCGACGGGCGCAGGTTGTAATCTCGCACTTCCGGCGG
>CALEIM010000173.1 GCA_937876395.1 uncultured Wenzhouxiangella sp. | reverse complement strand
CGCAAATCCGCAAATAACCGATCCGGTATATGAAAGTGTCCCCACCCTCCCGTATAGCCTATGGATTTCAGATACTGTTGACCCCCGAGCTTGAGGCGATTGTAGACCGACGATCGCCCCATTGAAGACGATGTGGTAACAGCGAGCAGACGCGCCTTTTTCTCCTCCAGGCTGACGTTGTCGGGAAAGGATGCCGCCGGCGTGCCGGGCCTTGCCGAATAGATGAAGCTAAAACTTTGGTCGAACTCAAGCGACTCAACCAGGTCCAGGGTCTGCTGGAAATCGCGCTCGGTTTCACCGGGAAAGCCGACAATAAAGTCCGAACTGAGCGTGATCCCGGGCCGCGCCTCGCGCAGGCGCCGAATCTTTTGTTTGTATTCCAGGATCGTGTGGCCGCGCTTCATCAGCGTCAGGACGCGGTCTGAGCCGGACTGCACCGGCAAATGCAGGTAGCTGGCCAGCTTCGGCACCTCGGCATAAGCGGCAATCAGCGAGTCGGAAAACTCGACCGGATGCGAGGTCGTGAAGCGGATGCGCTCGATCCCTTCGATATGATCGAGATAGTGGATCAGCAGGGCCAGGTCAGCACTGCCGCCGTCGTGCATCGGCCCGCGATAGGCGTTGACGTTCTGGCCGAGCAGATTGATCTCGATAACCCCGTGCGCGGCCAACTCGGCCACTTCGGCGATGACGTCATCAAGCGGCCGGCTGACCTCTTCGCCGCGGGTGTAGGGCACCACGCAGAAGGAACAATACTTGGAGCAGCCCTCCATGATCGACACGAAGGCGCTGCCGCCCTTCTTGCCCGGGCTGGGCAGGTGATCGAATTTTTCGATTTCCGGAAAGGAAATATCGATTGCCGGCTTTCGGTCGCTGCGCACACTGTCGAGCATGACCGGCAAACGATGGATGGTCTGCGGGCCGAAGACCATGTCGACGAACGGCGAGCGCCGTACGATGTTCTCACCTTCCTGGCTGGCCACACAGCCGGCCACGCCGATGACCAGTTCAGGCCGCGCTTCCTTGAGCGGGCGCCAGCGACCGAGCTGGGAAAAAACCTTTTCCTGGGCTTTCTCGCGAATCGAGCAGGTGTTGATGAGAATGACATCAGCCTGATCCGGCTGATCGGTCAGCTCCATTCCGTGGGTATGGGCGAGCAGATCGGCCATCTTGTCCGAGTCGTACTCGTTCATCTGGCAGCCGTGGGTCTGAATGTAGAGCTTGCCCGCCATGAAATGACTCATGTCCTGGTAAAAGAACCCGCTATTTTACTGCACGCAGGCCGCCGCTGCCCACGGCCGGGCCGCGGAAGCGAACCCGGCGGGTGATCCGGCAGACCAACTCCCAGGGAATTGTGCCGGCCGCCCTGGCCAGAAGCTCAATCGGCAGGCCCTGGCCCCACAGCACGACCTCGTCGCCAACGGCGCTGTTCGGGCAGTTGCTCAGATCAATTGTCACCATATCCATCGAAACCTTGCCACAGATTTTTCCGCGGCAGCCTTCGACCAGCACCGGTGCGCCGTCGGCCATTGAGCGCGGGTAACCGTCGCCGTAGCCAATGCCGGCCACGCCGACCGTCAGATCGGATTCGGCCGTGTAGCGCGCGCCATAGCCAATCGATTCCCCGGCGGCAACGGCGTTGATGGCCATCAGCTCGGCGCTCAAGGTCATGGCCGGGCGCAGCCCGAGCTCCGGCCCGGTTCGATCGTCCAGCGGTGAGATGCCGTACAGCAGCAAACCGGCCCGAACCCACTCAAAATGCGCCTGCGGGCAGTTGATCAGCGCCGCT
>CALEIM010000172.1 GCA_937876395.1 uncultured Wenzhouxiangella sp. | reverse complement strand
AGACGCTGCGCACGCACATCGGCCTCAGCCACTCGGCGACCGTGCGCGCATTGTCGACGTGCGCCTGCATCCGGAACGGCAGCGTCTCCACGCCCTGCAGCAGCTGGAACGCCGCCTGCGGGGAGAGGCTGGGGCCGATGTCGCGCAGCTGCTCGCTCCGCAGCTTCGTGAGGAACCCGTACTCGCCGAAGTTGCCCCACCACGTCACACCTCCATACGAGTCGACGGGTTCGGTCATGGTCGGGAACTTTCCGTTGCCCCAGTTGAACGTGCCCGCCTCGACAACGACGCCGCGGCGGTACAGGTGATGACGGTGTTCGTCGCGAAAGGCCTGCAGTTCCCGGTGGTGTACCTGCCGTTCACGTTCAACCGGCCGTTGTTGATCGTTGCCCTGGTCAAGCTGGGGCTGGGCCTGGCCGTGGCGGGCCGAAGGTGCGCTTGAGCGGGTCATCCTGGAGCTGCGCCTGCCGCGTGCAATCGCCGCTTTGGTAACCGGTGCCATGCTCGCCCAGGCCGGCTGTTTGATGCAGGTGCTGCTGCGCAACCCCCTGGCCGACCCGTACATACTGGGACTGTCCGGCGGCGCGGCGGCCTTCGCCCTGATCGGCATGAGTCTCGGCCTGACCATGCTGCCGATGCCGGTACTGGCCTTTTCCGGAGCCATGCTGACCATGATCCTGGTCTTCGTGCTGGCCCGGGGCAGCGGGCCGTGGAGCACGACGCGGGTGCTGCTGACCGGCGTGGTGGTGGCGGCCGGCTGGGGCGCCCTGATTTCGCTGATCCTGGCCACCGGGCCGGACGCCAGCCTGCGCTCGATGCTGTACTGGCTGATGGGCGATCTGGGCTACGCCGGCCTGTCGGCCTGGTGGCTGCTGCCGCTGACGGCCGGTACCGGCCTGCTGTGGTTCAGGGCGCGCAGCCTGAACGTCATGAGCGGCGGCGAGTTTCAGGCCGCGCTGCTGGGTGAATCGACCCGCTGGCGTTTCTGGGAAATCTACGTTGCCGCCTCGGTGCTGACCGGCCTGGCGGTCGCGCTGGCCGGCGCCATCGGCTTTATCGGACTGATCGTGCCTCATCTGATGCGCCTGCTGGTCGGCAGCGATCATCGCGTGCTGCTGCCGGCTTCGGCCCTGTTTGGCGGCGCCTTTTTGCTGCTGGCCGACACCGCCGCGCGCAGCCTGATCAGCCCGCGCCAGCTGCCGGTCGGCGTGCTGACCGCCCTGATCGGCGTGCCGCTGTTTTTGCTGCTGCTGCATCGTGCAGCGAGGATTCGGTAATGCACCCCGCCCTGGTCGCCGAAGATCTCGATGTACGCATCGGCGCGGTCAACGTAGTCAGCGGGCTGAATCTGGCGATTGGCCGCGGCGAGTTCTGGGGGCTGCTGGGTCCGAACGGGGTCGGCAAAACCACCCTGCTGAAAACCTTTGCCGGATTGTTCGATGCAAGTCGCGGCGGGATCAGCCTCGCCGGTCAGCGCCTTGATCAGCTCAGCCGCCGGCACATCGCCAGGCATCTGGGCATGCTCGCCCAGCACAGCCATTACGCGTTCGATGCAAGCTGCCTGCAAACCGCCCTGGTCGGGCGCCATCCGCATCTCAAGGCCTGGTCACGCGAATCCGACCAGGACTATCGCCTGGCCCGCAATGCGCTGGCCGATCTTGAGCTGCTGGCGCTGGCCGAGCGTAGCTGCATGGATTTGTCGGGAGGTGAATCCCGACGTCTGGCGTTAGCCACCTTGCTGGTTCAGGATCCGGCGTTCATGCTGCTCGATGAGCCGACCAACCATCTTGATCCGGCCAACCAGGTCACCATCCTCAACGTGCTGCACCGCAAGGTCAGCGAGCAGCGCAAGGCGGCACTGATGGCGCTGCACGAGGTCAACCTCGCAACCTGTTATTGCTCACACGTGCTGCTGCTGTATGGCGACGGCGAGTGGCAGGCCGGGCCGGCCGCCGAGCTGCTCACGGCGGAAAATCTGTCGCGCCTGTACCGCTGCCGGGTTCAGGTGATCAGCGACGGTCGCCAGCGCGTCTTTGCGCTGGCCGGGGCGCTTGATCAGCCGGGGCGCGGCTCGTCGGACTGATTGCTGATGCTGTTCGCCGCGCGTTCGACAATCTGGACCCTCTGGCCATCCTGCAAGCGCTCATTGCCGCGCACGACTACCTGATCACCCGGCTGGACCGGCCCGGCAACCTCGATCCACGCACCCTGGCCAATACCGGTTGACACGCCGGCCCGCCTGGCCATGACGTTTTCATCGATGATAAATACGGCGGTACCGATACCGCGCAGCACCAGCGCATCGCGCGGAACGGCGAGCACGTCACTGGGATCGCCGGTGGGGATCGTCACTCGCGCAGTCTGCCCGACCGGCAGGGCCGAGTTGATATCGAGGCGCAGCTCGAAAACGTGCAGGTTCTCATCGCCCACGCTGACCCGGGTGCGCAGCAGCGCCTCGAATTGCTCGCCGGCCACGTCAATTCCAAGCCAGTCGCCGGACTGGACATAGCGGTAGTAGCGCAACGGCGCGCGCGCAACGATCTCCAGATTGTCGGGGTTGACCATGCGCACCACGCGCGCGCCAACGCCAACCCGTTCGCCGGCCCGGGCTACGCGCTCAACCACCACACCGGGAAACGGGGCACGAATCCGGGTGCGCTCGATCTGGTCTTCGAGCTGGGCCAGACGGGAGCGATTGATGGCCAGATCGCCGTCGGCCATATCACGCTCCGAACGGGTCTGATCGATCTGGCTGATGGCGGCCAGATTGGTTTCAGCCAGGCGCTGCAGCCGGGACAGTTCGGCATCCAGAAAATTGCGTCGTGCCGTGCTGCGTGCGATTTCAGCCTCAAGTTCAGCCAGCCGCAGCCTGAGTGTGGTGTCTTCGATCAGGGCCACGATGTCACCGGCCGCCACCCGGGTGCCGGTATCGGCAACCTCGATCAATCGCCCTTCGACTTCAGCCGACAGGCTGGCTTCGGACCGTGACAGGATCGTACCGGCCACCTGCATGGTCGGCGCCATGGTGCGCATTTCGGCCGCAATCACCTCCACCAGCGGCGCATCGGACTCCTGCGCTAACGCGGATCCACCAGGAAACAAGCCGCCCAACAGCAAGCTGGCCGGCAGCACAGCAGACTGGACCATGATCTTCAACTTCATCGAGACTCCTCGGGATGTCATGCCGGTACCACCTTGCCTGCGGCGGCTTCCCGACCTTCTTCGTTGACTCTCAGCAAACTCGGCAGCAGCACCAGGGTAAACAGGGTGCTGACCGCCATACCGCCGACGATAACAGCGGCCATGCCGCGATACAGTTCGGTGCCCGCCCCGGGCAGAACCACCAGCGGCAGCATGCCGAAGACGCTGGTCAGGGTACACATCAGGATCGGGCGCAGGCGCAGGCGCACCGCGGTTTCAACCGCTTCACGGCGACTCAGACCTTCCTCGCGCTGACCCTCACGGGCCCGGTAAACCAGCAGGATGGCGTTGTTGATCACCAGACCCAGCAGGATGATAAAGCCGATCATGGTCAGCATGTCCATCGCCTGGCCGGTAATCCAGCCGATGATGCGCAAAGCGGCAATTCCGCCGACGGTCGCCATCGGAATGGTGGCCAGCACCAGCAGGGAATCGCGGAAAGAGCGAAACAGCGCCGATATCAGCAGGTACAGAATCACGATCGCGAGCACGAAGCTGCCAGCCATATTGGTCAAGGTTTCACCGAGAGCTTCAGCGGTGCCTCGATAGGTAATCGTACCGTCCGGCGGCAGCGCCCGGCGCAGAGACGGCTCGACTTCGTTCTGCAGGAACTCCACCGCCGTTTCCATCGGCATGCCCGATGGCGGGGTGACCTCCAGCGACAGCGTGCGACGACGGTCAACGCGGCGGATCTCATTGGGTCCGGCGGTGCGCTCCAGGCGGGCCATTTCACCCAGTGTGGCGATATCACCGGTCGGCGTTGCCAGAGGCATGCTCATCAGCTCTTCAGGCGTGCCCCACTCGGGTCCGCGCAGGATGACGTCAAGGCGGCGATCGCCGTCAAAATAATCGCCGAGGTAGGCCCCGTCGCCAAAGGAACGGATCAGGTTGGCCACGTCGCCGCGGGTGTAGCCGAGTTCGGCGATGCGCCGGTCATCGGGATGCAGACGCAGCTCCGGCTCGGCCAGTTCCAGACCGGGCTGAGGGCGAATGGTGGCATCCGGCATCAGGTTCTGAATCAGCTCAAAGCCAATCTGGCCGGCGTTGAGCAGTTCGTCGACGTCGGCAGCCTGCAGGTCAATATCGATCTGGCGACTGCCGCGACCACCAAAGATCGGCGAGCGGTTGGCCCGGCCATAGGTGTCGGGGAAACCGGTGAGAATCTCGTCGTTGACAACGGCCAGCAGCTCGTCGACTTCGTTGTCATTGGCCGCGCGCATGCCAAGAAAGGCGCCTCGACCGTAGAAACCAAGAAAGGTCGTGGCAATGGCCGGCTCGCGCTCGCCGCGAATATGCGGCATCAGTCGCTCGTTGATGGGGTTGATCAGCTCGGCCTCGGCCGCGGCCGGGCCCATGCCCGAGGGCGGTCGCAAAAAGCCGAAGATGAAGT
>CALEIM010000171.1 GCA_937876395.1 uncultured Wenzhouxiangella sp. | reverse complement strand
TACCCACTGCCTGTCATTTACTCCGACGAAAGGCCCGTTATCGACCTTTCCGAAGATACTGTGGAGGATAGAGAAGCAAGGATTAGGCATCTACAACGCGCGTTTCTTACCAAGTCTTCTGTGTGGGAGCAGGAGCAGGAGCAGAGGGTAATATTCTTCGACCGAGCTGAAGGTCACTACGAAATAGATCCGGGTTATGTAGTTGAGGTATGTTTAGGCCCCCAAGCTTCGGATGCACTTTTAGAAACTGCGATTGATGCATCCCGTGCAAGAGAAGATGGCCTAAGGATCTCAAAAATTCGTCTTTCAGATCGTAGTTTTAGTCTCGAGAAGGAGCAGTTAAGACTCGATTAGCGTCAAGAGTTAATTTCTTAGTAGTTGATGGTGCTTAATGTAGTGAACGGCGAAAAACCCGACTCTAAGTGACGGAATATCACGAGGCGGTGCCGCCGGCATCAGGCATGATTTCTACCTGAGAGGTCAGACCGTGCAGGTCTATGTCCGGGCTGGCCGGATCGCCAAAGTTTACCTACTGCGGGATTGAACTGCTGGACGCAGCCTGTTGTTATCGATCCAGATACTTGGCCAAGTGGTTGCGGATTTCCTCTGCCGCCTGGCGAACATCTATTTGAAAGTCATTCTCCAATGTATCTGATTTCCGCTTTATGGGATTTCGTTTGTCTCCATACACTTCGTCCCAAGGCGGCGCATCCTCGAAGCTAGCGGGCTGGGGTTTGTCTCTGGCCTGCAAATAGCCTATGTAGTTCGTGAGTTCGAAGGCAAAATTCTGAAAGGGAATCACAACGCGGTGAATCTCCGGCCCCCATAGGACCTCCGCCTCCCTTCGAGTCCTCGTTACCTCATCAAGGGCGGAGTAGATTTCCTGTGCGTATTCTTCCTTCTGCCAACGTGGTGTAGCTTTAAGGTAGGTCTTCGGGTCGCTATCGGTATCAGCGGAGTCTGTAGGAGTCGCGTGAGCCTCTTCGAGACTCAATGTGTCGGCCGAAGTGAGTAGATCGCGGAGTCGGAACACACTCGTCTGGAGTTTTAGCGCCAAGTTGTAATCGCTGCGCCCACGAATCTGCTTGTGCCATGTGTCAAGACCTTCGGCAGCCACGATGACGCCAACGACAGCAGCCAAAGCGACCAGGATCGATTGCAGAGCGGCGAGTGTGTTGGACGCCCCTTCGCCTAGCGTGAAGATCACGACGGCAAGTATGAGAAGCGCATACAAAAATATGATGCGGAGAGCCGGGCGCATTGAACGCAAGACCGAACGAACCTTTGATGCTACCAGCCATCCCATGCCGGCGAGAATAGCCGGGCGAGCAGGCGGTGGTCAAACTAGTTGTCTTCTGACTGATCCTCGTCCACCTGGTATCGCTTTTCCGAGAACACCCCTTCATATATCCAGTTTTCCTCGTCGACTAGATTTGCATGTTCGGGGTTGTCCACACCTCGGATAACGTCGTCTGGATGCCTCTCGATGAGCGCGCCACCTTGAACTTCGTTCGGGCCCAGCCCCGTCTTCGCCATCTGCTTGCGGTTAGGCTCGATTCGAATCCAGACTGTTTCGTCTCCGCCAACCTCCGTGGCTCTTCCTGCTCGCATGTCTGAAAGCATGGTTTTCTCCTTGGGTGAAGGGAGCCGCCATCATCGCGTTGGCTGAGCCTCATGCTACACGCTGACTCAGGCAGCACAATAATCTTGGCACGGCTGACCGGCGCGTGTCTGTAGGAAATCGACTCGGTAAGGGATCGCCGCCCGGCCTTGGGGCATTGACGTTGGCAGTAGGGGGACGGCTGGGCGACTTTCGGGAAGGGCACCCCGCTGTGGGGATCATAACCGAGAGCTGTCGGAGATCGTCACGGCGGCTTGTAGGAGATTTGCTCGGGCTGGTGTCAGAATTGCGTAACAGGGCAGGGCGAAAGCGGATCGGAGCGGTGCCGGCCGCGTTACGTAATCGTTGCGCAATTTGGGTTAAGGCAGAAAAAAGGGGCTGCGACACTGCCGCAACCCCTTGAGTTATTTGGCTCCCCGGATCGGATTCGAACCAACGGCCTAGTAATTAACACCGACTAGGGCTAGGGCGTTTGATATCGCATTGCCGGCTGGATAAAGGGCGTCAGCGCCATCATCAAAGTCTCTGGGCGCCGGCTGTTGTGCTTCCAGAGCGCATCCCATCCGGAGGTGCTGACATTGTGAATCTCTCTGCTTTGAGCTCTAGTCTGGCCTGGCCAGCGTGCCGGACAGGTTATGCCATATTTTCAACATAACCTGTCCGAAACGGACAAGTTATGGTTTCGGACCTAAAAGAGCCGATGTTGTGGAAGCAATAGGGGGCCCTGCAGGACTTGAACCCGTGACCGGCAGCTTCGCGATTCTGCCGAAATCTAACTCAAGATCAGTCAGTATCGCGTGCTTCGGGACTGTGGTCATTTTCGAGGACAGCCGCCTTTGGTGACGTCACTAAAATGTCACTACTTTGTCACCAGGCTCGAATTTGGCCGGTTGGCGACAAAGCCGAATGCCACCGGCTGATGGACGCAATGAATAAGTTCAAGACTCCGGTGACAGCCAAATCGTCACCAGAACACAGTGGACTCGAACGAGCGGATTGGATCTAAGCGCTTGACAAATAGGAGTAATTTGGCGCGCCCGGCAGGATTCGAACCTGCGACCCCCGCCTTCGGAGGGCGGTACTCTATCCAGCTGAGCTACGGGCGCAAGGGCGGCATTATAGCAAACAAGTCGGTTTTAGCCGCTTTACGTTGTTCGGCTCGGCCTCGGAGCCCGGAACGTTGAACCTGAGGCCTTCCAGGCTTTTTGCGGGTAGTCAGGCTGTGGCCGTACTGGAGCCTGATCGCTGGCAATAGGGCTCGAAACCAGCTACATTACAAAAATCGAAGCTGTTGCCATCGAGCATCAAAAAAACGTCCGAACCGAGGGTAGGACTCTGAAATTTCTTGATCGAACGTTCACACTCCGAAGCTCCGGAGCGCTCCGTCTTTGCGCTTGTGCGATGGGCCTTGGCCTGGCCATGATGTGCAGCGCGATGGCCTTTGCCCAGGTGGCCGAGCCCGGCGGATCGGCCATATCAAACCGGGTCGCTGCGCTGGGCCGAATTGAGCCTCTGCACGGAGTCATTCGGTTGGGCGCCCCGGCGCCCCTGGCGTCGACAACCGGCCTGCTGATCAGCGAGCTGTATGTTGATGAGGGCGATGATGTTCAGGCCGGGCAGATTCTCGCTCTAACCGATATTGCGACCGTGTTGCAGGCGGTATCCGAGGAGGCAAGCGCTGCGGTCGTGCTGGCCGAGAGCCAGGCGCAGGCGGCGGCGAGCCAGGCCAACGAACACTGCGTGCTGGCCAGGGTTCGAGAGCGCGAGGCACAGCGACGCGAAGCCCTGGTTGAACGTGATGTGGTAACTGCGGAAGAAGCCGAGCGCGCCCGGGCCGAGGCGAGCCTGGCCACGGCAAGCTGTCAGGCCGGGCGGGATCAGGCCGATGCTGCCGCGGCTGCAGTACATGTTGCCGAAGCCGCGCATCGCCGCTCGCTGGCCGAGTTTGAGCGTACCCGGATCGTTGCCCCCTTCGACAGCCGGGTGCTGGAGATTCTTGCCCGCCCCGGTGAGCTGGTTGGAGTCGGCGGCGCCATTGAGCTGGCCCGCGTTGACCAGATGCAGGCCATCGCCGAGGTCTACGAGGCCGATCTGCCACGGGTGGCGGTGGGTCAACCGGCCCGGATCAGCTCGGCCGTGCTGGGTGAGGCGCTGACCGGCCAGGTCCGCCACATCCGTCAGCGGGTTCGCAAGCAGGATGAAACTGACAGTGATCCGGCGGCCCGCAAGGATGCACGAATCGTCGAGGTGGAGATCCTGCTCGATGATCCCGAGCGCGTGGCAGCTTTGACCAACCTTCAGGTCACCGTGCTGATCAACCCTTGAAGGGAGGGCGAGTTGTGATGCGCGCACCACTCGGCTGGCTTCAACTCAAACACCGCCCGCTGCGCCTGGTGGTTGCGATTGCCGGCATTGCCTTCGCGGTACTGCTGATCATGATGCAGCTCGGCTTTAGAACTGCGCTGTTTGAAAGCTCGGTTCGTCTTCATCAGCAGCTCAATTACGATATCGCCCTGTTTTCGGTCGACAGCGTATTTATCGTGCGCCCGCAGGAATTTTCCATCTATCGGCTTTACCAGGCGCTCGGCGATGAAGAGGTCGCTTCGATCATGCCGCTATATGTGTTTCCGGCGGTGTGGAAGAACCCCTGGAATAACGAGCGGCGCAGCCTGACAGCGCTGGGCTTTGACCCTCAGCATGACCTTCTCGATGCGCCCGGCTTTGACCAGGTTCGACCGCTGTTGGCGCAGCAGAACGTGGTTGCTTTCGATCGCGCCTCACGGCCCGAGTTTGGCCCCGTCGGTGCCGCTGTGGAAGCTGGCCAGACCATCCGGACCGAGATCAACGACCGCGACATGACGGTGGTGGGCCTGGTTGAACTGGGCACCTCTTTCGGCATTGACGGTTTGATTCTGAGTAGTGTCGACAATTGGCTGCGACTGTTCCCGGATCGCTCGCGCAATCGCATTCAGGTCGGCCTGATTCAGCTTGCATCCGGGGCGGATCCCAACCGGGTGCGTGATCGCCTGACCGAGCGCCTGCCTGCCGATGTACTGGTCATGACACGCGCCGATTTCGTCGAGCGTGAGCAGCGCTATTGGAACTCGGCCACACCGATTGGCTACATCTTCACCTTTGGCGCCATCATGGGCCTGATGGTGGGCGGCATCATTGTGTATCAGATTCTGTTCGCCGACGTGTCCGAACATCTGAACGAGTACGGCACGTTGCGGGCCATCGGCTATTCGAACCGCTTTGTTTCGGGCATCGTGCTGCAACAGGCCGGTCTTCTGGCGGTGCTCGGCTATGTGCCTGGTCTCCTGCTGGTCTGGTGGCTCTATGGCCTGGCTGCAGCAGCAACCCAGCTACCGCTGGGCGTGACCTTCGAGCGCGCAGCGGGCGTGTTTGTGATCACCCTGATCATGTGCATGCTTTCGGGTCTTCTGGCCATGCGCAAGGTTCGCAAGCTGGATCCGGCCGAGGTGTTCTGACGATGGCCGCTGGGGAATCAATCAAGGTCGCGGGACTGAACCATTACTTTGGGAAAGGCGCGCTCAGAAAGCAGATTCTGTTCGACATCACGACCACGATCGATGCCGGGCAGATTGTCATTGTCACCGGGCCTTCGGGTTCCGGAAAAACCACGCTGCTGACCTTGATCGGCGCGCTTCGCTCAAGCCAGGAGGGCAGCGTTCAGGTGCTGGGCAAAGAGCTCAGCGGAGCGAAGGCCGGACTGCTTGAATCGGTGCGTCAACGCATTGGTTTCATCTTTCAGCAGCACAACCTGGTGGCTTCGCTTTCCGCTTTGCAGAATGTCGAACTGGGGCTTCGGGTCAGCGGCAGAATACGCGGTGCGCGGGCTCATCAGGCCGCGCGCGACATGCTCGCTGCCGTGGGCCTGGCCGAGCGCATGGCTCACAAGCCCGAACAGATGTCGGGCGGCCAGCGCCAGCGCGTGGCCATAGCCCGGGCCCTGGTCTCGGAGCCGTCGATCGTGCTGGCCGACGAGCCGACCGCATCGCTGGACAAAGCCAGCGGGCGTGAAGTGGTTGATCGCATGAAAAGTCTCGCCCAACAGCAGGGAACGACGATTCTGCTGGTCACCCACGACAATCGAATTCTGGATATTGCCGATCGCATCGTTCATCTCGAAGACGGCCGATTATCGACATTCACCGACTCGGTGATTGCCGACAACCGCCGGATGATGCAGACCCTGGCAGACCAGCGCCGCAAGCAACCGATGGCTGAGCTGGTCGATGGCCTGGATGAAAACGCGTTTCAGGACCTGCTCAGCGAGATCAGCGAAGAGTCGCGGCAGTTTTTGCAGGCTACCGCGCTGGCCAATGACCTGGCCTTCCGCAGCATGCTTGAGCAGGGTCTGTTTGCCTTTACCGCGCGGCTTGCCAAGGTAATGAACGCCGAAAGAGCCTCACTGTTTCTGGTCGACCCGGATCGTAACGCACTGATTCTTAAAGTGGCCGAGGATCTGCCGCCGGGCGAAGAGTTGCTCATCGACATGCACAGCGGAATTGCCGGTGCGGCCGCCTCCAGCGGGCAGGCAATTCGGGTTGACGATGCCTATGCCGATGCACGCTTCAACCCCGAGGTGGATCGGCAGTCAGGCTTTGTCACCCGAACCATCCTGGCCGTACCGATCAAAAATCAGGACGGCCAGGTCTTCGCCGTGGCCCAGTTGCTCAATCGGCGCGACAATCAGCCCTTCGATCACAGCGATGAAGCCCGCTTCGCTGAATTCGTCGGGCCGCTGGGCCTGATCCTCGAAACGCTTCAGAGTCTGGGCGGGCCAGCACGGCCAGGCGCGCCGGCCGAGTCGATCCAGCCTGGGTCCAATCACGTACCGTGAGTTGCTGCACATGAACCATCATCACCACCAAACCAGCCTGCTCTCCAGCTTTTTCGGCCTGGATGCGGCCCGGCACGGGGATTTGATCAACAGCCTCGAAGCGCTGGAATTGCCTGGTGGCCAATGGTTGTTCAGGCAGGGTGATCCGGGTGATTCACTGTATCTTCTGGCCCGCGGCCGGCTGGAGGCCTGGGATGAAAATGCTGAAGCCGGCCCGGCCCTTTTGAATGAAATTGTGCCCGGCGAGGCCGTCGGCGAGGTCGCCTTGCTGACCCAGGCCCGGCGCAGTGCCGGCATTCGGGCGCGCCGCGACAGCCTGCTGTTTCGCATGGACCGGGCCACCCTGGAAAAACTGGCGGTCAATCATCCGGCGCTGGTGCTGCAGATCAGCGCCAATGTGGCCAGACGCTTGGCCAGCAACACCGCTCATCGCCCCAGCCGTCCGCCGGCGCGAACCATCGCGCTGCTGATGCTGGCTGATCAGGCCGAACTGTATGAGTATGCCGATCGTCTGGCCAACGACCTGAGCGCCCAGGGTCAGGGGCTGGTGCTCTCCCCTGCGCGGCTTCGGACCGATGGTGTGGCCGGCGCCGAGCGGCTGCCTGACGAAGCCCCGGGACCGGAGTTCAAGCAGTGGCTGGCGGCCTGCGAAGACCGCCACGAACGACTGGTATTCATGATCAAACCCGGTCAATCCGAATGGGCCGAGTTTGCCTTGCGCCAGGCCGACCTGATTGTTGAGCTGGCCACAACCGCCGGCGGGCCGATTGCGCGCGATGCTCGACTCGATGACGTGCTCAAGCGCGAAGAGCGCTCATCCGCCGCTTCCATGCTGCTGCTGCAGCATCCGCCCGGACAGCCCATCCGCGGTTCCCGAGATTGGCTCGACGGCCGCAGCGGATCACATCTGCTGCATGTTCGGGCCGATCATGAGGGCGACCACGGGCGCGCTGTGCGCATACTCAGCGGCCGGGCCATTGGCCTGGTGCTGGGCGGCGGTGCAGTGCGTGGCCTGGCCCATATTGGAGTATTTCGGGCGCTGGAAGATCTGGACGTTCCGGTCGACTGGGTCGGTGGCACCAGCATGGGTGCGGTGATGGCCGCCTGCCTGGCCTGTGGATGGGATAGCGCCGAAGCCATCCGTCAAACGCGCCCGGCCTTCCTCAAGGAGCGGCCGCTGACCGATTACACCCTGCCGGTGCTCTCGCTGATGGGCGGCCAGCGAATGCGACGCCTGACCCAGCGTTATTTCCCCGGCGATATCGAAGATTTGCCGATTCCGTTCTTTGCCATCTCCAGTAACCTCAACAACGGTGAAATCAACATTCATGAACGGGGCATCCTGTGGCGGGCCTTGTGCGCCAGTGCGTCCCTGCCCGGCCTGTTCCCACCAGCCGTGCACGAGCGTGAGCTGACCATTGATGGTGCCATGCTCAACAACCTGCCGGTTGACATCATGCAGGCGCGGCCGGTAGGCCAGGTCATTGCGGTCAGCCTGACCGCGCGCAAGCAGCGCCAAGTGGATTATGAAGATGTGCCCTCGCCCTGGTCCCTCATGCTCGGCAAACTGTTTCCATGGGCTGGACGGCGGGCACGCGTGCCGGGGACGGCATCAATGATGCTCAAGGCCATTGAACTTGGAACGCGCAAACGAGTACAGGAGCTGGGTGAGCAGGCTGACCTTTTGATTCGCCCGCCGGTCGAGCGTTTCAACATGATGGATGTCAAGCAGTACGATGATCTGGTGGAAACCGGTTACCAGGCCGCGCGCGAAAGCCTGGAAGCGTGGCTGCCCGACCAGTCCGCAAAATAAACTCAGCCCAGGAAATAAATAATGACGCCATTGCAGAGGATGTGAATCACATTGTCGACAATCACCACCAGCCAGCTTGCGCTCCAGACCGGCATGTCGGGCGGGAAGCCGGTTTTTCTGCATTCCGACCAGGGCCGGCTGCCCGGCCAGGGTCGATTTTTCAACCAGACCACGTAGCGGGCCAGCCCATAGCGGTCGACGATCAAGTGCGTGAGGGCAATCAAGCCGAGCGCGACCGGTTGCTGGGTAATGAAAACGAAAGGCAGTGTGTAGAAAATGACATGGACAAGCGCGGCATCCATACGCCGATGCTTGTTCGAGGCCATCCAGTCGCTTTGCAGCAGATAGTCACCGACCAAGTGCGCAACAAGCTGATTGGCGGTAAACATCAGAGTGGGCCTCCCAAAATCACTGCCAGCGATTATGGCACAAGGCAGCCATGGGGCAGCTTGGTACCAACACCATGACATGAGTAAGCAACCCACAGGCGGCATGTCGCATTACAATGGGGTCATGATGAAAACTAGCGGATTGATTCTTGGCGCCGTGTTGCTGGCGGGCTGCCAGACGATACCCGGTTTGCCGATCAGCAGCGAAAGCCGCGAAAGCGGCGAAAGCGGCGAAAGCCATGAGGCGCCAGTTCAGGAGGACCAGCTTGCCGAGGCTCTGGCCAACGGCTGGCAGAACCTGTTCGAATCCCGGTTTGATCGGGCCATGGTCGATTTCGTTCGAGTTGAGCGCGGCGCACCGGCTGACAGCCGTTTGCAGAATCGCGCCCGACTGGGACAGGCGGTGACCTACCTTGATCCGGCCTGGACTGCACGCGATCTGGACGCGGCAGCCGCCCGGCTTGACCGGCTGAGCGCCGAACCGATGCCCGGAGAACAGATGTCGGTGTTTGACTGGGCTTTGACCCGCGCGGCAGCACAGTGGTTGAGTGCCGAGCAGGCCCGGCTGAATCTGGAGGCCGAGCTGGAGCAGGCGCGCGCCGATCAGGCCCAGGCCGAAGAGACCATCAGCCGTTTGCGCGAGTTGATTCTGGGTCAGGACTGAGCTGGGCCGCCGGCGGGTGCGGCGCGGTCGGGCCAAAGACCCCTCAGCGATCGCCGTCGAGTCGTTCGAGGTATTGCATCAGGTACTGATTGACCTGGTCAATCTGGTCGGTGGGTTCGTCGGTCGGTTTGAGCAACAGCATGGGAATGCCCTGAGTCTCCGGGCTTTGCTGAATTCGATCCATCAGGGCTGCAACGTCTCCGGGCCGGTCATGCCAGCCAATCAGCACCACGCCGATCACACCGCTACGAATCAGCGCCTCGGCGTTGCTGATGTCGTCGGTCTGAGTCACCGCAAAACTTTGCGTCTCAAGCAGGCTTCCGGTGAGTTCCAGGCCTTTGGGCTGACTGGTGAGCAACAGCAGCTTGCGCGGGCTCGCGCCATCCGGCAACAGGGTGCGGATGCTGTGAATCAGCGTTTTCTTGTCGACCGGTTTGGTCAAGTAATCATCGGCGCCTTTTTCCAGGCTGCGCTCGCGCTCTTCGAGCATGGATTGCATGATGATCGGGATTGACGATGTGAGCGGGTCGCTTTTGAGCGCCTGCATCACTTCCCAGCCGTCCATGCCGGGCATCAGCACGTCGAGAACGACCAGGTCGGGGTGCTGCTGGCGGGCCGCGGCCAGACCGGCAGCACCACTTTCAGCGGTCAATACATCAAAGCCATCACGGGTGAGAATCCGGCGCGACAGATCGCGTGCGCTGAAATCGTCATCAATCACCAGAACGCGCACAGCCCGCCGATTGGACGACGCGCCATCGCTGCCGCTAACGGTCAGGTCGGCCTCGCCTTCGCTCCACAGCAGCGGGAAGCTCAGGGTAAAGCAGGTGCCCACACCCGACTCGCTGGTCACCGTCAAGTCGCCGCCCATCAGTTGGGCAAAGCGTCTGGAAATGGTCAGGCCCAGGCCGGTGCCGCCAAACTGGCGTGTTGTTGAAGAATCGGCCTGGGTGAAGGCGTCGAAAACCCGCTCAAGCTGATCTGGCGTCATTCCAATGCCGCTGTCGCTGACGCTGATTTCAACCCGCGGCTGATCGTTCACCTGCGTGCTGCGCGCGGTCAGGGTAATCGTCCCTTTCTCGGTGAATTTGGCCGCGTTGCTGAGCAGGTTGAACAGAATCTGGCGCAGCTTGGTGGTGTCAGCTTGCAGCGGCGCGTCCAGCGATTGCTGGTCAAGCACCAGCACATTCTGGTTCTTGTCGAGCAGCGGTTGTGCGGTCGACACGGTATCTTCAAGCAGCTCGGCGAGCGTGACCGACTCCAGGTAAAGCGTCATCTTGCCCGCCTCAACCTTGGAAATATCAAGGATGTCGTTGATCAGCGCCAGCAGGTGGCTGCCGGCCGCACGGATCTTGCCGAGGTCAGTCTGAAATTCGCTGGCGGCAACGTCTGGATCATCACCGACTTCTTCGAGGATCATCTCGCTGTAGCCGATAATGGCATTCATTGGTGTTCTGAGCTCATGGCTCATGTTGGCCAGAAAATCGCTCTTGGTCTGGTTGGCCTGGTCGGCCTGCAGACGTGCATCCTGTAGCGCCTTGAGGGTTTCTTCGAGCTTGCCGGCCATGCCGTTGAACTGTCTTCCAAGCTGGCCGAGCTCGTCGCGACCCAGATCGGGCAGGCGGTAATCCAGCCGGCCGTCGCGCCAGCGGCGGACGCCGCGTGTGAGCGCCTTGAGACTGCGCCGAAGATGGCGTTCCAACGGGTAGCCGATCACAATGACCACCAGCAGCGACAGGCCAAATACGACCTTGATCAGGAGACTGCTGCGATCCACTACCTCGTTGATTTGCTCGCTCAACTCCGAACCGGCCTGCTGCAGCAAAAACGAATTCTCGGCGAGCAGCTCGCGCGCCGCCAGAAAACGCGCGCGCGAGCTGTTGCTGACCGGTGATAAATCCTCGCCCGATGGCCTTTGTTCCGCCGGCGCTGGCGCATCCGTATCGGCGAGCCGATCAAGCTGGGCGTGCCAGCCGGCCAGCAGATCGTCGAGCACCTGATTATCCGGAACTTCCCCGACCTGTTCCAGAAGGATCGGCTGCAGGGCCTGGCGGCGAGCGTCAAATTGGTTCAGGGCTTCGATCAGGCCACCGCGTTCGGTTTCCGACAGGTTGCCGCCATCGCCCAGTGCCGACAGGGTTTCCAGCGCCTGGAACTGGCGGTTGATCGATTCGAGCTCCACGCTCAGTTCGCTCAGGCTGCCCTGCGCCCGGTCCACCGTTTGCAGCGTGCGTACCAACTCGCTGCTGGAACGGTTGGCGTGCAGGAAAATGCCGCTGCTCAGCAGCAGCAGGCCCAGGACAATGACTGAAACCAGTCCAATGCGGGTAATCAGGCTCATCGCTAGTGTCCAGGCTGTCTAGGCGGCGGGGTTTGTTCCGGTCGGATCGAGCAGTTGACGGATCTTGCCGAGCAGGCGGTTGAGATCGATCGGCTTGGTGTCGTAGTCGTCACAGCCGGCGTCGATGGCGCGCTGACGATCACCGTCCATGGCATGGGCCGTCAGGGCGATGATAGGTATGGCCGCCAGTTCCGCTTCGGCCTTGAGTTCGCCGGCCACAGTCCAGCCGTCTTTGATGGGCAGGCTCATGTCGAGCAAAATCAGATCCGGCCGCAGTGCTCGGGCCCGATCTATCCCGGCCTGGCCGTCGACCGCCATTTCGATGGTGAACCCCTTGCGCTGCAAGCGACGGCTGAGCATGTCACGGTTCATTTCATTGTCTTCGACCAGCAGCAGTGTTGCGCTCATGATGATTTGGTTTTTGGTGGATGTCTGTGCAGCAAGCTGCAGTCATTACTCGTGGGTGGCGTTGTCGATCAGGGCCTGCAAGCGGGCCCCGGCACCGACCGAGGTCAGGGTTACATGGTAGCGCCCGGGGCCGCTCACGGTACAGCATCTTGTTACCTTGGCATAAAAATCCAGTTTTTCGCCGCGGTTTTTGCCCGCTACGAGCGGCTCGAAGCGCAGTCTCAGATTGCTGAGCTGAGCCAGCGCTTGCTCACTGAACAGCAGCGCATGATTCCCGCCCAGCGCCTCAAGCCGACCGCCGATGCCGGCATCGTCGAGCTGGTTATCGCTCAGGCGGGTCACGGTGACATTCAGCGGCGTTTTCAGCGATTTGAGGTTGGGCCGGGTTCTTTCCAGCTCAACCGACCAGGGCGGACCCAAGCCGATGATCTCATGCAGTCGGACGGTCTGTTCAATGCCCTTGGCATCCACCTCGATACTTTCACCCAGGCTGACCTGCCCGGCCAGTTCGGCAACGGTGAACTGCGATGCCAGAATCTGCGAGCCGACGGTAAAGGATTCAATTCGCCCGGTCAGGTTGACATGATGGCCGACCACGGCGTACTTCGAGCGAATCTCTGAGCCGATGTTGCCGACCACCACCTCACCGGTATTCAGACCGATACCCATTTCGACGGCGGGAAGCCCGTGGGCGGCTGCTGTTTCATTGACCGACTGCATGGCATTCTGCATTTCAATCGCGCAGGCCACGGCGCGAGCGGCATCGTCCGGCCGCACCAATGGGGCACCGAACAGCACCAGGATGGCGTCACCGATGATCTCGTCAATGGTGCCACCGTAGCGAACAATGACCTCCGACATGGCTTGCAGGTAAATATTGAGCAGGGTCACCACCTCCTTGGGCGGCAGCCGCTGGCTCAGTTCGGTAAACCCGCGCAGGTCGGTCATGATCAGAGTGACTTTCTGCACTCCGCCGCCGAGCTTCAGGCCATCCTCGTTATCGAGTAGCTGCTGGACGATGTCGTCCGACAGATAACGCCCAAAGACCTGGCGGATGAAGGCATGGCTGCGCTCGAGTTCGCGCTGGTAGCTTTGCTCGCGATCATGCCAGGCCTTTCGCTCCAGGCAAGACCGCATGCGTGCTCTGAGCAGTGTCGGATTGACCGGCTTGAGCAGATAGTCCTGGGCACCGGCTTCGATGCACCGAACCACGCCGCGCTGATCGTGCAGGCCAGTGGTGACGATGACCGGCACGTTGCGCAGTTCAAGCTCGGCTTTCATGGCGTGGAGCACCTCGAAGCCATTCAGATCGGGCATCATCAAATCCAGCAACACCAGGTCAGGCGGCGAATCTTTCATCATCGCCAGTGCCGAGCGGCCCGAATCGGCCGTCATCACCCGGTGCCCCTGAGCTGTGAGCTGCCGGGCCAGCAACTGGCGGCTGTTCTCGTTATCGTCCACCACCAGTACTTGCCCGGTGATAAGCGTCTGGTCGCCAGCCTGCTCACCCAGGCTTTCGAGCAGGTCTTCGATTTCGCTGGTCGGCATGGATGCCTCGGCCGCCGATGCCGCCGGCTCGGCCAATGCTTCGAGCAGCCGTTCGGATTCGGCCTGCAGGCGCTGGAACAGCGCGCTCAGCTCCTCGTTCAAAGCGCCCTCGTCGGCCAGCGTCTCTTCAATCAGCGAACCATAGCCGGCAATGACGCCAATTGCGTTGCGCATGTCGTGACGCAGATGCCGTCCGTTCGACGGCTTTTCCGAATCAATCGGTGGCGACCAAGCCAATGATCCGAGCAGTTCACCGGCCTGTTCGATCTTGACCC
Organism: uncultured Wenzhouxiangella sp.; assembly: GCA_937876395.1. Taxonomy (GTDB): domain Bacteria; phylum Pseudomonadota; class Gammaproteobacteria; order Xanthomonadales; family Wenzhouxiangellaceae; genus Wenzhouxiangella. Next base: position 1,795 of record CALEIM010000171.1, on the reverse strand, counting down.
GATCCGTCTCGATGGCCTCATCCAGGGCCGCCGTGCCCAGCAGCTCAAGCCGCTCGGACAAGCGCGCAACAGCGCGCCGCAAAGCGTCCAGCGGCACCGTGACCGATGCGTCCGTGACGCCCTCGAACGGCGGTTGTGGGGAGATGGATGAGCTCATCAATTTAGGCACATTAACGGAAAGTCCAGGTTGCCAATATTATCGGAAGTATTGCCTCAGCCAGTGCGCGGATCAAAACCTGCTGCAACCACAGATTCCGCAGAATAACGCCGGCTCAAGCTCCCAGCAGCCGGCCAATCTGATCGGCCTTGACCGGTCGCGAAAACAGGAATCCTTGCGCAAACGAGCAGTTGAAACCGCGCAGCAGTTCAAATTGAGCTTCAGTTTCCACGCCTTCGGCGACCGTCGTCATGCCCAGTTCGGCGGCCAGGCTGCAGATGGTGCGGGTGATGGCCTGATCGTCAAAGTCATCGATGATGTCGTGGATGAAGCTGCGGTCGATCTTGACGGTCGAGATGGGGAAATTCTTCAGATAGCTCAACGAGGAGTAGCCGATGCCGAAATCGTCGACCACGATCTGCAGGCCGATCTGGTCGAGGGTGTGCAGCATGTTTCGGTTGCGCGTCAGGTTTTCGATCAGCACCTCTTCGGTGATTTCCAGATGCAGTTGTTTGGGGTCGATGCCGTGCCGGTGCAGCAGAACGCTGATGCGCTCGGCAAAGCCGTCTTCGTGGATTTGTGCGCCAGACACATTGACCGCCAACCACGGCGGCTGCTGAGACAGGCTTTTCCAGCGAGCCAGATCGGACAGGGCCTGGTCGAGGACGAATTCACCCAGGCGCCCGATCATGCCGGTTTCTTCGGCCACCCGAATGAACTCCTGCGGCGGCACCCATTGGCCGTCCTCGTAGCGCCAGCGTAGCAGGGCTTCAGCACCGACCATCTTGCGGCTGCTGGTTTCAATGATTGGCTGGTAGACGACGCGGAAATCGCCGTTGTCGAGCGCATGACGGATACCGCGACTCAGGTTAAGGCGTCGCTGGGCCTGGGCGAACATCTCGCTGGTGAACACCGCAAACTGGTTGCGACCGGCTGCCTTGGCACGAAACAGGGCGGAATCAGCGCTCTGGATCAGCTCATTGACCGATTTGCCGGAATCCGGGTAGTAGGCAATGCCGATGCTGGCAGAGACAAACAGGCGGTGGCCGCGAACCATGAAACCCTGATCGAGGGCGCGCAGGATATTTTCGGTGAGCTGCTCGACCTGTTCGCGATTGTCGCGACGTACCCCGATCAGGAACTCATCGCCGCCGTGCCGGCCGATGAAATCGCTCTGGCGCAACACACCGGACAAACGGCCCGGCAGTTCGCGCAGCAACAGATCGCCGAGCTGATGACCGAGTGAATCGTTGATGTCCTTGAACTGGTCGAGATCAAGAAACAGCAGGGCAAGCTGGCCGCCTTTCTCATTGTGCTGCTCGATCTGTTGGCCCAGCCAGGTGGAGATGGCGAGGCGATTGGGCAGACCGGTCAGCTCGTCATGATGAGCGAGGAATTCCAGCTCGCGCTCGGCCGCCTTGCGCTCGGCAATTTCGCCCTCCAGGCGGCTGATGGAACGGGCCAGCACCTTCGCCTGGACGCTGGCCTCGGTGCCCAGAAACACGACCAGCGCGAGCAGCACTGACAGCAAGCCACCGCTGATCGCCACAGCGTCAGGCAGACGGGTAATCAACTGGCTGCGAACTTCATCGTTGAGCACGAACTCGAACACGAAGGCCTCTTGATCATCGTCCAGAT
>CALEIM010000170.1 GCA_937876395.1 uncultured Wenzhouxiangella sp. | reverse complement strand
TTCGCGCTCTCGGAAGGCGTACAGAAACACCGTCTGGGCGCCCAGGTCGAGCGCGTTGGAGCCAAGCCACATCAGGTGGTTGAGGATGCGCGTGATCTCGTCAAACAGGGTGCGGATCCACTGGGCGCGCTCCGGCGCCTCGATGCCCAGCAATTTTTCGATGGCCAACACATAGGCGTGCTCGTTGCACATCATCGAGACGTAGTCGAGGCGATCCATGTAACCGATGGAGTGGTTATACGGCTTGGATTCGGCCAGTTTTTCGGTCGCCCGATGGAGCAGGCCGACGTGCGGATCAGCGCGCACCACCGTTTCACCATCCAGCTCAAGCACCAGGCGCAGCACGCCGTGCGCGGCCGGATGCTGCGGCCCGAAGTTGATTGTGAAGCTGCGAATCTCACTCATGAGTCATCTCCTGCCAGCTTCTGGTCGACGTAGCGGCTGTCGCGCCGCACCACTCGGGCCACGGTAACCCGCGGCTCGATTTCGACCGGTTCATAAACGACCCGCTCCTTGTCTTCATCGTAGCGAACGGTGACGTTGCCGATCAGCGGGAAATCCTTGCGGAAGGGATGGCCGATAAAGCCGTAGTCGGTCATGATCCGTCGGAGATCAGGGTGGCCTTCAAAAATGATCCCGTACAGGTCAAACGCCTCACGCTCATACCAGTTGACCGAGTTCCAGACCTCAACCAGGGACGGCAGCACCGGGAATTCGTTGTCCGGCGCAAAGCAGCGCAGGCGGACGCGCCGGTTGTGCTTGAGCGACAGCAGATGGACGACGGCTGCATAGCGGTTCTGGATTTCTTCGGCCTCGGGACGATTTTCCCAGGCAAAACGTCCTGGTCCGAGGGCGTCGGCGGCCCGCGAAAAGCCGGTGTGGGTCGCCTCAGCCGTTTCCCACTCGTCGTCGCCATAGCCGAGGTAGTCGATGCCGCACAGATCGATCAGCTGCTCGAAATGCAGTTCAGGTTCGTCGCGCAGCAAGAAGGCTGCATCGAGCCAGTGTTGTACTGCAATCTCGACGGTTAGCTGGCCGCAATGCTCGCTGATCGAGGCGATGCGCTCGCCAAGCTTGTCAGTCAGCAGCGCCACGAGCGCCTGATTACGGGTAGAGAAGCCGGTCATGATCGAGCAATCGTGTTGGTACGCCGGACCTTCTTCTGCAGCTGGAGAATGGCATACACCAGTGCTTCGGCCGTCGGCGGGCAGCCCGGAACATAGATATCGACCGGCACAATGCGATCGCAGCCACGCGTAACGGCGTAGGAATAGTGGTAATAGCCGCCGCCGTTGGCGCAGGAGCCCATCGAAATCACCCATTTGGGCTCGGGCATCTGGTCGTAGATTTTCCTGAGCGCCGGGGCCATCTTGTTGACCAGGGTGCCGGCGACGATCATCACGTCCGACTGCCTGGGCGTGGGGCGATAAAACGTGCCGAACTGGTCGAGATCGTAACGCGACGCTGAGGCATGCATCATTTCAACGGCGCAGCAGGCCAGGCCGAAAGTCACCGGCCACATCGAGCCGGTCCGCGCCCAGTTGAGCAGGGCATCGGCGCTGGTGGTCACAAAGCCCTTTTTGAGCAGCGGATTGTCCGCCTCGGGGCGCAGAATATCGTCAACCTCGCCGACCGGGGCGGGGTTGTGCATGATGTTGCTTATTCCCACTCCAGCGCTCCCTTCTTCCATTCATAGACGAAGCCGATCACCAGGATCAGCAGGAACACGCCCATCGCCACCAGACCAGTCATGCCGACGGCGTCGAGCGCCACCGCCCACGGGAAGAGGAACGCGATTTCGAGATCGAAGATGATGAACAGGATGGCAACCAGATAAAAGCGCACGTCGAACTTCATGCGCGAGTCCTCAAAGGCCTCGAAACCGCACTCGTAGGGCGAGTTTTTCTCGTCCGACGGGCGGCGCGGCCCCAGAATCCCACCGACCAGCAGCAGGCCAGCGCCCATGCCAAGGGCCACGAGCAAAAACAGCAGAATCGAAAAATAGTCAGCCAGCATTCGTTCAACCTGCCAGTTTGTCAGTCTTTCACGCCGCCCGGATTGAGGCCCGATGCATGCGTTCGTTATCAATGATGGTGCCGAAGGCCGGACTCGAACCGGCACGACCGTTGGGTCACTGCCCCCTCAAGACAGCGTGTCTACCAATTCCACCACTTCGGCATCGTCGCAGCTGTGCCAGTGACTGCTTTCGCCTCAGCCAGGCGGCGGCAGATCACCAAACTCATCTTCCCCAGAGGCCTGTTCACCAGCCTCGCCTTGATCAACCGGGTCATCACCGACCGGCACATCAAGGAATTCTTCGACCTGGCTGTCGCCCGACGTCGTCGGTTCGGTCGGACGGTCGGTGCTGACATCGGCCGGTGGCGCGACCAGTTGGCCGGCAACGCCGAGATCGTCAACGGGTGACCGGACATCGCCGGAGCGAGCAACGTAGACCGCCATGCCCAGGCTGAGCGCAAAAAACGCCACGCCAAGCCAAACAGTCAGCGTGCTGAGAAAACCGCCGGCGCCGCGCGAACCAAACACCGTGCCCGATGCGCCCGAGCCGAAAGCGGCACCCATGGTCGCACCAGCACCGCGCTGAACCAGGATGACGGCCACCATGGCCGCGGCCAGCAAAACTTGAAATACGGTGAGAATCGTATACATCGAAAAAAGTCTCGTTCCAAACTGTCAGGATCAGGCGGCCTGGTAGATGCCCATGAAGGATTCGGCTTGCAGCGATGCTCCGCCGATCAGACCACCGTCAATGTCTTCGCAGGCAAACAGTTCGGGGGCATTGTCGGGTTTGACGCTGCCGCCGTACAGTATCCTGACTCGGCCGGCAATTGTAGCATCCTCTTGCTCAAGCTGCGCCCTGATCGCTGCATGAATCTGCTGTGCCTGATCCGGCGTGGCGGTCTGGCCGGTGCCGATTGCCCAGACCGGTTCATAGGCGATGATCGCGCGGGCAAAAGCCTGAATCCCGGCCGCATCCAGCACCGCACGAATCTGGGCGCCAACCACCTCGGATGTCCGCGACGCCTCGCGCTCTTCCAGCGTTTCACCGACGCACAGGATCGGCTGCAGACCGGCTTCCTGGGCGGCGACAAACTTTTTTGCCACCAGCTCGCTGGACTCGGCGTGCAAGGCGCGTCGCTCGGAGTGGCCCACCAGGACGTGTGAACAGTTCCAGTCGTTCAGCATCGGGCCGGCGACTTCGCCGGTATAAGCGCCGCCGGAGTGGGCGCTCAAATCCTGGGCACCGAGCAGCACCGGGGTGGAGTCGGTCAGGGAATCAACCAGCGGCAGATAGGGAAAAGGTGGCAACACCATGACCTCGGCCGAACGGCCGGGATCCAGGCGCGCCAGAATGCCGCCGATCAGGCTGCGAATTTCGGGCTTGCTGCCGTGCATCTTCCAATTGCCGGCAATCAGCTTGGTACGCATGACTTCACCACAGTAGGGACGAGAGGGATGCAGATTCTACTGGTTTTGCCGAGCGAGGGTAAGGCGGTGTTGATCAGGCGCAAAGAGAAAGGCGCAAGATGCAAGGGGAAACAAAGGCTTACGGAAACCAACGGACTCTTCAGTCGACCGTAAAGCCCTGCCTGTGCACGCCTTGCGCCTGGTGTAATGCCGCTACTGGCCGGCGACGACCATTTTGTCGAGCAGCAGTGAGCCGACACGCATCGAGTGGCGGGTGTCGACATCAGTACCCGCCGCCACCAGGTTGGCGAACATATCGCGCAGGTTGCCGGCAATCGTGAACTCCTCGACCGGCGCGGCAATCTGCCCGCGCTCAACGCGAAACCCGGCCGCGCCGCGCGAATAATCGCCGGTGACCAGGTTGACGCCCTGCCCCATCAGCTCGGTAATCAGCAGGCCGCGGTCCATGCTGGCCAGTAGCTGGCCGAAATCCTGGCTGGCGCCAACCAGCTCAAGGTTGCGCACACCGCCGGCGTTGGCGGTGGTCTCCAGGCCCAGGCGGCGCGCCGAATAGCTCGACAGCACGTAGCGTTCCAGCACCCCGTCGCGAATCAGTGGCGCTTCACGCGTGGCCACGCCATCGGCATCGAAAACTGCAGAACGCGCGCCCTGGGGCAGCCGCGGGCGCTCGATCAGGGTCACCCACTGCGGCAAAAGCTGCTCACCCAGGGTATCGAGCAGAAAGCTGCTGCGTCGGTAAAGATTGCCGCCGGACACCGCCGCCAGCAGATGCCTGAGCAGACCACGGGCCACCTCGGGCGCAAACAGAATCGGCATCTGGCCGGTTTTCACATGCTCGGCACCCAGGCGTCGGACAGTCCGGCGGGCCGCCTCAGCCCCGGTCTGTTCCGGTGCGGCCAAAGCGGCGAAACGGCGCGCCATGTCATAGTCGTAGTCGCGCTGCATCCCCGAGTCGTCGCGTGCGATCACCGCACAGCTTTGCGAACAAGAGGTGCCGCGCATCCGGCCGACAAAGCCGTGGCTGTTGGCGTAAACGCCGATCGTCGCCTCACTGCTGACACTCGCGCCTTCGGAATTGACCACGCGCTTGTCGGCATCGCGCGCGGCGCTTTCGACCCGCATGGCGCGTTCAACCAGCTCATCGAGCGATCGGTCTTCGGCATGCCACAGATCAAGGTCGGGGAAATCGCTCGCCATCAGCTCGGCATCGGCCAGACCGGCGGCCCGATCAGCCTGGGTGTAGCGGGCAATCGCCAAGGCCCGATCCACGCACTCGTCGATCGCTTCAGGACGCAGATCACCGGTGCTGGCGCTGCCGGTGCACTGGCCGCGATAGACGCTGATCTGTAGTGTGCGGTCGCGCGCTTCTTCCAGAGATTCGATCTCGCCCATGCGAACCGACACGTCGCGGCCCAGGCTGGAAACCACGGACGCCTCGGCCTGGCTGGCGCCGCCGGCGCGGGCGCGTTCCAGGACGCGGCGGGCGACCCCTTCAAGCAGCCCTGATTCACGCTCGGGATCATGCAGCATGGCGGCAATGGCCGAATCGTTGTGACGGCTCAGCGGCGTACTCATCCGGTTCCCCCGACGGTCAGGCCGTCAACTCTCAAAGTCGGCTGACCGACACCCACCGGCACGCCCTGACCTTCCTTGCCGCAGACGCCGACGCCGGCGTCGAGCTCAAGATCATTGCCGACCATGCCGACCCGGGTCAGCACATCCGGCCCATTGCCGATCAGGGTCGCGCCCTTGATCGCAGCGCCGATCTTGCCGTTTTTCACCCGATAGGCTTCCGAGGCGGCAAACACGAACTTGCCGGAGGTGATATCCACCTGGCCGCCGTTGAAACCGACCGCGTAGATGCCGTCTGCAACCGAGGCAAGAATTTCGCCCGGATCATGTTTGCCCGGCAACATGTAGGTATTGGTCATGCGCGGCATCGGCAGATGGGCAAAGGATTCGCGCCGGCCGTTGCCGGTCGGCTCAACGCCCATCAGCCGGGCGTTCAGTTTGTCTTGCATGTAGCCCACCAGGCGACCGTTCTCGATCAGGGTGGTGCATGAGGTCGGCGTGCCCTCGTCGTCGATACTCAGCGAACCGCGCCGATTTGCCAGAGTGCCGTCGTCGACCACGTTGCATTCTTCGGTGGCAACCCGCTCACCCATGCGCCCGGAAAAGGCCGACACGCCCTTGCGATTGAAATCTCCTTCCAGGCCATGCCCAACCGCCTCGTGCAGCAGCACGCCGGGCCAGCCCGGGCCAAGCACGACGGTCATGTAACCGGCGGGCGCGGCTTCAGCACCCAGGTTGACGGCGGCAATGCGCACGGCCTCACGGGCGTGGTGCTGCCAAAACTCCGGCTCGAAAACGGCGGCCATGGCCCAGCGTCCGCCGCCGCCGGAGCCGCCCTGTTCGCGCCGGCCATCCGCTTCCATGAGCACACGCACATCCAGGCGCACCAGGGGGCGTTGATCGGCGGCCAGCACGCCGTCGGTCGCAGCGACCAGAATCGACTCATGACTGGCTGCCAGATTGACGCTGACCTGGCTGATCCGCGCATCAAGAGAACGCACAAAGGCATCTATCGTGCGCAACAGCTCGACCCGCTCGGTGGCGTCGCCGCCGGCGAGCGGATCGTGGCTGGCATAGCGTGCGATGGCGTGCTCCGGCTGGCCGACCCGAACCATGCCGCTGCCGCCCGCGCGGGCAATGGCACGCGCGCTGCCGGCCGCATCAAGCAGCGCTGGCAGGGCCATTGAGTCGGCGTAGGCAAAGCCGCTGCCGGCGCCGGCCACGGCGCGTACACCCACGCCCTGGTCAGAGTCGAAGCTGCCGCTCCTGACCACGCCGTCTTCGAGCATCCAGCTTTCGCTGACACGGCGCTGGAAATACAGCTCGCCGAAATCAATGCGCGGTGAGACCAGCCGGCCCAGGGCCAGTTCGAGTTCCTTGCTGCCTACGCCGACCGGCGTCAGCAGGCTGTCGATGACTTGTTGATGCATGATGGCCAAGATATTCGGTCGCTGGCTGACAGATTCAATCCGAATCGCCCGATGGCTCCGGCGGCTCCGATGGCTCGACGATCGCCGGTCGCGCCTCAATCAGCTCAACCTCAGGCGATTCCCAGGGCCCGGTGATCCGATAGCGCGCCTCGGCAATCCCCTGCAGGGGCTGCTCCAGCAGGCTGCGCAGAATCAGGCCGGCCGCCGCACCGACCGGGCCACCGGCCAGGCCGCCAATCACCGGCAGGGTATTGCTCACCTCGGGTCGAACGACCACCAGTTGATCATATTGGCGCCCGCCTAAGTCGGTTGAACCGGAAATCAGGATCTCGGCCGCCGGTGCTTCAATACGTACGTCGTCGGTATCGGCCGACCCGTCCGACACGCTGAACGTGCCTGAGACGCGATCAAATTTAAGGCCCTGGGCAAACACATCTCGGAAATCGAGCATCAGACGACGCGGCACGGCGCTGAAGCTGGCCAGACCGAGCAGGCGGCCTGCACCCGGCCGGGCTTCCGGAATCGTGCCGTCGAGGGCAAGTAGCTGCAGACGCCCGTCCAGCCGGGCCAGGGTAAAATCATTTGGTGCACCGGGCCAGCGCCCGCTGAGTTCAAGCTGGGTGCGCGCGGCATTGAGTTCGGACTGGTAGCCGAAGGCGGCCAGCAGCGCAGACAAACGCTCAGTGATCAGGCGTCCATCCAACTCGGTGATCGGTCCGGATTCGGACTCGATCCAGCGCCCGCGAGCGGCCACTTCAAGGTAGGGTGCGGCCACCTCAATCTGCTCGATTTCAATGCCGTCGGTGCGCCGATGGCTCTCGATCCGTACCCGGCCCAGATGCAGGCCGCGGAAAATCAGATCTTCGATGAGCAGATGAATCGGCGGAACCTGCGTGGGTATGCGGGTCTGCGTTTGCCCCGCCACTGGTGCCGCTTCAAGATCATCATCGAACGCCGGCTCACCGATCTGGCCGAAATGCAGTCGCTTCAGGTCAACGCTCGCCACCCGCCCGGAATCGAGCGGCATGGGCACGCTGATCGTGCCCTGCGCCGACCCGCCGCCCATCTCGATCGTCCATTCGTCGGCACGGCGCTGAAGGTCAAGCTCAAGTTCATCGAGGGTCAGGTCGGCGTACTTCAGTTGCCCGATGGTAAGCGTCGCCTGGCCCGGCAGCCCGATCTGGCCGGGCGCGCTGTCCAACCTGGACAGCAGGTCGATCCATTCCCCCAGATCCAGACGCGCCAGCCGGCCCTCGATGAGAAACCCGGCCGCCTGCGGCAACTCCGCTACGGCCTGGCCCAGGCCTGCGGCCAGGCGCCACTGGCCATTTTCCGAGGCCGCCTTGAGCGCCAGCATTTCCCCAAGCTCAAGCTCGAATTCCAGCTGCTGGTCGACGGCATTGATGTGGAAGTCCAGCGGCAGCGCGGTGTGCGCGGCCTTGTCCAGCGGTGGCGGCAGGCGCAGCTCGGTGCCCTCAAGCTCAGTGCCGGCACTCAGGCGCCAGCCGCCCGCGTCCGTGCCGGCCAGACGCGCCTGCCAGTCGCTGGCGCCGAGCAGTCGTGGGCCGAATGCAGCGAGCGGTGAATCGGCAGAAATCAGCTCGGCGGCGGCTAGTTTGGCGCCCAGCTCCAGCCAGGCCGATTCGCCGAATCCCGCCTCAACTGTCAGCCGCGAATCGGCTGTCTCAAGCTCGGTCGGAGCAATCCCGAAACGATTAAAATTCAGCTCGCCACGCAGCTCGGGCAGGCTCAGCCTGGCCGCCGGTACGCTGAAATCGACGTCAGCCAGGAGGGCCTGGCCGGCGATCGACCAGTCGACCATGTGCCGAAACGGCAGCACCAGATCGACCCTGAGCGACAGCTCCCCGTCCAGATTCACGGGGTCGAAATAGCGCGCCCAGTCGGCCAGTGGAAAGCGGGTCACCAGGGCTTCGATGTGGCGCGCCGACTGCGCACCGGTTTGCAGACCAAGCTCAAGCTGCGGCTCGCTCAGGTTTTCAATTTCCAGGCGCTCGGCAGCCACCGGCAGATCGTCGAGCAGTCCGCGATCGATACGCCCGATCATCGAGCGACCGACAAAATCGATCCGGCCGTCGAGATCGGTAGCCAGCGGCCAGTCGGTCCAGAAATCTATTTCTGCGCCGACAAACTCGACCCAGGCCTGAAAATCTCCCGGCTGCCAGGCGCGAAAGGGCCGTCCCAGCCGAACGTGATAATTGATCCCGCCCTGCCCGCTTTCCAGGCCGAGCAGCGCGCGATCGAGCCACTCCATGGCAACCGGCGGAATCTGGCCGGCCGGCAGCCACGGGCGCGGATCAACGGCGTCGATACGCTCGGCCTCGACCAGAAAATCCAGAAACGGTCGGCCACCGCCCAGCCAGACCCAGCCACTGGCCCGACCCTCGGCTTCCGGACGCCAGGCGCGAACGTCGGCCAGCTCGATGGCGTCGGGCGTCAGTATGACCCGGCCGGAAACCCGCTCAATTGGAATGGCCTGGCGCAGCTTGGCCGGCCAGTCCAGCGTCGGCGCGCCGGCCAGGCTCAGCGCGGCGCGGTCGCCGGATACGCCCAGCTCCAGATCAAGGCCGCTCAAACCTGCGCGGTCGCCGGGCAGATCAAATCCCAGGCCATGTATCCGGCCGCTGAGCTCGCGCACAGACCCTGGATGGCGATAGCGCACCTCAAGTTGTTCGACCCGGCCGGCCAGGGTTTCCGGCCAATTGGACCAGGCACTCATCCAGCGACTCGCCAGATGATGGATGGGTGCCAGATCAAGCTCGGGCAGCGACAGCCCCCAGCGACCTTGCGCTCCGGCCAGCACCACGGATTCGACGAGCGCCTGTCCATTGGCTGTCAGGCGACGCAGCTCGATATCGGTCCGGCCATGGGCGACCTCGGCGAGCAACTCGGCGCTCAGATCAAGGCCGTCGCTGCCGTCAATACGCAGATCCAGCCGGGCGCGTCCGCCGCTGCCGGCCCGCCATTGAAATCCCGCGTCCAGTTCGATGCGGTCATTCGGCAGCCGGACGATTTCGGGCAGACGGGCGGCCAGCTCGGAACCGGCTGGTCGCAGTCGTCTGACTTCAATGCGCCCAATCAAGGAGCTGATGACCGCCTGTGGATGACTGGCCTTAACGGCCAGTTCAATGCGCGCACTCGGCGCCTGGCTGAGGCGGGCGCTGGCAAGCAGCCCGGTTTGACTGCCGCGGCGCAGCACCTCGGCCTCGTCAAGCAGCAGTTCGATTTCCGCCTGGTCGCGCGGGCGAACCAGCAGCCGGGCGTCACGAATCAGCAGGTCGCCGGCAAGCGCCTCGGCCTGCGGAGCCCGGGCGCCGAGCTGTCCGCCGCGTTCCAGCCGCATGCCCCAGCTACCGTCAACCTGTTCGACCAGAGCCAGGTCAAGATCAACGGCCACCAGGCGCAGTGGATTGCGCTCAGCGTTCAGCAGAGCCGATAGATTGAACTCCAGTCTGGCCTCACCGATCTCCAGCCAGGGTTCAGGCCCGACACCGGTGCGCACGCGGTGCAGAATAATGGTCGGCGTCAGGCGCGGCCACCGGCCTTCGACCCGCTCGATTGAAATGGCGGTGCCAAGGCGTGCCGACAGCTCGCGCTCCAGCCAGGGTCGAAGTTCATCGACCTGGCCGATCAGCGCACGACCCAGACCGACCAGAATGGCCGTCGAGATGATCAAAACCGCCAGCGCCGTGGCCAGGCCGCGGCCAAGACCACGCAAGGCGGTGGCCAGGCGCGAGCGCCCAGCCAATGTTTCCGGCGCTGGATTCAAAGCAGAACCACGTCAAACTGTTCCTGGCTGTACTGAGCCTCGGGCCGGAACTGAATGCTGCTGCCCACCTGCTCGATCAGCTCGACGATGGAGCGATGGTGTTCCTCAAAAATGCGCTCGACCACGCCAGGCGCCGCCATGACCCGCAGCTCACCGGTGTCGAACTGGCGCACGGCGCGCAGGATTTCGCGAAAAATCTCCGAGCAAACCGTGTCCACGCTCTTGATCCGGCCAGTGCCCTCACAGGCCGGACAGGGTTGGCACATGCGGCGCTCCAGGCTTTCGATCGTGCGTTTGCGGGTCATCTCGACCAGGCCCAGCGGCGAGATATCAGAGATTGAGATACGCGCATGATCGCCGGCGACCGAGCGCTGCAGTGTTCTGAGCAGTTGACGCTTGTGATCGCTTTCATTCATGCCGATGAAGTCGATGATGATGATGCCGCCAAGATTGCGCAGTCGAAGCTGACGGGCGATGGCCTGAGCCGATTCGAGATTGGTCTTGAAGACCGTCTCTTCAAGATTTCGATAGCCCAGATAGGAGCCGGTGTTGACGTCGATGGTCGTCATCGCCTCGGTCTGGTCAATGACCAGATGGCCGCCGGATTTCAGGGTTACGGTGCGCTCCAGCGCGCGTTCGATCTCATCTTCCACGCCATACAGGTCAAACAGCGGGCCGTCGCCATCGTAGAACTCGATGCGATCGGCCCACTCGGGGAAAAACTCACCGGCAAAACGTACGGCACGTTCGTAGGTGCCGCGCTCGTCTATCCGCACCTTTTCAATTTCGCCGTGCATCAGATCCCTGAGCGAGCGATACGGCAAAGACAGATCTTCGTAGATGAGCTGACCGGGACGCGCGTTGACCGCCCCGGATTCGATCTTTGGCCACAAACGGCGCAGGTATTCAAGGTCGCGGGCCAGTGATTCGGCCTCAACGCCTTCGGCATTGGTGCGGATAATAAAACCGTGCCCGGCTGGTTCAGCGAGCTGCTCGGCCAGCAGCTTGCGCAGGCGCTCACGCTCTTCCTCGGCGTCGATACGAAATGAAACACCGAGGCTGTCAAGACCGGGCAGCAAAACCAGGTAACGCGACGGAATGCTGAGCTGCGTGGTCAACCGCGCGCCCTTGCTGCCGATCGGATCCTTGATGACCTGCACCAGCAGATGCTGGCCCTGGCTGATCAATTCGGTAATCAGCGGCACCGGCGGACTGTCGCCGTTTTCGTCCAGCTCGGGCTGGCGCGGCAGAATGTCGACCGCGTGCAAAAAAGCGGTGCGCTCAAGGCCGATATTGACGAACGCCGCCTGCATGCCCGGCAGTACGCGTTCTACGCGCCCCATATAGATATTGCCGACCGAGCTGACCTCGCCGCTGCGCTCCAGGTAAAGCTCCTGGAGCAGGCCGTTTTCAACCACAGCCACGCGTCGTTCGCTGGGAAAGACATTGATCAGGATTTCATCACTCATGGCAGATCAGGGGTATCGACCCGTCAGGGGCCTGCCAGAATAGCATTGCCCGCGCGCCCGACGTTATTGGCCCGGATATTATTCAGGCTGGTCCAGCAGTCCGGCAGTGCGCAACAGCTCGCCGGTTTCAAACAGCGGCAGACCGACCACGCCAGAATAGCTGCCGGTCAGCGAGCGCACCCAGATGCCGGCCCGGCCCTGAATGCCGTAAGCACCGGCTTTGTCATGCGGCTCGCCGGATTCGATATAGTCGGCAATCCAGTCGCTTGGCAGTGGCGCAAACTCGACCAGGGTCTCGCTGAGGCGCTCGTCTGGCGTGCCGTCGGGCGACACCATCGCCACCGCTGAAAACACCCGGTGCGCACGTCCTGACAGGCGTTCGAGCATTTTGCGCGCCTGGTCAGCATCGGCCGGCTTGCCCAGGATGTCGTCGTCGACGGCTACCACGGTGTCAGCCGCCAACACCCAGGCGGTGTGGTGACGGACGTGCACGGCCCGCGCTTTTTCCCGGGCCAGGCGGACAACGTGATCGCGCGGCAACTCAGCCTCGGCCGCCGCCTCATCGATTGCGGCCGGCTCGATATCAAAGGCCAGATCAAACAGACCAAGCAGTTCGCGACGGCGCGGCGAGGACGAGGCCAGTATCAAACGAGCGCGTTCAGACATGGATAGTTCAGCAGTTTCAATCAGGCGCGGTGATAGGGATGCCCGGCGAGGATCGTGCTGGCGCGATATAGCTGTTCGGCAACGATCACCCGCACCAGCATGTGCGGCAAGGTCGCCGAGCCGAGCGACCAGCGCTCGTCGGCGCGCCGCACCAGCGCAAGATCCAGGCCGCCGGCACCACCAATCAAAAACCAGACCGGATCACCGCTGTGCTGCCAGTCGTCCAGGCGCCCGGCCAGATGCTCGGTTGACCAGGCCGGTGCGGTGATTTCCATCGCGACCAGCCGCGCCCGGGCCGGCAGCCTGGCGAGCAGGCGCTCAGCTTCAATCGCCGCTTCCCGCCCGGCACCGGCCTTGCCGGCGTTGGTGACTTCAACAAGCTTGAGCGGCAGATGGGGTGGCATGCGTCGGGCATAGTCCTGCCAGCCTTCAGCCAGCCAGCCGGGCATGCGCGTACCAACGCCGGCTACAACAAGTTCCACGCTCTGGAACCAGTCTCAGGCCTGGGCGCTGGACCGGCTGGCCGGCGGGGTCGACCAGAGCTTCTCCAGATTGTAGAAAGCGCGGGTCTGGGGCTGCATGAGATGGACCACGACATCGGCCATATCCACCAGCACCCATTCACCGCCATCGGTCCCTTCGACGCCAAGCGGCCGAATATGGTGCGCCTTGACGCGCTGTACCAGGCGCTCAGCCATGGCTTTCACCTGGCGCGAGGAGCCGCCCGAGGCAATCACCATGTAATCGGCAAAGCTGCTGCGATCTGACAGGTCGATGACCTGAACGTCCTGGGCTTTGGCATCGTCCAGAACTGCGAGGACCAGGTCCCGCAGTTCCTGCGGGTCGAGCAATTGATTTTCGCGCAAGGAATCATCCACGATTGAACACACTGCCTATTCTACGCCCTGTCGGACGCGCTTTCACCACTGCCATACAGGCCGTGCTGGCGGATATAGGCGAGCACGGTCGATGGCAGCAGAAAGCGCGGGTTGGCACCGCGACTGATCTGACGACGGATATCGGTTGAGGAGATCGCCAGCTGGGTCACGCTCAGGTAGCAGACCCGACCGGCACTGTGCTCCATGAGCTGTGCCGGGCCGGGTGCGCGCCGCTCGGCTAGCAGTTCGGCAACCTCACCGGCGTAGCGCGGCCGGCTGCGCGGGCGCTTCATGACCACCAGGTGGGCCAGATCAAGCAGTTCGCGCCAGCGGTGCCAGGTGTTGAGCTGATTGGCGGCATCCTGGCCCAGGCACAGCATGATCGGGCGCTCACCGACCTCAGCGCGGATCGAAGCCAGGGTCTCGACCATCCACGACGGCCCGGCGCGCTGCACCTCGCGCGCGTCGACACTGAGATCAGCACAAGGCTCCAAAGCCAGCTCAAGCATGGCCAGACGATGTTCAGCCGCAGCGCCGGTAAAGTCCCGATGTGGCGGGTTACCGGCCGGCAGCAAACGGAAATCGTCAGCCCCGATTTTTTCGCCCACTTCGGACGCAGCGCGCAGATGGCCGTAGTGAACCGGATCAAAAGTTCCGCCGAAGATGATGGTTGCCGCGTTCATGCGGCCAGGTAATCGCTGCGGTTGGTCGCCAGGGCCACGCACAGACGTTCTAGCTGGAGCCAGAAATCCTCCTGCCCGGTCGACTTGGACTGCTGATCAAGCACCGACAGTTCGGCCAGGGCCTGATGAACCACAGACGGCTTGAGCCGGCGAGCCGCACCGCTTACGGCCTGCTGACGGCTCTGCCACACGCCGAGCATGCGAAACAGCTCGGCGGCGGTGTGCTTTGCCAGCATCATCTGAAAATGACCGACGGTTTGCAGCTCGCGCGCCAGGGCGGCGACGATCAGCGGCATCGGCGTGTCTGATTCACGCAGCCCGCGGATGCAGCGCAGGGCCGCGCCCGGCTGACCGGTGAAAACCAGTTCGACCAGGCGAAAACTGTCGAAGCGGGCGCTGTCAGCAACCGCCGCGCGCAGGGTATCGAGATCAAGCTGGCCGGCAGGATACAGCAGCGCCAGGCGTTCAATTTCCTGGGCGGCCGCCAGTAGATTGCCCTCCAGACGATCGGCCAGGAAACGACAGACGGCCTCATCGGCACGCAGACCGCGCGAATGCAGGCGCTGTCCAATCCAGGCGGGCAAATTCTGCGCCTTGACCTTCCAGCACGGCACATACACACCGGCCTTGTCCAAGGCCTTGAACCAGGCGGCCTTCTCGCTGGCAAATTCCCAGTTATCGCATTTGACCAGCAGGATGTCATCGCCGCCGCGCTCTACCCAGTCACGCAGCGCCGCCCCACCCTCGCGACCGGGCTTGCCGGAGGCCAGCCGCAGTTCGATCAGACGCTGGCTGGCAAACAGGGAATGAGACTCGGACGCGCTGCCAAGCTGACCCCAGTCGAAGCGCGCATCAATTTCCAGCACAACGCGCTCGGCAACGCCGGCCGCTCGTGCTGCGGCGCGCACCGCATCACAGGCTTCCTCGATCAGCAGCGGTTCCTGACCGGCGATCAGGTAAACCGGTGCCAGGCCCTGCTGCAGTCGAGCCGGGAGCTTGTCGGGGAAGAGTTTCACGGTCCCTGGCCGGCCAGCGCCTCCAGGCGCCGGAGTAGCCGGGTGGCCATCGAACGGCTCAGGTCATCGCGCAAGAATTCCTCTTCGCGCTGGGCGGCCAGGATTTCCTGCTCATCGAAGCTGTAGTCGCGGGTCAGGCGCAGGTGATCATCTTCGATGATCACCTCACCATCCGGCGACAGCAGGCGCCAGTTGACTTCGAAAATCAGCAGGTATTCGCGCACCCGCGCCTGGCCGGATACCGACAGCGGCTGGCGCCACATCGTCTGCGAATTGATCTGTAAAGTCGCCGCCTGCGGGCCGGCCGTGGCCACGCGCCGGGCTCCGTTGGCATCCAGCAGCAGACCGAGCTCGCGGATGAATACGCTGCTTTCATCGCCGACGGCCAGCCAGGTCTGCGCCATCATCGAAGGCAGACGCGCCTCGCCGCGAAGCTGAAAGCCGCACGCGGACAGTGCGCCAACACAGGCAATGGCGAGCAGCACGTAGCGCATCAGCCAACCACGATATTGAGCAGTTTGTCAGGTACCAGGATGATCTTGCGCACGGTCTTGCCCTCGATATGGCGAAGCACGTTTTCATCGAGCATGGCCGCAGCCTGGACCGCATCGCGCGCGGCACCCGGTGCGACTTCGGCGCGCCCGCGCACCTTGCCGTTGATCTGGACGACGATGGTGACAGCCGCACGTTCAAGTGCCGTCTCATCGACCGCCGGCCAGCCGGCCTTGAACACCGAATCCGCACCGCCAAGATCGCGCCACAGGGTTTCGGCGATATGCGGCGTGACCGGCGCAATCAGGCGAACCACCGCCTCCCAGGCTTCCTGCATCAGAGCGCGTTCCGTGCCTTGGGCCGGCACAAAACGCTGCAGCTCATTGCAGAACTCCATGACGGCGGCAATGGCGGTATTGAAGGTCTGTCGCCGTCCCATGTCGTCGCCGACCTTGGCAATGGTTTCGTGCAGACGGCGGCGCAGTTCGCGGGCCGGGCCGGCAAGCTGCTTTGGCCGCGCCCCGGCTCGGGCTTCGCCGCTGGCCACGTGGGTCTGGACGCCGGCCCAAAGGCGCTTGAGAAAGCGCCAGGCTCCTTCAACGCCGGCCTCTGACCATTCCAGCGATTGCTCGGGCGGCGCGGCAAACATCGAAAACAGGCGCACGGTATCAGCCCCGTAGCGCTCAACGAGCTGCTGCGGATCGACGCCGTTGTTCTTCGACTTGGCCATTTTTTCGATGCCACCGGGTTCGACCGGCTGGCCATCGGCTTTCAGCTTCGCGCTGAGCACCTCGCCACGGCCGTCGCGCTGAACCTCGACATCGGCCGGATTGAACCATTGCAAACGACCGGAAGCATCGCGGCGGAAATAGGTTTCTGCCAGCACCATGCCCTGGGTGAGCAAACGCGCGAACGGCTCATCGGTTTTGACCAGGCCCTCGTCGCGCATCAGCTTGGTCCAGAAGCGCGCGTAGAGCAGGTGCAGGATGGCGTGCTCGATCCCGCCGACATACTGATCGACCGGCATCCAGGCGTCGGCCCGCTCGTCAACCATGGCCTGATGATTGTCCGGGCAGGTATAGCGCAGGAAATACCAGGACGAATCAACAAAGGTGTCCATGGTATCGGTTTCACGCTTCGCCGCCCCGCCGCAGCGCGGACAGTCGACGTTGACGAAATCAGCGTGCCGATTCAGCGGGTTGCCTGAACCGTCCGGAACCAGATTCTCGGGCAGCAGCACCGGCAGATCCTGTTCAGGCACCGGCACGTCACCGCAGTTCTTGCAGTGAATGATCGGAATGGGACAGCCCCAGTAGCGCTGGCGCGAAATGCCCCAGTCGTGCAGGCGGAACTGAACGCGCTTGTGGCCGGCCTGACGCGCGCCAAGCTCGGCGACGATAGCCGCAAAACCCGCCTGGCAGTCCAGGCCATCGAAGCGACCGGAATTGATCAGCAGCCCGTCAGCGGCCGCATAATCATCGTGCCAGACCTGCTGGTCGTAATCACGGTCCCCCGCCCGGCTGATCACCTGGCGAATGGGCAGCCGGTACTTGTTGGCAAACTCGAAATCGCGCTGGTCGTGGCCGGGCACCGCCATGACCGCGCCCTCGCCATAGCCCATCAGCACGTAGTTGGCCACCCACACCGGCAATTCCTCGCCGGTGAGCGGATGAATGGCTTTCAGTCCGGTGTCCATGCCCAGCTTTTCCTGGGTGGCAAGGTCGGCCTCCGACACCCCGCCGTGCTGGCATTCGGTCAGAAACTCGGCCAGCCCCGGCTGGTTCTGTGCCGCTTGTTGTGCCAGCGGATGCTCGGCAGCAACGGCCATATACGTTGCCCCCATCAGGGTGTCCGGGCGGGTGGTGAACACCTTGATCGTGTGCTCGCCGCAGGCAAAGCTGATTTCCGCCCCCTCGCTGCGGCCGATCCAGTTGGCCTGCATGGCGCGCACCCGCTCCGGCCAGCCGCTGAGTTGTTCGAGGCTGTCGAGCAGTTCCTGGGCGTAATCGGTGATGCGCAGGTAATACATCGGGATGGCGCGCTTTTCCACCGGCGCGCCGGTACGCCAGCCCTTGCCGTCGATCACCTGCTCATTGGCCAGCACAGTCTGATCAACCGGATCCCAGTTGACCGTGCCGGTCTTTTTGTAGGCGATGCCGCGCTTGAGCAGGCGCAGGAAAAACCACTGATTCCAACGGTAGTAGTCCGGATCGCAGGTGGCCAGCTCGCGCTCCCAGTCGATGGCAAAGCCGAGCTGCCGGAGCTGGTCGCGCATATGGGCGATATTGTCCTGAGTCCACTTTGCCGGCGGCACGCCGTGGGCCATGGCCGCGTTTTCAGCCGGCAGGCCGAAAGCATCCCAGCCCATCGGCTGAAGCACCGAAACGCCCTGCATGCGCTGATAGCGGGAAATCACATCGCTGATCGTGTAGTTGCGCATATGCCCCATGTGCAACTTGCCCGAGGGATAGGGAAACATGCTCAGGCAGTAAAAACGCTGATCGCCGCCGGATTCCGCCCGGTCTGACTTGTGCTCGTCCCAGTAGCGACGAATGGCCGGCTCGATTTGATCCGGCTGGTAGCTGTCTGACACCTTGATTATTGGTCCTGATTCAGGAGGGCCGCCCCGAGACCGGGGCGGCGTTTGGGTTCAATAAACGGCCGAGACGACGGAAACTAGCCGTCCGTATCGTCTTCGGCTGCCTCACGAGCGCGTTCAGCCAGCCGGTCCCAGGCATCCTGCGCCCCTTCCCAGGCTTCCTTGGCGCGCGCACTGGCGCCCTCCCAACTGTCATCAGCAAACTGGCTGGCCTGCTCCCAGGCAATTTCGGCGCGATCACGCGCGGCGGCTGCGGTTTCCTGTGCTCGGACCCAGGCGCCTTCACCGCCTTCTTCGGCAGCTTCCAGGGCAGCTTCGGCCTGCTCACGGGCATTTTCGGCCAGTTCACGGGCGCGATCCCAGGCCTGGTCAGCAGCCTCTGAACCGCGATCCATCATGTCTTCAGCTCCGTCGCGCGCATCATCATATGCATCCGCAGCGCGGTCACCGGCTTCCTCGACGGCCTCGGCCGCCCGCTCGCCAGCTTCCTCAATCTCGCTGGCCTCTTCCGACTGACAAGCCGCCAGGGCCAGAACAATCATTGCCATCCACAAATATCGCATGGTCTTTCTCCTCGTTGACGAAGCACCGGATCGGTGCAATTTTCGTGAACTTGATATCCTAACGCCAAAAGCGGCCGGCGACACCCATTTTCAGCCTCCCGGCGCTGGCTTTGCCGCTTCATGCCAGAATGTCCTGTCGAACAGACCCGCTCGAAGGAGATCAAGATGCGCCTGAAGACATTGCTGGCACTGTTCACCGCCTGTGTTTTACTCGCCTGCTCGACCCTTTCCCTGGCACGCTCACCGTTCGACATCGCCGAGCACACACCCGGCTACCAGCATAATCGGGAGGGCCAGCGCGCATGGAACAACGGCAACTATTTTGACGCCCGGCACCGCTTCGAGCGCGCCGCCTGGTGGGCCGACAAACTCGGCCAGTACAACCTCGGTGTCATCCATTATCGTGGCGATGGCGTGGAGCGCGATCCAGCCCGCGGTTGGGCGTGGTTCAAGCTGTCGGCCGAACGCGGCTACCCGGACTTCATTGCCACCGCCGAGGCGGTCTGGGCCGAGCTTGATGAGGTCCAGCAAAAGCGCGCCGAGGCTTTGCTTGAAGAACTCAAGCCACGCTATGGCGATGCCGTGGCGGTTCCACGCACTGCCGAGCACATGCGCCGCGAGCGGCGGCAGGTCACCGGCTCCCGCACCGGGCACGTCGGCTCAATCCGGGTGATCGACCGTTCGGGCCGCAGCCGTGACGGTAGTGAATACTTCGCGGCCGAGAAATGGGACTTCTATCAGATCGTCCAGCTTGAAACTCAGCTTTTCGATGCCATTGCCCGCGGTCGGGTTGAGCTTGGCGAATTCGAGATCATCG
This sequence comes from uncultured Wenzhouxiangella sp., assembly GCA_937876395.1. Classification (GTDB taxonomy): domain Bacteria; phylum Pseudomonadota; class Gammaproteobacteria; order Xanthomonadales; family Wenzhouxiangellaceae; genus Wenzhouxiangella. The sequence goes on along the minus strand of CALEIM010000170.1, from coordinate 23,285 downwards.
ACGATAGTGATGAACCCACGTCAGACGATGCAAACGAGCCGGCGCAGGAGCCGACACCTTAACGGCCCGGTCAGCCTGCCTTGCCGTAGATCGCCTCCAGCCAGCTGAAAATGCTGCGCAGACCCTGCGCCTCGCCACCGGCCGGCCGACCTGGCCGGTCGTTCAGGTTCCAGGCGTAGATGTCGAGGTGCAGCCAGTCGATGTCCTGATCGACAAAATGATCCAGAAACAAGGCCGCTGTCAGGCTGCCGCCGAAGCTGGTCTTGGCGGTATTAGACAAATCGGCAATGGCCGGCTCGATCAGACGGCGATACGGCGCGTACAGCGGCATGTGCCAGAGCGGGTCCTCAAGTTCCAGGCTGAGGTCCTGTATACGGCGCGCCGCGGCCGTGTCGCGCGCATAGATCGGCGGCAGATCTTCACCCAGGGCGACTCGGGCAGCGCCGGTCAGGGTGGCAAAGTCAATGATGCGCTCCGCTCCTTCCTCACTGGCCAAAGTCAGCGCATCGGCCAGCACCAGGCGACCTTCGGCGTCGGTATTGCCGACTTCAACGCTTGAACCCTTGCGCGTGCGAATGATGTCGGAGGGTCGATAGGCGTTACCGGCAATGGCGTTTTCCACGGCCGGGATATAGACGCGCAGATTGACGTCCAGGCCGAGGCTCATGATGAGGCGCGCCATGCCCAGCGCGTGGGCGGCACCGCCCATGTCCTTTTTCATCAGCACCATGCCCGCGCCGGGCTTGATGTTGAGTCCGCCGGTGTCAAATATCACACCCTTGCCGACCAGCGCCAGCGGCGGGGCGTCGGCACGCCCCCACTGCAGGCGGATCAGGCGCGGAGCGCGGCTGGCCGCCTGCCCGACCACGTGAATGGCCGGAAACTGGCGAGCCAGCTCCTCGCCGGCAATCACCTCAAAGCGCGCATCGTGCGCCTCGGCCAGTGCGCGGGCGGTCTCGGCCAGCTCGGCCGGACCCAGATCGATTGCCGGGGTATTGACCAAATCGCGCACCTCGCAGGCCGTCTCGACCTGGACGCGCCCCCGCCGTTCATCTTCGCCATCCAGCAACAGCCGGGCTTGCGACGCCTCGATTGCCTTATAGCGATCAAATCGATAGGCACCCAGGCCCCAGCCGATGGCGGCGCGTTCCAGCTCGGCCGGCGACCAGTCGGACTCGAACCGGTAATCACCGGCCGGCAGCAGGGCGGGCAGATGGGCCAGCGCCCACAGCCGATCCCCGCTGTCGCGCCCGGCGAGCACCGCCGCCAAACTGCCGTCGCCATTCGGAATCGGCAGGTAGCTGCCCGCTGCGGCCCGAAACGCGCTGGCCTCGACCCAGCGCCGGCTCGGCTCGGCGGCGGTTTCCAGCCAGGCATCAAGGCCTGTGCGGTCGAATGAGAAAAGAGGTATCGGCTGATCGGAATGAGTGCAAAACATCGGGCGGACTACCGGGTGTGAATTCAGCGACCCAGTGTACCGCGCCGCTGCTCTCAGTGATCGTCAGCCGGCCGCCGGCGTCTGAACAGGGCCAGCGGGGATTTCAGCAGCTCATAGGCGAGCAGGGCAATGACAATGCCGGCGCCGGTCCAGATCAGGGAAGCCGAATCCACTGGAACCGCCGGCGAAAACACCTCCCAGGCGCGGGCGGCAATGGCGGGATCGGCGTGGCGCAGCATGGTCAGCGGCTGGAGCATCGCGGGGGCCTCGGCGATGGCGGCAAAGCTCGTTTCCAGATCGCTCAGGCGCTCGGCGAAACCGCGCAAGGCGACGGCGCGCTCGGCCGCTGTCAGCTCCGGGACCAGCAGGCCGCGTTCGACCAGATCATGAGTCCGGCGAGCCTCATCAAGATGCCCGCCGAGACGCTGCAGATAGGCCTGGGTGAAAGCCGGCGCCTGTGACAGCCCCATGCCGCCGGCCGCACCTGAAACCGCGCTGCCGAGACTGTCGAATTTGCGCGTGACCCAGCCCATGTCAGAGCGCGCGGGGCAGCTCGCTGCGCAACCAGTCGGCCAGGCTGGAAAAACTTTGCGCCATGGCCTGCTCAAGCGCCGCCACACCGGCATCGAGCGACCCACCCCGGGCCGGGTGATCTGCCTCGTGGAAGCGGGCGGTGGCCAGCAACTGGCCGTGTTTGTCCAGCAGGCGGACCGACATCAGCAGCTCGGCGGCCAGGCCGTCTGGCCCTTCAACCAGCTCAAACCGGCGCAAATCAAGCTCCAGGCGGTAATCGGCCGAGACCGTGCCGCGCCGGACCACGGTTGCCAGGTGCCCGTCGAAGGCATCAATCAACAGCCCGCGAACCAGCTCAGGAGCACGATCAATCCAGGCGGCCGCCGGCCACGGCATGAGATCGCGACCGCGGCGCACCAGAATGTGGCTGCTGTCGCGACTGCGATCGGCCAGCGGCCGGGCCACGGCCAGGGTCAGGCCTTCGATCGGATTCGCTCCAGTCTCCACGGTTAGGTTCGGGGCAATCAGGCGGTAGCGCTCGCCGCCACCGCCCAGAGCGCAGGCGCTCAGCAGTGCGACGGTGCTCAACAGCGCGACGATGCGCACAAAGCCAACGGTATTCATCGCGGTCGGTACTCCTCGGGTTGCTCGCTGCCAAACAGGAATCCGGCGGGGTTCTGGTCAATGCGCTCGATCAGCAGGCTCAAGTCATCCAGCAGACGCCGGAGATCCTGGACCGTCGGCCCGAGCGGGCTGATTACTTCATCACCAAAGCCGGCAATGGCCGCCTCGTTGCGTGCCACCATATCGTCGAAGCGCTTGGCAATCCTGGCCAGGCGGCGCATCGCCTGACTCATGTCCTCGGCGGCCTCCGGTAGCGTCTCGGCCAGCGCTGGCTCCAGCTCGGTGAGCGTGTTGGAAAGCTGGCCGAGCATCGCTCGCGCATCCTGAAACAGCGGCGCCAGCTCCGCGCTGCCGGCGTGCAGGTTATGTACGATCTCGCCCAGGCGCTCGCCTTCACCGCTCAAGCCACCAATGAAGTGGTCAATATTGTCCAGGGTCGTCGATACCCGGTTGGCGTTTTCTTCACTGAGAAAATCAAGCAGACGCAGCATGACCTCACTGGCCGTACTGGCTATGTCTTCGGAGGTCGCCATCAGCCGCTGCAGGCCGGACTCCTCGGCAATGATGACCGGCAAAGCGCCGCGGCCGGGCGCTTTCAGCTCCGCACTGTCAGCGCTGCCGCCGCGTAGCTGGATGATGGCCACACCGGTCAAACCCTGGACCGCCAGGCGCGCGGTGGTGTCCTGACGCAGTGGAACATCCGGTTTGAGACGAATGACTGCTACCACACGCCCGGGATCGGCCGGCGACAGCTCCAGCGCACGAACGCTGCCCATGCGAATGCCGTTGTACTGAACCGCCGAGCCCTCGTTGAGCCCGCTGACCGGCTGCAGGAAATGCACTTCGATCTGCTGCCAGGCCTGATCACTGGCCCAGCGCGCCGACCACAGGCCAAACAACAGCAGCAGGCCGGCCCCGAGCAGGGTAAACGCTCCGATCAGTACGTGGTTGGCACGTGGTTCCATCAGTCAATATTCCCTATCTGCCGCAGCCTCGGCCTGTCGCGCCCGCGGCCCGTTGAAGTAATCGTGGACCCAGGGATGATCGAAAGCCGCCACCTCCGAAAGCGTACCGCTGACCAGGATGCGCTGCTCGCCGATCACCGCGAGACGATCACAGATAGCATAAAGCGTATCAAGATCGTGAGTAATCAGAAACACCGTCAGGCCCAGGGTATCGGTCAAGGTACGCAACAGGCGGTCAAAGGCGGACGCGCCAATCGGGTCGAGGCCGGCGGTTGGCTCGTCGAGAAACAGCAGCTCCGGATCAAGCGCCAACGCCCGGGCCAGGCCGGCGCGCTTGCGCATGCCGCCCGACAGTTCAGAAGGGTATTTCGAGCCAGCCGACGACGACAGGCCGACAAGCTGGATCTTCATGCGTGCCAGCTCAGCGGTCAGCCCGGCACTCAGGTCGCGGTAGTGGGTCTTGAGCGGAAGCTCGACATTTTCGCGCACGGTCAAGGATGAGAACAGGGCGCCATCCTGATAAAGCACGCCAGTTCTGCGGCGCAGCAGCCGAACCATCCCGCTGCCCTGATCAACGCGCTGACCGAACACCTCGATACGGCCGGCCTGCGGCGGGCGCAAGCCGACAATTGCGCGCATCAGCACCGATTTACCCGACCCTGAGCCGCCCACCACCCCTAGAATCTCACCCCGATAGACATCCAGATCCAGGCCCTGATGGACGGTCTGCGCGCCAAAACGATTGACCAGGCCGCGCACCCGAATGATGGATTCCCTTACTTGAGCGGCGTCAATCACCAGCCAATCTCCATAAAGAAAACCGCTGCGAAGGCATCGATCACAATCACCAGCGTGATGCTCTGGACCACCGCCGAGGTGGTGCGCTCGCCGACCGATTGGGCCGTACCGGCCACCTTGAAGCCTTCCAGACAGCCCACAGGGGCAATAATGAGGGCAAACACCGGTGCCTTGGCCAGCCCCACCAGGTAGTGGCGCAGCGCCAGCGATTCGTTCAGCCGATGGACGAACAGCTCCGGCTCCAGACCCAGAGCAAGCACCGAAACCACCATGCCGCCGAAAAATCCGGCCAGCGTGCCCAGCAGGGCAAGAATCGGCAGCATGACCAGCAGGGCAATCAGCCGCGGTAACACCAGCAGCACAATCGGATCAAGGCCGAGGGTGCGCATGGCATCAATTTCCTCACGCGACTTCATGGTGCCGATCTGGGCGGCGAAGGCACTGGCCGTTCGTCCGGCCAGCAAAATCGCGGTCAGCAGCACGCCAAACTCGCGCAGAAACGAGTAGGAGATCAAGTCGACCACGAACAGCTCGGCACCGAAATCGCGCAACACGGTCGCACCCAGGTAAGCAACTACCGCACCCACCAGAAAACTCAGCAGGGCGACCAGCGGCAAGGCATTGAGACCGGACTGCTGCATATGAAACGCAGTCGCGGCAAGGCGCCACTGGCTTGGCCGCAGCACAGTGCCGGCCAGTCGGTTGAGTACCAGACCGAAAAAGCCGACCAGCAGCCTGAGATTGACGCCGACCTCGACCACGACCCGGCCAATGCCGGCCAGCCATGCCTGCCAGAATGGCGGCGGCGCCTGCTCGGCCTCATCATCGGTCCGACAAGCTGTGGCCACGGCAGTAAACAGGGCCTGATGGTCCGGGGCGAGGTGAATGTTTTCCACCGCAACCGATAGCCGCTCAGCGGCGCGCAGCAACAGGAAGGAGCCGGCGGCGTCCAAGGCTTCGAGGCGGCTGGCATCGAGCCGATGTTTGTTACCGCGCAAACCGTCGATGCGTCGATCAATCTCGCCGGCGGAATCCAGCCGCCAATCACCGGCGGCAATCATCTGGCCATGATCATCGGCATCTTCAAACAGCAGCGGTGAGTCGGTCATGGATGGTCGGAAAAGGCCGTGGCGATTAACAACAAGTTACCACGTTGGCGATTCAGACCCTCACAAGGTTTCAAAGCGATCGTGAAACACTACGGAGACTTCCGTCATGATGCAGGCCGGCGTATTGGCATCAACGCGTGCGCGCAGCAGGCTCTCGACTTCCGGGGCCAGCTCCAGCTTGTTCTGGCCGCAATTCGCGCCCGAAGAGCTGTTGCAATAGCTCATCAAGGTACCCGAACCGCCGGCTGGGCAACTGGTCGGGCCGCTGTAACAGCCCGACTCGGCAGCAAAGCACTGGTCGATGGGCGGGCTGTAACAGTGGGTATGGACCGAGCCAAGATTGTGGCCGATTTCGTGCGCGAACACGCGTGCGCTGGCGCCGACCGGTACATGGGCGCCATGGAACAGCAGATTGAGGCTGTAGCTTCCGCCCTGGGGCTGGGTGGCGCAATAGCTGTTGACCCAGGCAATCCCTGCCGCTGAATTGGGTGAGCTCGACCGCCCGGAAATCAGCGCCGCGTGGGTACGCGGCGTGCCAGCATGATGGGTCTGCCAGTGGCCACCAAACTCTTCAAGAAACGCCTGATCGGCCTGACTGCCGGCATAGGGATCTGAGCCAACGCGCAGCACGGTGTCGCCCTGCAGCAGGCGCAGATCGAGCTGGGATTCAAAAATGGTGTTGCTGATCAGCATCAGCTCCTCGATCCACTGGCTGGCCGCGTTGACATTGTTGCCAAAGCGCTTGTTCAGCCATTCCTTGTCGGTATCAATCGCCAGCACGCCGTAGCGCAGCGCGCCGCGCGTACGGCCTGACGCCGGCGCTGGATCGGCGCGCTTGCCGGCGGCCATCGCCGCCGTGGACAAGCTTGAACTGGCGCAGGAAAAATCGAGCCCGTCACCCCCTCCCTGCAGGGCATCAAGATCACGCACCACGATCGCGGCCCCAGCTTCGTGCGCCGGCCGCTCAACGGTCTGCAATCCGCCCGGGCCGGAAATGGCGCCGCGTATGCCCTGCCCGTCCGGATCAAACAGCAAGCCAATTCGCAGGCGCTCATCATCACGACTTGAGCCGGAAAAGGCCCGGCGCTCAGGCGTTACCGCAAGCGTGATACGCCCGTCCTCGATGACCACAACACGCGCTCCAGGCGACCGAAGCACGGTCCGCTCCAGCCGGATCGGACCGGCGACTGCATGGTCCAGCACGGCGCCGTCAAACCGACGCACCTCACCCGGCCCGGCAGTCGCCAGCCAGTCAATCAACTCCGCCTGCAGCTCGTCTGCCGCAGCACCCGGGCCGACCACCGCCGGCCCACCCATCAACATCATGAATATCAGCAGGATACGCATGGTTGTCCTCCAGATTTCCTAGCGTTCAGGTTACGCCCTTGGCTAACGCGCCACAAGCCTGTGAGTCGAATTTAACCTACGCGTAGCCGAGCACATCCAGGGCATCCGGAAACCGCGCATCGAAGGCAGACTGGACTCGATGCGAGAAATAACGCTGCAATCTCCCAAGAGGACTCCCCGTGCCAATATGCCGATCACGGCCCGGCTCGGATTTCGCTGCCGCTTTCACACGCTCAAAGCTCAAAAACTCAAGCGCGCGGGACACGGCGTGTGCGTCTTTGGCGCTCAGCCCATACCAGGTGAGCAGCTTTTCAATTACATGAACCTCATTAGCAGCGACATCTTCGAATCGCAGTTCGAGAAAGCGATCATCCGCATAGTTCCAGGAGCACATGTCACCTTCCCTTCGGTCAAGCCCAGCTCGACCTGAAGGTACTCAGACGCGGTTGTGTACTCGGCCGCGACTGCCGATAGCGTTATTCCGAGAAACAGGAAAATGCCAACTAAAACACGTGAACTTCTTGCGAATTGCACGTACAGGATTGCCTCCACTACCAAAGCCCCTTGCTTGGATGATCCCCTTCATTTCGGAGTCAGTGTTATAAGGGCGGCTCTTGGGTCGCCTTCGGGGCTCTGGTTTGAGCCAAGTCGTCTCCCGGAAACCAGAAGGTATTGGCCGTTCGGCGATATCGCCAGCGAACCCATGTTGAACCAGCCGTCGACACCAACACCGGCGGCCTGGAACAGCTCTTCCGCAGTGGTCATCCCCGTCGCCTGCGTCCAAAGGAAGACGCGAGAACCGAGAAATCCCTGGACATCGATCAAGTAGCGACCCACGATCATCGATCCATCCCGAGTCAAATCCTGCACGTCGTAGGGCGGAACGAAGGTGCCCTCGATGGCGCCGTCGATTCTCGGAAGGTATTGGACGCCAACATCCTTAACCCAGAGCCACGCTTGCCCGAAATTCGAGTGATCCGGATCCAGTTCTCCACCCTGGTAGGTGCCGGCGGTCACGGAACAGTCCCTATTACAGCCAGCTGGGTAGGCGAGAGGCGTTCCGCCTTCATCGCGGATGATCGTCGGTTCGGCCTGATCCTTCCAGATGGAAGCGTATCGGAACGGCTGTACTCCGTCGGAGTTAATCTGGTCCCCAACAGCTGTCCTGCCGTCTTCGCTGACGCCCTCGCCGCGGGCGCTAATAAAGCCTTCGTTGATGGGTAGAATCACCTGTGTCCCATCATCACCAGTTCGCCAGGCTCGAGATCGAAAAATCCCATCTACGGAAACCCGGACAGTCCCAACAACTTGACTGCCATCCTGGGAGTAGCGCTCGATGAGGGCGCTGCTGCCGTTGAGACCCGGCCATTCGGACCACGTGCCGGCCTGCCAAAACACTGGCAGAAACCCCGAACTTCCCTCAGATGTATCGGAGGCTTGGTCATGGGCGATGATCTGTAGCCCCTCTGGATGGATCTGCACAGGCTCGTAGTTGTGCAGATCTGGAAGCTCTTGTAGCGTCGACTCCCCAGGGCTCCAGGCCCAGACCTTGAGGCCATCCGGCACCCACTCCGCTGCGGCAACTTCACCATGGTTCGAGATGTCTACCGGGCGGACGTTTCTGGATTCCGGCTCGGCCCGGAGCGGGATCTCTTCGTAAGTGACGGAAAACAAATCCGAGAACGCCGGCGGCGTCCACGGGCATTGAAGGTCGTCGATGAAGGTCAGGCGCGAGAGCGAGAGTTCCCCGCTTCCGAACTCGGGCAGAACGGACTCGTAGTTCGCAGTTCCTTCGCCGCATTCAAGATCGAGGACCAGCGAACCCCACTCGGTGGCCTCTACCTGGGAACCATCGAACTGAACCCCGAACCGGCCGCCCGTGGTCGTCTGGAGACTCGGAAAGACGAGCTGATCGCCGTCCCTGCTGCCCACACCGATCATCCAGTACTGGTTCCCATCCGGGTCGTAGCTAAACCAGACCAGTGCAGCCTGATCCCGGGACATCCACTGCAGTGTGTAGCCTTCGCCGGCATGAGAGACGTCGTACCACGAGCCGCTGTGGCCAGCATACTCACGAAGCGGCCGGCCCGGCCGGCCATTGGGGGAAAAGCAGTTGGCGGCCATGGTTTCGGTCAGCGGCACGACCTCATAGCTGATGCTCTGGCCGTAGGCTTCGAAGCTCCATTCGCCCGAGTCGCAGCTCTCGAAGCGCAAAACGGCTTGGCCGACGACTTCCTGTTCAACCTCGTCCGGGTCAAAGCCGGGACCGAAACGACCGCCGTTCGTGACCGTCAGCGTCGGGAATACGATCTCGTCGCCCTCGATGTCCCCAACGTCGATCAGCCAGCGTTGATTGCCCACCTCGTCGTAGGTGAACCAATAGACGAGAGCGGACTCGCTGCTCAGGATTTCCAGAACCAGGCCTTCCCCGCTTCGATCCGGGTTGTACCAGTGAGCGGTTTGCGCCGATGCGATCTCGAAAGCCCGCGCGTGAAAGCTGAAAAGCCCGGCGACCAGAAACACACCGATCCCGACGAGTCCCAGTTGATCCGGAGCTTGGAAATTCAGCTCGGCTTTGAACTCTGCATGGCGAAACGGACCTAGTGGGCCTGGATGCTGTCCTTGCATTTTCGTGCTAAGACCCGGGCCGCCAGGTGTCATGATCCGCTCAACATCTCGTCGATGGCTCTGCAGGCGCTGTTGGTGCTCAGCTCACCTGTACGTCCGTGGTGATGAATCCAGCAATTTGCCGCGCCGGCAGGTGGCAGCCCGGTTGAGACGTTTTCCACTGATGATTTTCATGGCTCGTACTCACACCTGTGCAAGTTGTCCAGGGCCGCCTGAACAGGCTCAGGGACAGTTCACTTAACCGCTCACGAGCGGGTCTGGCGGTCAAACTGCTGTCGCTGGTCAGGCGTCAGATTTTCTGGTGTCATGGGGCCGCCGCTGCTGGCCGGCAACAACAGCCTGCGCTGCAGTTGGGTCAGATCGGAGGAAGGGCCGGCGGTCATCATGTCGTCTGAGCGCTGACGGTCAATGCCGTCGTCCAGCCGGGGCAGGCCAGGGATATTGGAACGTAAATAAATTTCGGCCGGTTCATCCACCGGCAACAGCCATTCCACCTCAATACCTTCAGCCGGGGGACCGAAGTAGTAGATCATGGCATCGTTCCGCTCGCCCGAGATTGCCGGTATTTGCTGCCCGTCAATGGTCAGCAGTTGCGCTGTGGTGTCGTCGATGCGGATGATGGTGACGTGCGCGTGTTCCGGTGATGTCACCCGTAGACGAACCTGACGGCCCTGATCCGTGACAGCGTCAGCCAGAATTTCTGCATCGGGCGCGTCGTGGCGCAGCAGCAGGGCGGGATGAGCCCACGGCGCGCGCTCGGTATCAGTCAGGTGCTGCGGTGCCCAGCTCGGGAGAATGCCCTGCTGCGGGTCGTCGCCCAGATACAGTCGGCTCCACTGATCAGCTTCGGGGTCGCTTGAGTACCACCAGGCGTCCTGCGCGTTAGCGTCAGCAATGTAGTTGATGCTGTTTGGTTTCTTGCGCTGCTTATCAAACCCGGTCGTGCTCAGGCCATAAACCAGCATCATTGCCGAAAGACCAGCCAGGCCGACAGGCAGCCAGCCGCGCCATTTTTGAATCAGGTAATGAACGTGTGGCAACAGCAGTCCCAGGCTCAAAACCAGCAGGATCATGGGGGCCGTAATGACCTGGAAAGTCATCATTTCCGCAAGGCCCTCAATCATGGGCGCAAGCAGAGCCACGATGGGAGCCGCGGTCAATGCCAGGATTGCAGTCGTCACCAGTGGCCGGTCAACCTCGTCCGCTGAAAGCAGCGTAAAACCGGCCAGGGCGACCAGCAGCGGCCACACGAACAAGTAACTGCCACCGGGCATGAACAATGCGGTGACCACGGCAAATACAGTCCAGAGACACAGCGCTGCAGCCGCAAGATCCGCGGGTCTCAGTCGGCGCCCGGCCCAGAGGATCAGCGCGACGTAGATTGCCGCTGCCAAAAAGCTCAGCGCCATCAGGTAATGAGCGTTGTTGTAGGGGGTGCCGCTCCAGAACAGAGCCACCTCCGGGATGCCGCCACGAACCAGCATCCATGCGCCCACTATCAGCAGCGGTACCAGCACCAGTGCGGCAAGGAAGTGGATCAGCCCCAGCGCCAGACCACGGACCGTCAGGCGTTCGCTGCGCACTTCCCGGACCAGCACGACAACAAGCGCCAGCACAGCCACAACGGCCAGCGGTATGGCCCAGCCTGCCGGGTAATGGATCAAGCCGGCCAACGGCAGGGTGAAATAGACGCGATCCGATGCCCCCAGTGTTGACAGGTCCTGATTGCCGAATGCGCGGGCCAAAGACAGCATGTACTCGCCGTGATGCTGCAGCGACCTTGGATTGGCGGCCTCAAAGCTGTCGAGCGGATAGTGATAATGGTTGATTCCGTGCGCGTTGGCAAAGTCCATGCCGGCATGGCCGGCGCGGGCAAATACCGAAAGATCAGTATCATTGGGCATGTAGCGAAAGGCCTCATCCGACAATGAATCGGCCACTGCATGTGGCACCGACTCGGCCAATGTACGAATCATCTGGCCGTTCTGTCCGGTGGTGCGAAACATGAACACCGGGCCGGTGTGGCCGCGGCCTTCAGCGTTGAGCACGATTCCGGTATCGCCGGCCCAGCGATGCTGATCGACGTAAGCCTGGGCACCCAGCAGCCCGTCTTCCTCGCCATCGGTAATCAGCGCGATAACGTCGTTGCGCAGTGCCGGCCCGGCCTGGATAGCACGCAGCGTTTCCAGGATGGTGGCCACGCCGTTGCCGGCATCGGTCGCGCCGGGAGAATGAGCGACCGAATCGTAGTGCGCCAGCAGCACCACGGCCCCGCTGGAGTCGGCGCCCGGCAGGCGGACCATGATGTTGCTGACCCGTGCAGCGCGGATAACAAATGAGCCCGGACGAATGACCGTGGTCTGCTGAACCTCCGGCTCCAGCCCCGCATCGCGCAACACCTGCAGCAGATACGCCATCGTCCGGGCATGTCCGGGTGAACCAATGGGGCGCGGCGCCTGCGTGATTTCACGCAAATGCAGCCGCGCGCGCTCGGCAGAAAACACCGTCTCGGCCGCACTGGCCGGCACCACCGATGGTGGTGCCATAGGCGGCGCTGCCAGCGACACCCAGGCGGTGATCAAAATGACAGCAAGAACAAAAAGCGCGTGCGCGCCGGTACTAAAACGGAACATGGGCATCAAGGGCTCGAAAAGTCAACCGAAGTATAGCAACGGCATCGTTTGCGCCTGAATGATCGTAAGTTTTTCGATCGGACCGGGAAGAAAAGTCCGGGGAAATCAGGCACATCACCAAGTCATGGTAAGATTTTGATCAAACGGGACGCTGATGGAGATGAGGATGAACAAAATCATATTGCTGATTACCGTGGGGCTGACGCTGCCGGTCGTCGCCGCTGAGGGTGATACGCCCGCAAGCTGGAGTTGCGGTGAGGAAGATCGCGACATTCACATGCTGAGCAACGAACAGCCCTACTATCCGCACTCGGCAATGATGTTCTGCCTGACCGGCACGGTTGATGCCGAGTTCACCATTGGCCGGGATGGGATGCCGCGCGCTATTCGCATTACTGAGAGTGAACCGCACTCTATCTTTGACCAGGCCGTTGTCGATGCCATTGAACGGTGGCGTTTTATACCGGCCTGTCGTGATGGGGCTCTGGCGGAGCGTGACGCAATCCAGTCCTTTACTTTTGAGCTTTCGGCCGAAGCACTCGGACACTGCCGCGAACGCCACGCTCAGCTTGACAGCGAAGGCATGGCCTTGCTGAGTGAAATCGGGGCACGCTATGCGATGCTGGCGCAGTATGTGCAGCAGCCAAACGGCTGGCAGGATTTTTCCGCAGCAATCAATGCACCGTTTGACTCGTTTGAAGGTGATCTGGGCAAAATCGCGGCGTTTCATCAGCAGTCGCTCGCAGCCTGGGCACCCTCGCAGATGACAACCGAGTTGGTAGAACTGTCTGAGCAAACCGCTCAGGTGCTTCAGCCGCATGCCATTGCGGCCGACCCCAGCCTAAAGCAGGCCAATCAACACCTTGACGCTGTTCGGACTGCGCTGGATCAATGGCTGGTTCAAACTCAGCCCATTTATATCGAGCTGGCTGAGGCATATCAGCGGCTCCGCCAACAATCCGGACTGGATCAATCAACGCTGGATTTGCTGGTGACTGCGTTTATCGGTGATTTTGCAATGAACTTCGATGAAGCCTTCGCGCCCGAAATCGAAGCCCTCGAGCACGCCCAGGCTATCGTCGATTTTCTGGACACACGCCGGTCCGACTGGCAAGCGGTTGGCCGCACAATCCAGTTTGATCGCGCGGAGGATGCGGAAGCGTGGCAATCCATCTGGAATGAACTGATCGAACACGAAAGTGACGCTCAGTCACGGCAACTGGCTTTCCTGCGCAGCTTCCAGGACTACACCCAGTAAAACCTCATCCCTCAGCCGGCGGAAAAGTCGCCAGATAGCCGATTCCACGGCGCCGTATTTCGAACTGCAATTGGCGACCCTCGGGCTGAGGAAACTGCTGCCGGAGCTCGGCGAGGCTGCTCACGGCTGATCGGTTGACGGACACGATCACGTCGCCGGCACGAAGTCCGGCTTCCCAGGCGGCGGTGGTGCGGCGCACCTCCTCGACCAGCGCACCGCGCAGCGGGCTGCGCTCGGGAATGCGCACCAGCACCATGCCGTCCAGGCGCTCGTCCAGGCGTCGGGCGGCAATGCGGGCGTCGAGATTTTCTTCGATCAGCACCTCGCTCCGTAGGCGCTGACCGTCGCGCAGATACCCGATATTGACTTCGGTGCCAACCAGCAGCAGGCCCTCGATATTGCGCAGCGCCTGGGCGCTGTCAACCGGACGTCCATCAATGGCGGTGATGACATCGCCGGCCTGCAAACCGGCCGTGCGCAGCGCCGAGTCGGCTTCAAGCCGGGTAATGACGGCACCGCGCGCATCGTCCAGCCCGAAGGCCTCACGCAGGTCTTCGCCCAGATCCTGGACCTCGATTTCAAAGGAACCGCGGCGCACCTCACCGAACTCGATGAGCTGGCCCATGACATGCGCCGCCGTGCTGGCCGGTATGGCAAAGCCGATGCCGACGTTGCCGCCCGAAGGCGTGAAGATGGCGGTATTGATGCCGACCAGGCGGCCAGCCAGATCAATCAGCGCACCGCCGGAATTGCCCGGATTGATCGAGGCATCGGTCTGGATGAAGTTCTGGTATTCCAGCCCGCGCAGGCCGCTGCGACCCAGAGCTGAAACGATTCCGGATGTGACCGTCTGGCCCAGTCCGAAGGGGTTGCCGACGGCGACAACGAAATCGCCGACGCGCAGATGGTCTGGCGCACTCAGCTCAAGCTCGCTCAGCCCTTTGGCGTTGATCCGGACGACTGCCAGGTCGGTATCGCGATCTGCGCCAACGAACTCAGCCGGAAACTCGCGGCCATCATGCAGGCGCACGGCCATGTCATCGGCGCCGTCGATGACGTGATTATTGGTCAGCACGAAACCGCGCTGGGCATCAACAATCACGCCCGATCCCAGGCTTTGCTGGACGCGCTCGCGCGGTGCACTGGGAAAATCAAAGAAGCGGCGGAAGAACGGGTCGTCAAAAAACGGGCTGTTGCGCACCTGAACCCGGGTGCGGGTATGCACATTGACCACCGCCGGCATCACATCCTCAAGCACCGGCGCCAGAGACGGCAGCGGCTGGCCATCGACGGCGGCCGGCAGGGCCGCAGATGCGAGCTGGCTTGCCAACAGCAGCGCACCAGCCACGATTGAATTTTCAACGCTTTTCATGTTGCAATGGTTCCAGCTTGGGGCCAACGGAAGCCTTCGACCGGTTAAGGCCGGCCTCGGTTCAGTCCGATTCTACCCGTCACACGGCGGACCGGCAGCAGGGTAAACTAAGTGAAAGTTATGCACAGCCTGAGACAGCAAGTACTGCGAACGGACGTAACCGGCATGCCACTTGAGTGGGTCGGCTACCAGGATGCCGTGCGCATGATTGCTCTTGGCCAGGTCTGCTATGCCTTGGGCAGCGAACTGTACCGGCTGCGCGGCGGCGTCAATGCCAGCAGCGGCCAACGCAGCGAAATCCCGGTCAACGCCATTATCGCCACCCACGGCTCCCATCCTGACGCGCATCGTTTCTATGAACGCTATACCCCGCCACTGTCGAACCGGGCCCTGTTCCGGCGCGATGAAAATCTGTGTCTGTACTGCGGCGTGCAGTTCATGGACAGGGATCTGTCGCGCGATCATGTCCAGCCGCTGTCAGCGGGAGGCGAGGATATCTGGGCCAACGTGGTTACGGCCTGCAAGCGCTGCAACAATCACAAGGGTTCGCAAACTCCCGAACAGGCCGCCATGCAGCTTTTGGCCATCCCGTTCACGCCCACCCATGCCGAGTACGTCTATCTGCAGGGGCGCCGCATTCTCGCCGACCAGATGGAGTTTTTGCTCGCCCATTTTCCGCGCAACAGCGTTCTGCGCAAGCGCCTGTCGGTGGCGTCCTGATGTCAGTTGAGCAGCCCCAAAAGGCCGGCAGCGCGGTCCATCTGATTGATGCCAGTGTCTATATCTTCCGGGCCTGGTTTGCCATGCCGGACCGCTTTGTCGACCCCTTTGGCCAGCCGACCAATGCCGTCTACGGCTTCGCGCGCTTCCTGTGCGAACTGATCGAGTCCACGGCGGCGCGCCACCTGGCGGTGGCTTTTGACGAATCCCTGGAAACGTCGTTCCGCAACGAAATATTTCCGGCCTACAAAGCCAACCGCGAGCCGGCTCCGGCCGAACTTGTCCAGCAGTTTGCCTGGTGTCAGGATCTTGGGCGGGCCATGGGACTGGCCGTATTTGCCGACGGCTATTACGAAGCCGACGATTTGATCGCAACGCTGGCCAGCCAATGCCGGTCACGTCAACAGACGGTGTGCGTGATCAGCGGTGACAAGGATCTGGCCCAGCTCATTGGCGCAGGTGATCACTGGTGGGACTATGGCCGTCGCGCCCGGCTCGATGAACACGGTGTGCTGGCCCATTTTGGCGTCCGGCCCGACCAGATTGCCGATTTCCTCGCCCTGGCCGGCGACAGCGTGGACAATATTCCCGGAGTACCGGGCGTGGGCCCGAAAACGGCCGCTGCCCTGCTCGCCCACTTCAACAACCTGGATGAAATCTACGCGCGTCTGGATGAAATCGCCTGGCTGAAGATCCGTGGCGCCAAAACCCTCGGCATCCGCCTGCGCCAGCACGAATCGGATGCCCGCCTGGCCCGGCAACTGACCGGCCTGCACTGTGAGGTGCCCAAGCTGACCAAGGCGGGTCTGCTGGAACGCAGCGCCGGCGATGGCGATGCGCTGGATGCCCTGCTCGACCGGCTTGGTTTTGGGCGCCCCTTACGCGAACGTCTGCACCGAGCCAGACTCGCAAGTGAAGCTCAGAATACGCCGATCAGCGCCTCCACAGCCAGCCAGCCGGTTAATTCCCTCCGGCCGCCTGGTCCTGGCGTCTGAGCCGTTCGAGCAGCTCGTGGCTTTCCACCCGGACTGCCGCGCTGGCCACGTCGATCTTCATCAGCCCCACATCGGGCAGCTCGCCTGTGGGCGCGCCGCTGGCATCGACATGCTGCCAGTGGCTGCCGGCCAGAAAATACAGATCGGAGCCGTTCATCACGCCATAGGTTGGCGTATCGAAGGATTCATGGGCGGCGGCCAGCGGTGCAACCGCGGTCACGCCCAGACCATCATCGCCCAGCTTGAGGCGCACGAGGCGCTGCGGGGTCATGCCGTTTTGAATGATCACCAGTTGATTGTCCCACCAGTACACGCCGTCAATACCGCCGGCGTTGAACGTTTCCGGCACGGCAAGCTGCCAGGCCTGCTGGCCGCCGTCGGCATCGATCACGAACAGGCCAAGTTGATAGTCGGCCACGTACAGCATTGAATCATCATCATTGAGCGCCAAACCACGCAGGCTGGTGAAATTCTGGTGGCCGAAGAAGGGGCGCAGGCCGGGCGCTCCGGGAGTGAGCCGATAGATGACCGGAACCTGAGTGTCGGCAGCAAAGACCGTGCCATCGGCGGCCAGAACCAGCGAGCCGATCACCTGGCCACCGCTGGCCGGGTTGAGTGGGTAGTCGGCCTGCAGCTCGCCGCTTTCCAGATCAAAGCGCAGCAGAGCGCTGCGTACGCCGTCTTCCCTGGCCTCGCCCTGGAACTGGCCGGTCAGGCCGGTGGCCACCCACAGATGTCCGCGCTCGGCGTCTACCTCAAGGTCAAATACGGCCAGCAGTTCCGGTACGTTTGCAGCACTCACCAGGGTTGACCAGGTCTCACCGTCGCGGCTGCTCAGAATCAAGCCGTCGCGAACGGTGCCCACCAACATGCGACCACTTTCAGCGTCGAAGGCCAGTGCTTCGGGCATCGCATGATCGCTGTCCAGCGTTGCCCAGCGCTCAAGATCACCAAACGGCTCGCCTGCCGAGCTCATCAAGCCGTTGAGATGGGCATAGAGGTTGTGCTCGCGCAGCGGCTCGACGGCATCGATCCGGTCCCAGTCAACCGACAGCCCCTGCTGCTGCA
Organism: uncultured Wenzhouxiangella sp.; assembly: GCA_937876395.1. GTDB lineage: Bacteria > Pseudomonadota > Gammaproteobacteria > Xanthomonadales > Wenzhouxiangellaceae > Wenzhouxiangella. The sequence goes on along the minus strand of CALEIM010000170.1, from coordinate 5,817 downwards.
TGGTCAGCATCATTTCGAACGCCTGGCTGAGCTGCCCGAGACTGGCGTGACCTTCGACCAGATGACGCATGAAGTCCTGGTTGTAGGGGCGCAGCTTGTGCAGTTCCGTGGTCGCCTCGACCCAAGCCTCGGTATCCGAACGCTGATAGGCGTCGGCGGCCTGGGCAAACCAGCGCCCCATTTGCTCGGCCGAGCTCAGGTTCGCCTGTGCGGCGGCTGGCGGCGGTGCAGCGGCCGGGCCGTCGTCCTGGCGGGCCAGCAGCGGATTGGCAAGCATGAGTGCGACCAGGCTGACGAGAAAAACAAAAGCGCGCATAATCGATTCCTGTTCAAGTTGGCAATTGCGGGCAATGGGACTGCACCGCAAGCAATTTGTTCAGCCCACGTCCTTAGGACTCTACGGAAACCCGCACGACATGGCCGACATGAAAAACACCAGCCGCCTATTGTACGCGGGACGATATCTTGAACTGCTGGAGCGCGACGGCTGGGAGCTGGTCTCGCGCCACCACCCGGTCGTTGTGCTGATCGCCTGGACCCCGGCCGACGAACTGCTACTGGTCGAGCAGTACCGAATTCCGCTCGGCCGACGAACGATCGAGCTGCCCGCCGGCCTGGTCGGCGATGAGCCGGGACGTGAACACGAGCCGCTGCTTGAAGCCGCACGACGCGAGCTTGAGGAGGAAACCGGCTGGCGCGCCGGTCGGCTCGAAGAAATTATCCGCTGCCCCAGCTCTGCCGGTTTGACCGACGAGATGGTCATTTTCATGCAGGCCGGCAATCTGAGCCAGGTTTCCGCCGGCGGCGGTGATGAAACGGAAGACATCATCGTCCACGCCATCGCCCGCGACCGCATCGATGCCTGGCTTGGTGCGCGCAACGCCGCGGGTCTGGCCATCGATTCCAAGATTTTTACCGCTCTTTACTGGGCCCAACCGTAAACCGTTGATTACAGCAGGCAGCGCCCGATCGCCGTGGCCAGTAATATCAGCGCACTGATCAGCATCATCAGCCAGGTCAGCGCGGTGCCCCAGAGCCGCCCGGCCGACGTGCCGGCATGTCGATTGAGACCGAAATACCCGTGCAGCAGGCGAGCGACCACCAGGCTTGCGCCAAGCACATGAACGATCAGCGTACTGGCGGCGGTGCCGGCCTCGACCAGGATCAGCAGGACCAGAGCCAGCGGCACGTACTCGGCAAAGTTGCCGTGAGCGCGCATTGCTCGGGTCAATTCTTCGTGGCCGCCGCTGCCGATACCTACCTGCAGGCGGTGCCTGAGCAGGACGACGCGCAAGGACAGGGCAATGAACAGCAGCCCCAGCAGTGCGGCATAAATCAGGCTTGCAGACAATCCCATTGACGTGCTCCTTTCCCACGATCACCAGTCGGCAGTATAGTCGGGTTACTTGTCTTTGAATAAACTTAACAGCGGGAGGATCGCCTGCGATGAAAATCATGAAAATCGGCCTGGTGGTGCTGCTGTCCGGGTGGTTTGGGTTCAGCACAGCCGGTGAAGCGCCTATTGCCATTGCCATTCACGGTGGGGCCGGCACCATCGCGGTCGAGCGGATGGCGCCTGGCCAGGAACGCGCCATCCGTGAAGCGCTGGAGCGCGCCGTGCGCGCCGGGCATGACCATCTCGCTACGGGCGGTGCCGCCCTGGACGCGATCATTACGGCAGTGAAAATGCTTGAGGACGACCCGCAGTTCAATGCCGGACGCGGAGCCGTGCTGACCCATGCCGGCACGGTCGAGATGGACGCCTCGATCATGGACGGCGCGACGCTCGACGCCGGCGCGGTAGCGTCACTCAAGGGCGTTCGTCACCCGATCCTGGCGGCCCGCGAGGTCATGCTGCATTCACCTCACGTCATGCTGGTCGGCGACGGTGCTCTGGAGTTCGCCCGCTTCCGGGGCCTGGAGATCAAGGACGAGAGCTGGTTTATCACCGAGTTTCGCCGCCAGCAGCTCGAAGCCATCCAGGCCGACAACCAAGCCAATGGCCAGGCCGCCGTTTCCGACGCACAGCGCTGGTATTCCACGGTCGGGGCAGTGGCCCTGGATTCGGCCGGCAACCTGGCGGCGGCCACCTCGACCGGCGGCATGAGCAACAAGCGCTGGGGCCGGGTCGGTGATTCGCCGATCATAGGCGCCGGCACCTATGCCGACAACCGGAGCTGCGCCATCTCGGCAACCGGCCACGGCGAGCACTTCATCCGCCACGTAGCCGCCTACAGCATCTGCAGCCTGGCACGGCTTGGCGGCGGCTCGCTTGAAGACGCCGCCGAGCAGGTTGTCAACGAACTGCTCAAAGATGCCGGCGGCGATGGCGGTGTAATCGCGATCGATCCGCACGGCAAAATCAGCATGCCGTTCAATACCACCGGCATGTATCGCGCCGCCATCCATGCCGACGGCCGGCTAGAGGTGGCCATCGAGGCAGCCAAGCCCCGGCCGGCTGATGAAGCTGAGAGTGGTTGAGATACTGCGCTTTGCCGAGTTCGAGCTTGACCGCAATGCGTTTGAGCTGCGGCGCGCGGGTCAGCGCATTGACATAGAACCGAAAGCTTTCGAGCTGCTGGTGCTGCTCGCCGAACGCCCCGAGCACGCCTTTTCCAAAGACGAAATTGCCCAAGCGCTGTGGCCCAATCGGATCATCAGCGACACCGTCATTGCCCAGAGCGTGCGCAAGGCGCGCCAAGCCTGCGGCGACAGCGCCGGAGAACAGCGCGTCATTCGCACCGTTCACCGAGTGGGCTACCGTTTTGCTGCCCGCCTTGCCAAGCCGACGCCACCGAATCCCGGGCTGAGCGCGCCGCAGGCCGGTCCTGCCAAAGCGAAGCCTGTGCCCTGGCTGCTGGCCGGCGGGCTGCTGCTCGCCGTGCTTGCCTGGCTGCTGCTGTCGAGTCCGCCCGAGACGGCTCCCGAGCGCATCATCATCGCCTCGCTCCCCCCGGTCGACGTTGGCGAGGCCGGCCTACAGTTGACCGCCGGACTGGAAAGTCTGCTGGCCCGCGAAATCGCCCACCACAGCCGCGTCGAGCTGCTGTCGGCGCGACGCATTGGAGCGCTGCTCGACAGTCTGGGTCTGGCGGCCGACGACGATCCGGGCCGGCTGCTCGACGCGCTTGAAGAAGCCTTGGGTGCCAATTTCGTGATGCGTGCCCAACTGCATGAACACGATAGCGGCCAGCAGGTGCTCGCCGAGCTGACCGGTCGCGACGGCCTGACGGTCCGACTCGAATCGGAGCGCGGCGATCTGGCCACCCTGGTGCAGGGCTTTTCGCGCTCACTTGCCGATCAGGTTCGCGGCATCTGGACGGAAAGCGAAGGCCCGCGCCTGTTGTCCGACGACGACTTTGTCAACCAGGCGCTGGTGCGCGGTCTCGACGCCCTGCTGGCCGGCGAGAACGCAACCGCCGCGCTGCTGTTCGAATCCATCCTCAGCATGGAGCCCGACCTGGCCGACGCGCGCTATGAACTGGCCAATGCACGCTGGCAGATGGGTGAGCCGGACGCCGCCCGCCAGGGTTATCTGGCGGTGCTCGATGAGCTTTCCGCACATTCACCCGCGCGCATTCAAGCCCATGCCAACAACATGCTCGGCGTGCTCGCCTGGCAGGCTGGCGATCTCGATCAGGCCGAAAGCTGGCTCGGGCAGGCGCTTGCCGTCTACGAGCAGCTCGACGATGCGCACGGAGCTGCCAGCGCGCTCGGCAACCTCGGCATCCTGGCCGACAACCGCGGCAATCTGGATCAGGCCACCGAGCTGCTTCTGCGCGCCCAAAGCCGCTTTCGAGAAGCCCGCAATCAGATCGGCGAATCCGCCGTCCTGACCAATCTGGCCGTTATTGCCCGGCTGCGCAGTCGGCTCCACGAGGCCGCACGCCTGCAGCAGCAGGCCATCGCCATTCAGCGACGCCTGGGGGTCGGTTCGATGCTGGCCCGCAGCCTGAGTTACGCGGCCGGAATTGCCACCGAACTGGGCCATCTTGATCAGGCGGCCGCGTGGCTCGATGAGTCTGAAACCTTGGCCCACGCGCAAGGTGATTCGAGCGTCCTGGCCGAGATGCACCTGGCTCGATCACGCCTTGATCGCGTGCTGTGGCGGTTCAACTCGGCGTTTCAGCAGGCCGAACAGGCCCGCGAACTGAACCGCGAGCTGGCTCAGCCAGCCGGTGAGGTTCTGGCGCTGGTCGAGCTGGCCCATCTGGAGCTGATCGCTGGTCGCCCTGAAGCCGCGCTCGAACACCTGGCAACTGCCGAGGGCCTGGATGAGGGCATCAGCAAGCCGCGTGATCTCCAACTGCGCGAGCTGCTCAAGGCACAGTGCCTGAATCGACACGCCCGGTTCGACGAGGCCGACCGAATACTGGCCGAACTGCTGGAATCACCCGATGCCCTGATCAAGGCCGTCGGCCTGAGCATCCAGGCGCGGCGCTGGTGGCAGCAGGACCAGTCCGGACAGGCCCTGTCAAACTGGCAGTTGGCGCTTGATCAGCTTGAACAGCTCGACGAGCCGCGCCAGCGCGTCTTGCTGATGCTCGAAATTGCCAATGCGTACAGCAACTCCGGCCAGCCAAACGCCGCCGAACGCTGGCTCACGCTGGCCGCGGGATGGAATGCGAATCTGCCCGACCTGCTGGCCGCACGGACGCACTGGCGGTTGGCCCGCGGCGAGTTCGACCAGGCGCAGGAAACCTTCGATGCCCTGAGCAGCTGCTGTGGTAGCGATGGCGATGCCGCTGCCGTGCTCGCCCTGCAAGGGCGACTAAGCGGGTTTCACTAACGCCCAAGACCCAGATTGGTGCACACGGCCAGGGCCGGTGTAGCACGATTGAGGGTGTAGAAATGCAGGCCCGGCGCGCCGCCTTCGAGCAGGCGCCGGCACAGTTCGCTGACAACCTCTTCACCAAAACGCAGCAGCGACTCCCGGTCATCGGCCAGCTCCCAGGCTTCCAGACGCTTGCTGATCCACAGCGGGATCTCGGCACCGCACTGGCGTGAAAAGCGGGCCAGACCCGAATAGTTGGTGATTGGCATGATCCCCGGAACGATGGGCACTTCCACGCCGACCGAGCGCGCCTCGTCAACGAAGCGGAAATAGCTCTCGGCCGAAAAGAAGTACTGGGTAATCGCGCCGTCGGCACCGACGTTTACCTTGGCCCGGAAGTCTTCGAGATCACGCGTCGGGTTCGGCGATTCAGGATGGTGTTCGGGATAGCAGGCAACCGACAGGTGAAACTGCTCGCCGTGGCGCTGACGAATGAAACCAACCAGATCGGCGGCATAGTCGAACACTCGACTGCCGCCGCCCGAAGGCCGGTCACCGCGCAGTACCACCAGGCGTCGAATGCCCTGATCCCGATAGTCGTCGAGCAGCTCGACGATATCGGACTGGCTGCTGGCCATGCAGGAAATATGCGGTGCCGCCTCGATGTCGGTGGACTTGAGAATGTTCAGCACCGTCTCGCGGGTCCGGTCCCGGGTCGAGCCGCCGGCACCAAAGGTTACCGACATGTACTCGGGTTTGAGCGCGGCCAGGCGATCGCGGGCGCGCTCAAAGCCAGCCTGCTGCCTGGCACTGCCCGGCGGAAAGAACTCGAAGCTTACCTGCGGCCTGCTCATGTCGGACTAGTAGCGGTAATGGTCCGGCTTGTACGGCCCTTCGACCGGCACGCCGATGTAGTCGGCCTGCTCCGGCGAAAGCTCGGTCAGCCGCGCACCCACGCGTTCCAGGTGCAGGTGGGCGACCTTTTCATCGAGGTGCTTGGGCAACACATAGACCTCGTTGTCGTAGCGATCACCCGACTTCCA